>DATLOR010000517.1:0-29351 GCA_035536135.1 Pyrinomonadaceae bacterium | reverse complement strand
GTGAAAAGGTGAAAAAGTTTTGTTCATATTAACGAACTAACTTTTTCACCTTTTCACTTTTAGGCTTTTGAGCTTTTTATGCTTCAAACGGAATTTCGGCGTTTTGGATGAGGCTCAGCTCGTTGCGCGAAACTCTTTCGAGCAGTTCGGGTTCATCGAACATTTTCAGCAGTCCGCGCACGGTTGCGTAACGCGGTTCGTCGGAAATCGTGACGGGCAGATTTACGAAACTGCGGATGTACTGATCAAGTCCGTTGAGGAGTGCTCCGCCGCCCGTTAAAATAATTCCGCGGTCGTAAATGTCGGCGGCAACTTCGGGTCTGAGCTCGGTCAGAGTGTCGCTGACCAGCTGGGCAACGCGCCGGACGATCGATTCGACGACCGGATAAACTTCGCCCGCCGTGATCTCGACCGCGCCCGGGCTTCCCGTCTGCACGTCGCGTCCGCGAATCGTCATTGCCTTGGCAATGTCTTCGGGCAAATAAGCCGAAGCAAAATGCGTTTTAAGATTTTCGGTCGACTCATCGCCGACCTGCAGACCGCGATGGCGGCGAATATGATTTGAAAGCGCGACGTTTATTTCGTGGCTTCCGATGCGCGCCGAGGTCGAATGGATGATCGAGCCTTTGGCGACGATCGCGATATTGGTCGTGCCCGCACCGATGTCGACGATCGCCGAAGCGCGTTTGTCGGTCGGCGAAACGCCCGCGCCGAACGCCGCCGCTAAGCCTTCTTCCATCACGTAAACTTTTCCGATGTGCGCGTCTTCCGCCGCATTGAGCAGAGCGCGCTGTTCGACGTGCGTCACGTCCGAGGTCATACTCATGACGGCTTGCGTCGAAACCTGCGAGCCGCCCGATTTCGACTTTTTGACAAAATACGCGAGCATTCTTTTCGTCCGTTCAAAATCGGCAACGACGCCGCCGCTCAAGGGGGCGACGACCGTGATGTCGCGTCCTTCGCGCCCGATCATATCGTAGGCATCCTGTCCGTAAGCGACAATCTCATTTGTTAATTCGTTATAGGCGATATATGAAGGTTCATCAAACACAATATCGCGACCTTTGACCGCGATGATCGTGCTGGCGGTTCCTAAATCAATCGCCATCAAATCGGTTACAAGTTTTTTGAGTGACGAAATTTTCATAATAGAAGGGATTTTTCCAAACTCCGAATAATTCCAACTTAAATTTTTCATTGCAAGCGACCTCTTTGATTTATCCTTTCAGATTATCAATTGCCGCTTAATTCCATTTTACCTCAAACAGCGAGACCGGTTGCAAGCGATTTTTTACGGTTAGGGGCTCTTGCGGAATGAAAGTTGCGAGATTTTCGCATTCCGCCGCCGTCGCTTCGCTGATCAAGATCTGTCCGCCGCGAGCATTTTGCTCGAGCCGTGAAGCGATGTTGACCGAATCGCCGATTGCCGTGTATTCGCTCCGCTGCTCGGAACCGATATAGCCGATCGTCGCAATTCCCGTGTGCAGTCCGATGCCGATCTCAACCCGGCTAAAACCTTCTGACGACAATTCCTCGTTCAGCTTGACGAGCCGTTTCTGCATCGCGACGGCTGTTTTCAAAGCGTTTTTGGCATCCTCGGGCGATGCCGTCGGCGCGCCGAAGATCGCCATTAACCCGTCGCCGATATATTTATCGAGCGTTCCGCCGTAAGCGAAAAGAATCTCGCTCATCGCCGTAAAATATCTATTTAAAAGACCAACGATCTTTTCGGGATTTTCTTTTTCCGAAAGAGTCGTAAAACCGCGAATATCGGCGAAAAGCACGGTAATCTTCTGATTTACGCCACCTAGTCTAAACGAATCGGGCTTTTCGAGCAACTGTTTTACAACATATTCGGGCATAAAGCGGCTGTAATTTGCGCGTGCCACTTCTTCGCGCGCGAGCCGTTTATGCGCTTTGATGGTTTCGACCGCGACCGCCGTCTGCGCCGCGACCGCGCTGATCAATTCCAGATCATCGGAAGTAAAAGCGGCAAACGGGTCGAGCCGGTCGGCATACACCACGCCGTGAACATTCGATTCGGTGATCAAAGGCGCGCAGATCGTTGAACGAACGCCCTGCGATACGATCGAATCCACGCCGGAAAACTGGGCGTCGGTTTTTGCGTCCTGCGACAAAAGCGCAACTTTTTCACGCATTACCTTTTGCGTGATGGTTCGCGAAACAGCCAGTCTTTCGCTGACTTTTTCGATATTCTCGTCGCGTGCCTTGAGCGCGATCGGGAAAAGGCTGTATTCGAGAATCTTTCCGTCGATCGATTCGTCGGCGAGCAGTGCGACAACCCTGTCCGAAGGCGTTCCGCGAAAAATCAAATCCGTTGCCCGCATAAAGATTTCTTTTAAGTCAAACACCGTGCCAAGCGTTTTGCTCATATCGTAGAGCATTTCGAGGATCTGCGCTTTGCGGCGCAGTTGTTTGATCTCGGCAGGCGAAACAAATTCCGCTTCGATCGAAAGATTCGAATGTTTCGAAATAATCTCGTTCGCCGAAATCAAAAGCTGTGTGTGCCCGAGCGGTTGGTCGTCAAAGTTTACGCCGGTCGGAACTTTCGCCTGATCGGCGGGTTCGGGTTTTGGTTGGTCGGCGACGGTCTGAAAAACAAGCCGGCTTTCGCCGATCGTGATCATATCGCCCTGTTCGAGAATTTTGTCGAGATACGGAATGCCGTTGACAAAGACCCGGTTGACGCTGCGTTTTAATTCGCCGTCCGCGAAATAACCGTCAATAACTTTGAAATTCCCGTTTTCGGCTGAAACCTGCGCGTGATGGCGCGAAACCCGGCGGTCATTTAAAACGATATCGTTTTCCTTTGCCCTGCCGATCGAATAAAGCGCGCTTGGCGCCAGTTCAAAATCCCAACTGTCGCCCGTTGCTTCCGTAATTTTAAGAATAGATTTCACAGTTCAGTTAATTGTAAATGGTAAATTGTAAATGGTAAATTGGTGAAAATTTTATTTTCCACTTTTCATTTTACGTTTTCAATCAAGTATATGATTTATTTCGACAACAATGCTACAACCTGCGTCGCGGCGGAAGTTTTTGAAGCGATGCAAGCGTTTTTAACTTCCGTTTACGGCAATCCTTCGTCGGCGCACAGAGCCGGACGCGAAGCCCGAGAAATAGTTGAAAAATCACGCGAACGGGTTGCCTCGCTCGTCGGCGCAAATTCTACGAGCGAAATAATTTTCACGTCCGGCGGAACGGAGAGCGATAACTGGGCGATTCTCGGCGCGCTCGAAGCCGATCCGTCGAAAAAACACATCGTCACCACGCGGGTCGAACACGAAGCCGTTCGCAAACTCTGCGAAAAATTGGAAAACAAAGGTTTTGAAATAACCTGGCTCGATGTTGATGAACAAGGCTTTTTAGATCTGGACGAGCTGCAAAATTCCCTGCGTGAAGACACGGCGATCGTTTCCGTGATGCTCGCCAATAACGAAACCGGTATTTTGTTTCCCGTCGCGCTCATTGCCGAAATCGTCAAAGCAAATTCCAGTGCGGTTTTTCACGTTGACGGCGTCAACGCGGTCGGGAAAGTTCCGGTCGATTTGAAGAAAACGCAGATCGATCTATTTTCGCTTTCGGGACATAAATTTCACGCGCCGAAAGGCATCGGTGCGCTTTATATCAAAGAAAATCTCAAACTTCCCTCATATTTTATCGGCGGCGGACAGGAAAGCGCGCGCCGCGCCGGAACCGAAGCCGTTCATCAGATCGCGGCTCTCGGAAAAGCGGCACAGCTATGCGAAGATTTTTCTGCCGTTGAGAAAGTTTTCACGCTTCGCAACAAGCTCGAAAACGAAATTTTGCAAAAAATTCCAAATTCTCGTTTGAACGGGACCGCGGATTACGCGAAACGCCTCCCGAATACCTCAAGTATTTCGTTTGAAAACACGAACGGCGAAGCGATTCTCGCGCGGCTCGACGCTCTGGAAATCTGCGTTTCGACCGGTTCGGCGTGCAATGCGGCGCATCACGTCGCGTCCGCCGTTCTGCAGGCGATGAATGTGCCTTATTCAGCGGCAATGGGCGCAATTCGTTTTTCTCTGGGAAGATATAACACCGAAAGCGAAGTGGATTTTGTTTTGCAGGAACTTCCGAAAATCATTCAAGAACTGAATTCTCTGTCTGTTTGACGGCATAATCGAAAATTTAACCGCAAATAAAAAAACTCAAGGAGTCTTGAGGTATAAGTATTTTGTCTGAACGGGTTTTTGAAAAATGTATGAATTTTAAGAAGATTTTCGGTAGTTTGTTGATAATTTCAGTGGTCGCCGGTTTGGCTTTCGGGCAAGAGTTGAAGCTGAAGCAAAAAGGTAATGTTGTGCGCGTTATGCGGGGCGGAAAATTTTTGTATCAGGTCGTTTTGCGGGGCGCGCCGAATTATCACAAGCAAAAATATGACGAAGCTTTTCTCGCGGGTTCGTGTCTGATCGTCAGGCGTGATGTGCAGGAAGATGAATTGTATCCGAAAGTGTCGCGATTGGAAATTTATCAAACTAGCGGAAAAAGGAAGATCTATCGCGAAGCGCAGCTGGGAATCAGGCGTTTGGACAGTTTTCGCGTTTTGACGAGTCCCGATTTTACGTGGGCGGTCATTCCCGACGAAGAAGAAGGCGAAGTCTCGGGTTATTTTTATATTTCTCCGCAGTGCCGGATCAGCGAAGAAAGCTTTCCGGGTGAAGGCACACTTCACTGGGACGATGTTTTGGGCGGCGACTTTATTGATGCGGCGACTCTCAAGCTGCCTTCAATGCTAAATGAATTATCGAACGGTCAGAAAAAAAAGGTGGCGGTATTTATCGGAAAAGACCGTAAAATCCTGATTCAGGAAATCGATCAATAACAATTCATTTAAATGCTTTCACGAACCGCTTTATTTGATAAACTTAAATCTAAGCGATGGGCAAGGCGACGGCAATATCTTTACAAGGTTTTGAGGAGCAAACAGCGGAAAAGATTTCGCTTCTCGAAGAAACCCGCAAACTTATCCTGGCGCACGGCTGGAACACGACTTCCTATCAAATCTTAAATCCCGGCATCAAGCGTTGGTTTTCGGCGGCGAACGATGCAGTCGTCGGATTTGTCGCGGCGGTCGGCGTGCGGGTCGTGGCGGGTGCGCCGGTTTGCGCGCCGAGCCGTCTGGCGGAAGTCGTTGCCGAGTTTGAGAGTGAAGCCGCACGCAATAATGAACGCGTTTGTTATCTCGCAGCGGAATCGCGGCTCGAAGTCGTCTATGAAAATTCGCCCGATTACGCGAAAATTCTGCTCGGCGCGCAGCCTGTCTGGCAGCCGAAAAATTGGGCGGAGATCGTTGCCAAACATAAATCTCTGCGGGCGCAGATCAACCGGGCGCGAAACAAAGGCGTCAAGATCACGGAATGGACGACCGAACGCGCTTATCAAAATCCTGTCTTGAAGGAATGCGTGCGCGAATGGCTTAACGCCAAAGGTTTGCCGCCGCTTCATTTTCTGGTCGAGCCCGATACGCTCGCGAGGCTCTATGACCGGCGCGTTTTTGTTGCCGAGCGTGGTGATGATGGCGGCGAAGTTGTCGGTTTTGTCTTGTTGTCGCCCGTCGCGACGCGCAACGGCTGGCTTTTCGAGCAGTTTATTCATCGCCCGAAAGCGCCGAACGGAACGGTCGAATTAATGATCGACGCGGCGATGCGCGAACTGGCAACAGACGGCTGCGATTATGCGACGCTCGGACTTTCGCCGCTCTCGGTAAGAGCCGAGATCAAACCGTTCGATAATCCGCTCTGGCTGCGCATTTTGCTCGCGTGGATGCAGAAACACGCGCAGAGATTTTACAATTTCGACGGGCTTGATGCCTTCAAAGCCAAACTTCAGCCCGAACGCTGGGAGCCGGTTTTTGCGATCTACAACAGACCGCGCATCTCCGTGCGGACGCTCTACGCGATTGCCTCGGTTTTTAGCGGAAATAAGCCGGTTCGATTATTTATCGGCGGTTTGTGGCGTGCGTTAGTAACCGAAATAAAATGGCTCAAACAAAAGTTTAAGAAAAAAGTCTGATAATTAAGTTAATCTTCAAATCTGACGCGGCGGTAGATCTCTTCAAGATCGAACGATAGATCAACGGATTGAAATTCGATTTGCTCATCTAGATCGCCTTCATTGTAAAAATAAGTTATCCAATGCCCGTCCGGTTGGCGGCGATGAATTTCGATATGCATCTTGTCATGTTCGATGATGACATATTCCTGTACGGTCGGAATTTGCTGATAAACGCGCAGCTTTTCGCGGCGGTCAATTTGGCGTGTTGAAGGCGAAACGACCTTGACAATCAAAATCGGTTCTTCGCGGTAAAAGGCACTTTTTATGGTTTTATCGCAGGAAACAAAAACGTCGGGATAATAAAAAGTTTTTTCGTCGGCTTGAAGCTTCATTTCCGCCATAAACGTTTCGCATTTTGAATTTTCCAAATGAGAATCCAATTTTGCAGCAATGTTCATCGTAATTCGATAATGCCTGTCGCTTGCGCCAGCCATTGCGTAGACTTCGCCGTTAACAAACTCATGTTTTATGTCGCTAAAGTTTTCGCCTTCGAGATAATTTTCGATGCTGATTTTTGTTTTGAGTTTTGCGAGCCCCATAACGGCAAAAATTATAACACAACTTTTTGGTAAACTTTTCTCTCGTTTTGCTCGTTAAAAGCTAGGAGTTTTTTCATAACACCCTTTGGAGATAAGCAATGATTAACAAAATTTACTGGCGATTTTTATTTTCGCTCGTGATCACATTTTCGATTTTGACCGTCAGTTTGCCGCAGGTCGGCTACGCGCAAACTTCCGCCGCGCAGACGGCGCAGACTTCTTCCGATTTACAGAAAAGTCTGCAAATCATTGAGGAAAAGGTTGAAAAACGCCGCGGCGAGCTCGGCATTCCCGGAATGTCGCTCGTGATCGTCAAAGACGGCGCAGTGATTTATTCAAAAGGACTGGGTTACAAGGATTTTGAAAAGAAGATCCCGGTCACGTCCGACACGCAGTTTGCGATCGGCTCGGCGACCAAAGCCTTCACCGCGCTGTCGGTTTTGATGTCGGCGGACGAAGGCAAAGTGAATCTGGACGACAGCCCGAAAAAATACCTGCCGTATTTCAAAATGTATGACCCCGATACCGATAAAAATATGACGGTGCGCGATTTGATGAATCATTCTTCGGGTTTGAACCGGACGGATCTGGCGATGATCACGGGCAGACTGAATCGTCAGGAATTGATTCAGGTAGTCGGTGAAGCCAAACCGATGGCGAAATTGCGCGAAAAGTTTTTCTATCAAAACATAATGTTTGCGGCGGCAGGCGAAGTGACCGCGCAGGTTCAAAAGATGCCGTATGAAAAATTTGTTCCCGAAAGAATTTTCAAGCCGCTCGGAATGACCAATTCGACGATGTCGATGGTCGAGATGCAGAAGGCGAAGGATTATTCATTCGGTTACGAATACAATTTCGACACCAAAGAAACCCGCCGTCTGCCGTTTCGGGAAATCGATCAGGTCGCGCCCGCCGGTTCGATCAATTCGTCGGCGAGCGATATGGCGAAATGGATTTCGTTTGTGATGAACGGCGGCGCGACCGCGGACGGCAAACGCCTCGTCAGCGAAAAAGGCTTTGACGAATGGACGAAAAAACAGATGAATATTTCGCCGAACGGCAAATTTGCTTACGGTCTGGGCTGGTTTTTACAGGAATGGAACGGCTTGAAGGTCGTCCAGCACGGCGGCAATATCGACGGTTTTAATTCGCTTGTCGCGATGATTCCCGAAAAGAAACTCGGTTTCGTGATGCTCACGAATGTTTCGGGGTCGCCGCTCGGCAATGAACTGATGCCGATTATCTGGGAAAATATTCTCGGCAATCCGAATCAAACGCAGAGCGTTTCTGCCGATGCGATGCAGAAAGAGGTCGGCAAATACAGCTTCAAAGAAGCCGGATTTGATATCGAAGTCAAAATGCAGGACGGCAAACTCGCGGCGGTCGTTCCCGGACAGCCGACGTATATTCTGGAAAATGTCGGCGGACGCAAGTATAAATTAAACGGTGCGCCCGATGGCTTTTTTATGACTTTTAAGGACACCGAGCTTTATCTCGAGCAACCGCAGGGCAATTATACTTTGCCGAAAGCAAACGCGGAACAAAAAACGCAAAATGCCGACGCGTTAAAGGAACTGATCGGTAAATATCAATCGGAAAAAAGCGCGATGATCGTCGAGATCAAGGAAGTTGACGGCAAAGTCGCGCTCGTTGTCGAAGGTCAACAGCCTTATTTTCTCGAGGAAAAGGAAAAAGACGTTTACCGGACAAATCCGCTTCCCGACGACTTTTCGTTAAAGATCAAACGCAGCGAGGACGGTAAAGTCTCGAATATCATTCTCGCACAGCCGCAGGGCGAACCGAGTTTTAAACGGCTTGACCCGAATGCCGTCACGACGCCGAAAATTACGGCGGACGAATTGATGGCAAAAGCGATCGAAGCGGCGGGCGGCGAAGCCAATTGGCGGCGCATTACGTCGCGCGTGACGGTTGCCGACATCGATTTCATTAATCAAGGCGTCAAAGGAACATCAACTTCCTACGCAAAATTTCCGAACAAATCGGCGAGCGAAACGACTCTGACGGCGTTGGGCAAAACGATCGCGAAGGGTTTTGAATTTTTTGACGGAACTCGGGGCGAAGAAGTTTACACCTTTTCGCCGGTCGAAAAATACTCGGGTAAAAAGCTCGAAGATATCAAGCTCGGCGCTGATCTGCTCGCGCCTTTGGACTGGAAAACGAATTACAAAACCATCGAAATCAAAGGACTGGAAAAGGTCGGCGACGAAGAATGTTATGTCGTTGAATTCACGCCCGAAAAAGGCACGAAGGTCACGGAACTTTATTCGACCAAATCGTTTCTGCTCTTAAAACGGCGCGGCGTTGTGGCTTCGAGCACGAGTGAACAAACTCTGCCGTATTCGATCACATTTTCGGATTACCGTGATGTTGACGGGATCAAACTGCCGTTCAAATCCGTGAGCACGAGTCCTTCGATGGGCGATATCATCAACATCGTCAAATCGGTCAAACACAACGATTCGATTGACGATAAAACATTTGCACCGCGTGATGTAAAATTTTAATTTACGGAAACCGGTTCAATTAACGACAAAGGACACAAAGATTTTTATAACTTCTTTGTGTCCTTTGCGGTTTTTGTAGTAAAAATCGGTCTAATTGACAAGCGATTCGACAACCGTGAGCGGCATTCTGCTGCCTGCCAGCTGATCTTCGGAATGATCGAAAACCGCGTCCAGTTCTTTTTCGACGCTGCCGTGTCCCGCAGGGATTTGTTTGATGAGCGGCGCGAAATTCTCAAAATCGTAAAGCTCTTTGTCCAAGAGATGCGAACCCGTCACGTTGGTCAGCGCCGTAACGATCGAGCTGCGAAGAAAAGGAATTTCCTTTTCGAGCTCGGTAACGAGATTTTTCACGCGGGCGCGCTTCATATTCGGCTGTGAGCCGCATAGATTACACGGAATGATCGGGAATTTTCTTTCCTCCGCGTAAGCGGCGATTTCCGCTTCCTGACAATAGGCAAGCGGACGGATAACCGTGTTCGTGCCCGCGTCCGAACGCAGGATCGGCGGCATCGCTTTTAATTGTCCGACGTAGAAAAGATTCAGAAGAAACGTCGCGATAATATCGTCGGCGTGATGACCGAGCGCGACTTTCGTACAATTTTCTTTGATCGCCGTCGAATACAAAATTCCGCGCCGCAAACGCGAACAAAGGGAACAAAACGTTTTGCCTTCGGGAATATGTTCTTTAACGATCGAATAGGTATCTTCTTCGACGATTCGGTAATCGACGCCGATCGATTCGAGATAATTCGGCAGAACTTCCGTCGGAAAATCGGGCTGTTTCTGGTCGAGATTAACCGCGAGGATTTCAAAATTAACCGGCGAACGGCGCTGCACGTCGAGCAGCAGATCGAGCAGCGTATAGCTGTCTTTGCCGCCCGAAAGACAGACCATAATGCGATCGCCTTCTTCGATCATCTTGAAATCGGCGATTGCCTTACCCATTTTCTTGAGCAGTCTGGTTTTTGCTTTGGTTTCTACAAACAACTTTTACTTACGCCTCCAAAACTTAAAAGTTTGACAGAAAAGCCGCAATTTTACAAATCTTTTCGAAAGACTGGACATAAATCGAAAAACTCCTTTATCATATCAATCAGCTGAAAAAAATCAGTTATTCATTTCTAATAAATAGTAAATCAATATAAATTTTCGTTTCGCGTCCGGTTAGATGCTTCCCCCGTGTTCAATCAGAGGTTGTCGAGTCGGAAAAATCCATTTGGAGGTTTTAGGAGAAAGTATGATCAGAATGGGAAGAAGTTCCGCGAAGGAACAAACGAACGATACGCAAAATTATCAGGAACCGCAAACAAACAGCAGTTTCTATCAATATTCGGGTGAAGCCCAAGCGCCGCAGCAACAGCCGATCCGCGCCGTTTCCGACAGCGAATCGATGGCGCGCGACATCAAAGAAGGTCGTCTGAGCGGTTATGTCGGCAACGGCACGGTCTTAACGGGCGAAACCAGCTTTCAGGCGATGCTGCGCATTGACGGGCATCTGACGGGCAGAGTTTCGTCGGAAAGCGGCACGCTGATCGTCGGTTCGACGGGCAAGGTCGATGCCAATATCGCGGTCGCGGCAGCGATCATCAGCGGCACGGTCAACGGCGATATCGTCGCGACCGAAAAACTCGAGCTCGGACGCACGGCACGCGTCGTCGGCAATATTCAAACGCCGCGTTTGGTGATCGAAGACGGCGCAATTTTCGAAGGCGGCTGTACGATGCTCAAAGCCAAAGAGTCTTTGGACAAACGCAATGCCAAAGCCGAATATCCGTCATATCAAACTTCAAGCGTCAGCGAAGAAGTTTCGGCATCATCAGTTGATACCGATGATGAGGATGACGAAGAGGCGGAAGCGATCGCAAATTAAAGTAAAATTAAAAATTATCAGGCGAATAGCAAAATTTCCCTTTTTGCTATTCGCTTTTTTTGTTTTTCCGGCAGCGCTCGGAGCAATATTTCACCTCTGCCCAAACCTTTTCCCAACGCTTTCGCCACGCAAAAACGCGATTACACGTTGCGCAGATTTTCAACGGCAAATCGGATTTGGTATATTTTTTCTGCTTGAAAGTTTTCGGCATCTTTAACGCATGGAGCAGTTTTCTTACATTAACGAAGAATTTTACGCCTCTCAAGTTTCGCCCGAACAGACGGATTTGCTTCTGGCAGGCGGCTGGCGTCATTTCGGCGAGCATTTTTACCGCTACAATCTCGGCTATTACAAATACGACATCCGCACGGTTTACGCGCTCCGCGTCAACCTCGAAAAATTTTCCTTTTCCAAAAATCAACGCCGCGTCTTACGCAAAAATCAGGATTTGCAGGTCGTCATTCGCCCGATCGAAGTCACGCCGGAAAAAGAAAAACTTTTTGAACGCCATAAAACGCGCTTCGAATACGGCGTGCCCGATTCGCTTTACGATTTTCTTTCCTACGAACCCGCGACCATTCCGTGCGAAGGCTTGGAAGTTTGCGCTTACCGCGAAAAAGAATTGCTTGCCGCCGCTTTTTTCGATGTCGGAAAAGAAACGATCTCAAGCGTTTACGGCATGTTTGCGCCCGAAGAAACGGCGCGCAGTCTGGGTATTTTGACGATGCTTTTGGAAATAAAATTTGCGCTTGCAAACGGCAAAAAGTTTTATTATCACGGCTACGCTTACGAAGGGAATTCGTTTTACGATTACAAAAAACGTTTTCGCGGTCTGGAAAGTTTTGATTGGAAAGACGCCTGGGAAGATTTTGAAGAGATCATAACGGATTTTTAAAAAGCAAATTCCGGCAATATCCCAAAAGATATTGCCGGAATTAACGACGTGTTCGAATATTCAATGTAAAAGAGCGTGAATAAAAAACATTGAAAAAACACGCCGCTAATTTTTACGCAAATTTAGCCGATTAAGTTCAGATTTTCGCTCGGCTGTGCGTTTTGCGGAAACGTGATTCCCAGAGCTTCGGCAAAAAATTCGGGACTCGTAATCTCAAGATAACGCGCGGTTTGTTCGGGCGTCATCACTTCGAGCATAAAGCGGTCTTCGATCCACAGTTCGACGAGCTGAAACAAACCTTGCCCGCGGTTGCAGACGAGCGTGCGCCAGCCGGCGCGCCGTCCGATCTCCTTGATCTCTTCAATGCTCAGATGCGTGTTGATATTCAAATGCGTCGCGACATACTGCGGCGCGGAATCGCTCTGCACGAATTGGGCTTCGTATTCTTCGGTCGGCGTTGTCGAATCAAAACCTTCCTCCGGCGGCAAACCTTTTCCGGGTACGAGAATCGTGTTGAGCGGCGTAATTTCAACGCCCGAACCTCTGCCGTCGTTGGCAAAAACGATAAAAGAATTCGGCGCGGGCGGAAACGGAACAACCGCGCCGTTCCACAATTCGGCGATGACATTCGCCGCCTTCTCGGGATTTTCAACTGCGATAGAAATATGATTTATCATGACAAAAAAATGCTCCTTAAAAATAAACTTGCCGGAACAAATCTGCTCCTCAACCATCTAACGCGCAACATTTCGCAAATAAGTATCAGCCGGATTTAAAAATTTATTTCGGGAACAAAAAACGCTTTTCGTTGTCTAACTTTTCGGAGGCTCATTTATGCAGAAATTTACAAACCCTTTAGACAGCGTGCGCATTGCCAGCCCGTGCGATGCAAACTGGAACGAAATGCGCGGCGACGAGCGCAAACGTTATTGCGCGATGTGCCGGCTGAACGTCTATAATCTTTCGGATATGACGCAATTGGAAGCCGAAAACTTTTTGATCAATGCGGAAGGTCGCGTTTGTTTGCGCATTCACAAACGCGCGGACGGCACGGTCATCACAAAGGATTGTCCGGTCGGTTGGGCGCGGGTTAAACGAAAAGTTTCGCGCACGGCAACCGCCGTTTTTTCGCTCTTTGCAGGCTTTTTCGGCGGCATTTTCGCGCTCGAAACTTTGCAGTCGCTTCGCGCATTGACGAATTACGACAAGGTTCCCGAACCTTTTTTTCAGACGGAAGAAAAGCAAAAAGACTCTGAAACTTATGATAAAGATTCGGGCGAGACAATATCTTTCGGCGGAATGATGAGCAATTTAACCGAAATAAAAGCCGAGATTCTTAAAAATCAGGATATTTGAAAGTTAAAATAATTTTGCTTGCCCGAGAGTTTTCGTCCATTCGATGTATTTTTTCGAATCGAATTTTTTGCCGGTCGAGCCGCTCGTCATATAACGGATCGTGCCGAAAACCGGACGCTCCATCCACGGTCGGTCGTGTTTGCCGAAGCACCATAAAATTCCCGCGTAACTGTTCGGGTTGCGACCGTCGAGACAATATTTGTTGTTGAGATGTTCGAGAACGGCAAAGGCTTCTTCATAGCTTTTTGTCCAGCCGATCACGTTTTTGCCCCAGAGCATTCGGACGTAATTGTGCATTTCGCCCGTCTCGACCATCTCGCGCTGCGCGGCATTCCACAATTCATCGTAAGTTTCGCCGCGTTCGAGCTGTTCGAGCGAATAAACGGTCGCGCGCTCGTCCGTGATATGTTCGCGCATCGTTTTTTGCACCCAGGCGGGCAAAGCACGAAGCGAATCATATTTTTCATTAAACCGCGTGAAATTGTAGGAAAGCTCGCGGCGGACGATCAATTCTTCGAGATACGCGTCTTTTGATTTTTGCGGCGCGTCCGCGTCCTGCACCGCCAATGCGATTTCCAAAGACGATAGAAAACCGAAATGCAGATACGAACTAAGGCGCGACGAACCGTCTTTTTCGGGTTTGTTTCGCGCTTCGTCGTAATCGGATAAAATTTCTTTCAGAAATTTTTTCAAGCGTTTGCGACCGTTCGCCGTTCCGCCTTGATAAAAATGCGAAGCCTTGACCGAATGATCGATCGCGCATTCGGAAACTAACTTTTTAATATTTTTTGAATTAACTTCCGTGTCGGGACAATCAACTTTTAAATCCGCACCTTTAATGCGTATCTTTTCTTCCTCGAACGGTTTCAGATAATCGCCGAGGATCTTTTTGATCTTCGGGCGAATCGTATAAGCCGCATATTCTTCCTTTTCAAAACGCGACATCGGGATCACGCCGTTCGAATCGACCGCAAAGACGGGAATTTCGGCTTTTTCGACGATCGCTTCGTTGTGACGCGGAATGATGAAGCACGGAAAATCGTCCGTCACGATCAGCGCGGCGTTTTTGGCGATTTTCGCGACGGTTTGCTGCGGCGAATTTTCGTCTTTTTGCAGGTAAAAAACATATTTGATTCCGAGTTTTTCAAACGCCCTGCGCTTTTCTTCGACGCCTTCGAGAATAAACGTGTGAATCCTGTCGGAAGCCCACGGGTAATAATATTTCAAGCCTTCGTAAACGACGAGCGGGAGTTTGCGCTCGTTCGCCTCGCGAATCGCAAAATTGAGCGCGTGATTATATTCCGTGCGCTTGAACATCTGCATCCAGTACAGAACATATATGCCGTTGTTGTTCGTAGACTTATCGTTTAAAAGTTGCACTCTTTCGTTGATTTGCTTCATATTAAAAGATAATTTTCACGCAAAGACGCAAAGTACGCAAAGCAAATTTTATGAAAAAAATATCCGTGTTTATCTGTGCTCATCTATGGACAATTCTGCTTTTTGTTTCAATCAACGCGCAGGATTTCAAAACCGTTCAGGACGGCGTCGAATACGCCGAAATGACGCGTGAAATTGATAAAACGCCAGTTAAAATGAATCTGCTCCGGTTGGATCTGACAAAAGTCCGACTCGATGTCGTGCACGCGATGGATGCGGCGATCGGACTTGAAAAAACTTCTTCGATCGCCGCCCGGTACGGCGCATTGGCGGCGATCAATGCGGGATTTTTTCGGATCGACCGAAGTATTTTCGAAGGCGATGACGTCGGCAGTTTGCAGATTGACGGAAAGGTTTTGAGCGAATCGCTCTCAAACAGAATTGCTCTTTTTATCGCCAATTCGCCTCAGCAAACAAAGATCAGCATCAACCATTTGAATTTGATCGGCGTGCTTGCCGTCAACAAACAACCGTTTGACGCGCCCGGCATTAATCGTGAGCGCAAGGAAAATGATCTGGTCGTTTATACGCCCGAATTTCACCGCACGACTTTGACTGATCCGAAAGGACTCGAAATCGTTGTGCAAAACGGAAAAATCACTGAAATTCTCGACGGCAAAGGGAGCAGCAAGATTCCCGCCGGCGGTTTTGTCATTTCGGCAAGCGGTAAACGCCGCGCAGAAATTTTGGCAAAAGCAAAAATCGGCGCAAAGGCAAGTTTTATGTTCACGCAGGTCAATTTCGGAAACGGCTTGAGCGACAATCCCGAAGACTTTCCGCCTTCGATTTTAGCCACCGAAGATATTGTCAGCGGCGTTCCTTTGCTGGTCTTAAACGGAAAAATCAAAATCACCTGGGAAGCGGAAAAATCTTCGAAAGCCTTTGTCGAAACGCGTCATCCGCGCACGGCGGTCGCGCGCCTTAAGGACGGCAAGTTTTTGATGGTTACGGTTGACGGCAGAAGTGAATCGAGCGGCGGAATCGGTTTGGAAGATCTGGCGAAACTTTTATTGGAATTAGGTGCGACGGATGCGATGAATCTCGACGGGGGCGGTTCTTCGACGATGTTTCTCGACGGCAAGGTCGTTAATCGTCCTTCGGATAAGGAAGGCGAACGCCGCGTGAGCGACGCGATTTTGGTTTTTCCGCGCAAGAAAAATTAGCCACGAATAACACGAAATTTCACGAATTATAGGTTTAATTTAATTCGTGAAATTTCGTGTTAATTCGTGGCTAAAAATTGTATTAAAACCTTTCTTTCGCGTCCGCCGTCGAATTCGCACAAGTAGATTCCCTGCCATCTTCCCAAAAGAAGTTCGCCGCCCGCAAACGGGACGGTCAGGCTGGCGCCGACGAGCGAAGATTTGATATGCGCGTCGGAGTTGTGTTCAAAATGCCGGAAACCTTCGTAATACTGCGGAATCGTCTTGCGCAGAAATAAGAGCATATCGCTTTTCACGTCGGGGTCGGCGTTTTCGTTGATCGTCAAACCGCAGGTCGTATGCTGCGTGAAAAGAACGCAGACGCCTTCTTTAATTTCGCTTTCCCGCAAAACTGCTTCGACTTGCCGCGTGATCTCGATCATTTCCTCGCGCTGTTTTGATTGGACTTTTATTGTTTGCATAAAATTATTTTAACGCAAAGACAAAATTAGCCGCGGATGGACGCGGATAACGCGGATTAAAGCAATAAAATTAAAATCGACGAAATCCGCGTTATCCGCGGCTAATTTTTCAATCTTCCCTTAAATAAAGAACGGCGCGAGTACGAGCGTGATCGTTGCGAGCAGTTTGATCAAAACGTGCAGACTCGGTCCCGCCGTGTCTTTGAACGGGTCGCCGACCGTATCGCCGACGACTGCCGCTTTATGCGCGTCCGAACCTTTGCCGCCGTGTTGTCCGGCTTCGATGTATTTTTTGGCATTGTCCCACGCGCCGCCCGCGTTGTTTAAAAAGAGCGCCATGACGATCCCGACGATCGTCGCGACCATCAAAAATCCGGCAACGCCTTCCGCGCCCGTCGCCGAGCTTGCCGTCCGGTTCGTGCCCATCGCGTTATACAAAAGACGGAAAACGATCCCGACCGCGATCGGCATACAAACCGCTAAGATTCCCGGCAGAACCATCTCGCGCAGAGCCGATCTGGTCACAATATCGACCGTCCGCCCGTAGTTCGGTTTCGACGTTCCCGCCAAAATTCCCGGGTCGTTTTTGAACTGGTCGCGGACATCTTCGATAACGACCTGCGCCGCCTTTCCGACCGCCCGAATCGCCAAAGATGCAAACAAAAAGACGAGCATCGCACCGAGCATCGCGCAAACGAAGACGACGGGTTTTGCCAGATTGATCGAACTCAGGGTCAAGCCGTAATGTTTGAGCTCGTCGAGATAAGCCGAGAACAGTAAAAACGCAGCAAGCGCGGCTGAACCGACGGCGTAGCCTTTCGTCAGAGCCTTGGTCGTATTGCCGACCGCATCGAGTTTGTCGGTTTTAGCGCGAACTTCTTCGGGCTGGTTCGACATTTCGACGATGCCGCCCGCGTTATCCGTGATCGGTCCGAAAGTATCCATTGCGAGAACGTACCCGGCAGTTCCGAGCATTCCCATCGTCGCGAGCGCCGTCCCGAAAAGTCCGGCATCTTTCAAACCCGATGCTTCGCCGAGCAGATAAGAAGTAATCAACGCAACACCGATCACGATCACCGGCATCGCGACACATTCCAAACCGACGGCGATGCCGCTGATGATGTTCGTCGCCGGACCTGTCACCGATGCATCCGCGATCGATTGAACCGGACGATACTCCGATTCGGTGTAATACTGCGTGATGAAAAGAAACGCGACCGACGTTAAAAGACCGACGATTCCGCACGCCCAGAAATAGATCCACGCGTTCGGTGTCGCCGAAGTGCCGCTAAAATTAACGACGCCCGGATTAAGAAGCCAGTAGCACGCAAAGCCGAAAAGCAGCGCCGCCAAAATTGCCGTCACATAATAGCCTAAATTTAAGGCTTTCATCGGGTTGGTCGTGTCTTCTTTGGTTTTGACGAGCATCACGCCGATGATCGAAGCAATGATGCAGAGCGCGGAAACGACGAGCGGAAACAAGATCACGCCGAGCTGTTGGGCGGGCGAAAACAGTTTCACGTTTGCCGCGAAAAGCGATGCGCCGAGGATCAGCGCGCCGATATTTTCCGCCGCCGTCGATTCAAAAAGGTCGGCGCCGCGTCCCGCACAATCGCCGACGTTATCGCCGACCAGATCCGCGATCACCGCCGGATTGCGCGGATCGTCCTCGGGAATTCCCGCTTCGACCTTACCGACGAGATCTGCGCCGACGTCCGCCGCTTTCGTGTAAATCCCGCCGCCGAGCTGGGCGAAAAGCGCGACAAACGACGCGCCGAAACCGAACCCGGCAATCACGAGCGGAACATTTCGCGCATCGACGCCGCTGAATTTCTGGACGAGCAAAAACAAAATCGAGATGCCCAAAAGACACATCGCGACGACGAAAAGTCCGGCAACCGCGCCGCCGCGCAACGCGGTTTGCAATGCGCCGTTGAGCGACGTCACTGCAGCGCTCGCAGTACGGATATTGGTGCGGATCGAAATCCACATTCCGATATAACCCGCAATTACCGAACAAGCCGCGCCGAACAGAAACGAGCCGATCGTCCATAAGGCGAGCGGATAACGCGCCAAAACGTCCTTCGAATTTTCCGGTCGCAAAAATGCGTAAAGCGCGAAAAGCAATGCCGCTACGACGACTGCCAAAATACCGATAGTTTTATTCTGACGCTTCAAAAATGCTTCCGCGCCTTCCTTAATATAATCCGAAATTTTCTGCATTTCTTCGGTGCCGGTATCACGCGCCAAAACACTTTTCGCCAGAAAAAGCGCGAACAAGATTGCCAACACACTAATGCCAAGAACCAACCAAAGTTCCACTTGTTTAATCCTCTCTGTTAAGTTTTTAAATTAAAAGTATGACTGCTTTATCCAGTCAAGGAAATATAAATCGGAATGACTAATTATTGCCGATTTTACGGCAAAGATTCAAATTTTAACAGCGCGTTTATGTAAACCCTAAAGTATGAAAAATAAGCCAAGGCATTTAAGAATAAAAAAAGCCCCGGCAATCGAGGCTTTTTTATCGTCCATTTTTTAATTTTTACCCTTATCAAAAGGGTGTTTATGAACAGTTTTTCATTTACAGTTTCTTTTCGGAAGGAACTTCGACCGTTCTTTCCAATTGCGCTTTTGGTGCCGGTTTAGGCTGAGTTCCGTGATTTGAATTGATTGCGATATGCGGAGCAATGATCAAGGCGACGATACTCATCAGTTTGATCAGAATATTCATCGAAGGTCCTGAAGTATCTTTGAACGGATCACCGACCGTATCGCCCGTCACGCTCGCTTTATGAGCGTCACCGCCTTTGTACTCCATTTTCCCGTTGATCTCGACACCGGCTTCAAAGGATTTTTTAGCATTATCCCACGCGCCGCCGGCATTGTTCTGGAACATTCCCATCAAAACGCCCGAAACGGTAACGCCCGCCAGTAAACCGCCGAGCACTTCCGGTCCGAAAATAAATCCGACGATAACCGGAGTGATTAAAGCAATCGCGCCCGGAAGCATCATTTCTCTCAAGGATGCTTTGGTCGAAATGGCGACGCATTTATCGTATTCCGGTTTCGCTTTGTACTCCATAATTCCCGGAATTTCTTTAAACTGCCGCCGGACTTCCTGCACCATCGCCATTGCCGCGCGACCGACGGCGGCAATCGCCAGTGAAGAAAAGATAAAAGGAATCATTCCGCCGACAAATAATCCTGCCAGCACATCCGCTTTGTAAATATCGATCGAGCTGATCCCGGCAAGACCGACATAAGCGGCAAATAATGCGAGCGCCGTCAGCGCGGCTGAAGCGATCGCAAAACCTTTGCCCGTTGCGGCGGTCGTGTTTCCGACGGCATCTAAAATGTCGGTTCTGCCTCTCACTTCTTTCGGAAGTTGGCTCATTTCGGCAATCCCGCCGGCGTTATCGGCAATCGGTCCGAAAGCGTCGATCGCGAGCTGCATCGCCGTCGTCGCCATCATCCCGGCGGCGGCAATCGCCACGCCATAAAGACCGGCAAAGTAGTGCGATAAATAAATACCGGCTGCCAGAATAAGTGTCGGAACCAGAGTTGATTCCATCCCGACCGAAAGACCGCCGATAATATTAGTCGCCGCGCCCGTCCCGGATTGCTGCACGATCGAATTGACCGGACGTTTGCCCATCGATGTGTAGAATTCCGTCACGAGGCTCATCAGCGCACCGACGATCGAACCGACCAGGATTGCCAGAAAAACTCCTTTATTTGTGAAGTTATGACCCCGGAGAGTCATGTTTTCAGGCATCATCCACATCACGATAAAGTAACAGGCAATCGTCGTAATGATAACCGAAGTCCAGTTCCCGAGATTCAGTGCTCTTTGAACGTTGCCTTTATCATCGGAAATTCTCACGAGCGTAAAACCGATGATCGAAAAGATGATTCCGAGTCCGGCAATCAGCATCGGCAGAAGCATCGGCGAAAGACCGCCGAAATTATCCCTGACAACGATCTCGCGCCCCAAAACCATCGTCGCCAGAATCGTCGCCACATAAGAGCCGAAAAGATCCGCGCCCATTCCCGCCACGTCGCCGACGTTATCGCCGACGTTATCGGCAATCGTCGCCGGGTTGCGCACGTCATCTTCGGGAATTCCGGCTTCGACCTTACCGACGAGATCCGCGCCGACGTCCGCCGCTTTCGTGTAAATCCCGCCGCCGACTCTCGCAAAAAGCGCAATTGATTCGGCGCCGAGAGAAAATCCGGCAAGCACCTCGATCGCTTTTTCCATCGGCAGACCGTTGACGGCGGCAACGCCGTTGACCGGACCGCCCGCGCTCACGACATAGATTTTATAGAAGATGATGAATAAAGTGCTCAGACCCAGAACCGCCAGACCGGCAACTCCGAGTCCCATGACCGTCCCGCCCGTAAAAGCAACTTTAAGCGCGCCTTTCAGATCGGTTCTGGCGGCTTGGGTTGTTCTGACGTTTGCTTTGGTTGCAATGTTCATCCCGAAGTATCCGGCAGTTGCGCTAAATACCGCGCCGATCAGAAATGAAACTGCGATCACCGGAGAAGAAGTTTCAACCAGTGTTCCCGACCACCCGAGAATAACCGCCGCAATGATGGCAAAATAAGTTAAAATTTTCCATTCTGCCTTTAAAAACGCCATCGCGCCTTCAGCAATATAGCCTGCAAGTTCAACCATATTGGCTTCGCCGGTCGGCTGCTTGCTAACCCATGCAGACTGAATCGCCATCACGACCAAGCCCAAAACTCCCAACGCCGGGATCAGATAAAGAATTGTAGATTCCATTAAAAAACCACCCTATTTTTATAAATAAATTACTCTATTAAAGCCTTAGAATATTAACGATTTAATCTAATCCGCGCGTTTCGCCGGCAGTTTATTTATCGCAGTTTCAACACATCTCGTGCTGAAACAATGGCGACAACAATTGCCGATAGCGCTCACTGCAAGAACCGGTATAGGTTCCGCTTGTTAAAATTCTCTCTGTTAAACTTTATAAGTTTTAAAGTTATGAAGCTCTCTTTCGGCTCATAAAAATAAGCACGACTTAAGCAAAAGGGTAATTATTGCCGATTTTGTAGAAAAGATTCAAATTGATTATGCAGTTCAATCGAAATTTAATGGAATTTTTTTCGCATTCGATGTCTTTTCTGGTATATTTTGTGAAAACCATAATCAGTTCACGACGATTTTTGTGAAAAAACGTCTCCTTAAATAATTTTTGCGCCGGAACTTTACAGAGGACTCAATGAGAAAATTTGCACTTCAACTATCAATTTGCTTAACAATTTTTTTAACTTTTCAAACTATAGCGCACGCGGCGGGCGTGATCGACCGCACTTTCGGCACGAACGGAACGCTGGCGACCGGGATTGGCGGAATAAATGGATTCTTCGGCGATGTCGTTTTTCAAACGGATGGGAAATTTATCGCTCTCGGCTCATACTATGATAATTCAATGGTTATCGCCCGTTTTAATAAAAACGGCAGTCTCGACACGAGTTTCGGCACTAACGGAATCGTCAATTTTCCGCTTTCTTCGGTTTCGACCTTTGATGCCGAATTACAAAGCGACGGCAAGATCGTGGTTGTCGGTTCGGTCCCCGTAGGTAACTCGCGCGATTTTTTAGTTATTCGCTTTAACTCCAACGGAACTATTGATGCAACTTTCGGAAACGGCGGTATTTCCACCATCAATCAAGGCGTATTTGATGAATTCTACGCCATGGCAATTCAGTCGGACGGCAAAATTCTGGCGGCTGGCAGAACGTCGGACGGAGGCAGCCGGGGCGCGGTTATTCGTTTTAACGCAAACGGCTCGCTGGATACGACTTTTGCCGATCAGGGATTGTTTTATTACAGTTTTCCAACTACGTCTACGACGAGCTACAACGGTTTTTACGATTTAAAGATTCTTCCGAATAATCGAATCCTGGTCGGCGCAACCTCTTTTAGCTCCGTTAATGATAATTCGTTTAGCAACTATTTTCTTTTGATGCTCGACGGGAGCGGTCATATCTTTACTGGTTTTGGGACGCAAGGCATCGCGACCGGCGGACGAAACTGGTACAACGGAGCTAACGACCGGATAAATTTTGAAATCTTGCCGAGCGGAAGAATTTTCGTTGCCTCGATCGGCGGCATCTACGTCTTAAATCAGAATGGAAGCCTCTATAAAAAACTTCCGTTCGAAGGTGAAAAAACAACCTTATTTCCCGACGGAAGAATTTTAGTCAGCAGTCTTTTTAATGACGGACTTCCGAATTTTTCCAGAATCGGCAATATTAAACTTTATACGGAAGACCATTTTATCGGCAAAGCCGCCAACCTTCCCGACGGCACAGCCTACGCTCTTTCGGACGGTAAAATACTGCTTACCGGAAGGGACAATTCCTATAATCTGACTTTAACGCGTCTGAATTTAATCACCTCGCAGGGAACGCGGATCGCCGATTTCGACCGCGACGACAAAACCGATCTTGCCGTTTACAAAGCAGGCTACGACGGTTTTTCCGTCCGCCTAAGCAGTACCGGCTATCCATTTACGACTCAGGAGCGGATGACTAAGATCGTTCCCGAACTTTTTGAAACGAGAACTCCGGAGGGCATAATCCGCCGCGATGCAGTTCTCTTTTGGGACAACGGCGTCCCGTTTAATGTCAATCCGCCGCGTTACGCTTATTTTAACCAGTTGGGGGCTTTTATCTATTTCGGTGTTTGGGGCTTGCCTGATGATAAGCCGGTCGGCGGCGATTACAACGGCGATGCATCGACCGATCCGACGGTTTTTCGTCCTTCGAGCGGTGATTGGTATTCGATGCCCGACGGCAACCATCCGTATCGCGTTTTTCATTGGGGAGCAAACGGCGACAAACCCGTGCCTGCCGATTACGATTACGACGGAATTACCGATTACGCGGTTTATCGTCCGTCGACGGGAACATGGTGGGTTCATCGCAGCGGTGACGACAGCTATTTTACGCTTCAATTCGGGGTCGCAACGGATATTCCGCTGACCGGTGATTTTGATGGCGATGGGAAAGCGGATTTTACGGTTTATCGTCCTTCGGAGGGAACCTGGTATCAGTATTTAACGACCGAAGGTTTCCGTGTCGTGCAGTTCGGACTTCCGACGGATATTCCTGCGCCGGGCGATTACGACGGCGACGGCAGACACGATTTGGCGTTTTACCGCAATGGTTTCTGGTATCTTTTGCAAAGCACCGATGGACTCCGCGTAATGGAATGGGGTTCGCCCATGACCTGGGATATTCCGGTTTCGGTGCGATACGACCAATAACAATTTTCAGCTTAAAACTAAACAGGGCGGAAAGTTAACTTTTAACTTTCCGCCCTGTTTCTTCAGATTGATTCAAATCTTATTTCTTTTTCACATACTTTAAGTCATAAGTAATCGTCCACGTTTTGCCTTCATCGGTTGAGGCTTCGAAAAGCTGCCGAACCGTGTTTTCGTCAATTTTTGTAAAAGTTAATTTCTGCAAAGTCTTTTTGCCGTTCGCGATGGTTTCGCCTTCAAAACGCATTGCGCCGTCGCGGAAATTTCCCGCGTAGCGAAGTGCGCCGCCGCCTGTTCCAATCCACGATTGATACCATTTCTGCGTACCGGCGTCGTAAAAATTGATGCTTTTTCCGTCGCCGGCGATTGCGCTCGTCCAGTTTTCCAGCAGTCCGCAGCCGTCCGAAAAAAGCTGCACCGAGTTCGTTCCCGCTTTTTGACCCTGCGGGTTAAAAACGTCCCAATCGCCGACCCAAAAATCGAACTGGCGCGCCTCCGCCGAATAAATACAAGGTCGTTTCTGACGGTCGGCAAGATCAAGCATTTTCTTAAACCGCGCGTCTTTGCGGATATTTACGAGGTCTTCGTCCGTTTCGAGACTAACTGTAAAAGCCGCGCCGTTCATCAGCGATTTTTCCAGCCATTCGAACGCTTTGTCCGGTTGATTCAAACGCGCATAGCCGCAGGCGATATTGAACATCGCGTTCGGGTTCTGCGCGATCGCGACATTTTTCTCGAACGCCGCGATCGCCTGTTCCCATTTGCCCAAAGAATGAAGCGACATTCCGAGGAGATACCAGGCGCGCCCGTTTGCCGGCTCATCTTTGGTAACTTCCCCGAACGCCGCCGCCGCTTCCTGCCATTTTTGCTGTTTGTATAATTCGCCCGCCGCCGTCATTTTCGGCGAAGGCGTCGGCTGCTGCTGCGCGTAAAAATCGTCGGCTAAGAAACCGAATAAAACAAAAAATAAAATTGCGATCAAATATTTCCTCATCTTTTCTCTCCCTTGCGGCAACGAATTGCCTTTTCGGCTCATCATTCTTAAAGTTAAATCAGGCACAGCGATGTCAGACAAATAAACGGAGTTTGGTCTGCTGCGAAAAGGCGAAAATGAATGCGGTTTTCGTCCATCAGCGAATAAATCGCCGCCGGTTCCTGAAAAGTCAGAAGCGCGGCTTCCGACGGCGAGATCAGGCTGACTTCGCGCCCGCAATCTTCGCACCAGGTGCGGATAAAATGCCGCTGATGCCTGATAACATAAACTTCGGTCGTTTCAATCACGACTTCCGTGCGGATCTTTCGCATAAAAATATTTGCCCGAAAACGCTCAAGTTATTTGAAACATAATATTTTGAAAGACACGAAAAAAATCCGTGTCTTTCTTGCGGCAAAATAAGTATGTTTCAAACAACTTAAGTTATAATGAAACGAGTCCTGAGTTGCTTCACGTTGCTGTCTGTCTCGGTTCTTGCGTCCCGGAATCTCGCCTCATCGAAAATCAGTTTAGAAAAAACGCTTCGGAAAAGTCTTGAAAGATTTTTGAAATTTTTCTGAAAGATTTATCAAACCCTTTATGAGTAATAAAACATTGACTCTGTACGAATTTGACGAGTTTCGCGTGGACGCAAATCAAAAGTGCCTGTGGCACGCCGACCAGCTTGTGTCGCTCACGCCGAAGGCTTTCGAAACGCTTCTCGTTCTGATCAAACATCGCGGCGAGATCGTCGGCAAAGACGTTCTGCTGGACGAAGTTTGGGCTGACACATTCGTCGAAGAATCAACGCTGTCGCAAAATATTCTGACGCTCAGAAAAACGCTCGCGGCTTTTCAAAAAGACAAACAATTTATCGTGACGGTTCCGCGGCGCGGTTTTCGGTTCGTCGCCGATGTCAAGGAAATCTCGGCGGACGAGGAATTTTTCATCGTCGAAAAACGCACGCGCACGCACATCGTCGCCGAGCAAAAAGAGATTCACGATTCAAAGGACGCGGACGAAACGGCGATTGTCACAAAACCTGTTTCGCAAAATTCCTTTGCAAGGAAATATTTAATTGCCGGCGCGGTTTTGGGCGGTTTAATTATTCTGGCGGTTGGGTTTTTCGCGGCGCGTTACTTTTTGAACGCGCCGGATTTTGCCGAAACGAAATTTCAAAAATTCAAGATCAGCAACCTTTTTTCCGATTCGGAGATCAATCGCGCCGTCATTTCGCCGAACGGAAAATATCTCGCGCTGGTCAAAAGATCGGGCGACGCGGAATCTTTGATCGTGCGCCAGATCGAAGAAGCCAGCTCGCTCGAGATCGTCCCGAAATTCGACGGGAAATTTATCGGCGCGGCATTTTCGCCCGAAAGCGATTACATTTTTTACGCCGTTTATCCGAAAAATTCGCGCGCTGGCGAGCTTTACAAAATCCCGATCCTCGGCGGCGCGCCGCAGCAAATCCTCAAAGATATTGACAGCGCACCGACAGTTTCAAGCGACAAGAAAAAGATCGCGTTCGTCCGCCGTTATCCGAACGAAAAGGAAACGGCTTTGATCCTGGCGGACGCGGACGGCAAATACGAGCGGAAATTAGCCGTTCGACCGTTCGGCGAGGGTTTTCAAAATCCGGCTTTTTCGCCCGACGGAAAACTTATTTCGTGCGCGGTTTTTTCTAAAATAACGACCGAAAGACCGATGGAAATTATTCTCGTGAACGCGGAAAGCGGCGAGCAAAAATCTCTCACCCCGCGAAATTGGACGTGGATCGGGCAAACGGCGTGGCTCAAGGACGGAAGCGGAATCGCGTTTGCGGCATTCAGTAAAGAAACGCCGAATCTGACCGATGAAGTTTGGTTCGTTTCGCTTGCCGACGGTCAAACACGGCTTTTGGAAAACGGTATCAACGGCGTTTTCGGCATCAGCCTGACCGCCGACAGCAATTCGCTCGTCACCGTAAAATCAGACAAAATAACGAGTTTCGCGGTCAGCCCGCTGGACGATCTATCGAAAGCGACAATGCTTCTGACGAAAAACGGCGACGAAAGCCTTTTGCCGCTCGGCGCGGATTGGACGGCGGACAATAAGATCGTCTATTCGACGATAAACAACGGAAACGCCGATATCTGGATGATAAATGCGGACGGCACGGGACAAAAACAACTGACTTCCGATCAGAGCGCGGACAGTTTGCCGAAACTCTCTGCGGACGGCAAATCCATTTATTTTTTATCGAACCGTTCGGGCTTGATGAGCATCTGGCGAATGAACACGGACGGCGCGAACCCGCAAAAAATTACCGAAAATCAGGACGTTTTTTCGCTGGAACTCGCGCCCGACGGACGTGAAATTTTTTACACCGCCCGCGCCGAAAATATTTACGTTCAAAAGCTCTGGAAAATTTCCGTCGACGGCAAAGACGCGCAGCAATTGACCGAAAAGCCGGTTTTTATGCCGAAAATTTCGCCCGACGGCAAAACGATCGCCTGTTATTTTCCCGACGCGGAAAATGCGAATTTGAAATTAACGCTTCTTTCAGCCGCGACGGGCGCGAGTTTGCGTCAAATTGAAACTCCTTTGAGCGAAAGTATGGCGTTATTTGATTGGAACCGGGACGGGCAAAATTTGTTTCTGGCAGTCAATCAAAACGGCGCGGCAACGCTCTGGCTTCAACCGGTTGACGGCAAAGCGGCGACGAAATTAAAGGATTGGCAAAACGAAAGTTTCTTTCGCCTTAATGTTTCCAAAGACGGCAAAAACCTGTTTTACGAAAAAGGCGTCGCAACCAACAGCGTACTGCTTCTGCGCGACGTTTCGGCGGAAAAATGAGCGGCTTCGGCGAAACCCTTAAAGCTCAAAACATCTTGAATGTAAATGTAAAAGTTTAAGGCTTTGCGCTTGTGCTTTCTTCATCCTCGTCGTCATCTTCGACTTCCGCGCCCGGAATCGACCTGATTTTTCGCCCGACGAGCTTTAATTCCGGCAGACCGTTTTCCTTTAATTGCTGCCGGATCAAAGGAATATCCTGTTTTTCGATGATTTCCCAACGCTCGACCGTTGATTTTGAATCATTGATAATCTGCCGCGCGGCGGCTTCGACATTCGGTACGGGCGCGGCGTCAACGTCCTGAATTCGCCCAAAGACCGTTTGCAGATTGCCGAGTAAACTCAGATTTAAAGCGGCGCCCGGTCGGCGATTCGGCGTGCCGGAAAGCTCCGCCAGTTTTTTCTCCAGATCATCGATCCGCGCCGCGAGCGGCGTTTGTCCGGCGCGTTTTTTTAGTTCAGCCAGTTGTTTCGATAATTCTTCAAGCTCCGCATTAACGGGTTCGAGACTGAGCCACGCATCATAGAGCTGTTTTGAAAGGTCGAATTGTTTTTGCAGATCGGCGCTCGTCGCCGTCACGCGCGGGTCGATTTTGAGCGTCAAAGGCTGCGTATAACTTTTACCGCCGACCGTTAACACGACCGAATAATTACCGATCATCGCGAGCGGCGAAGTCGGATTGGGCGTGGTGTTTCCGTAGATCGCGGAAATCGGAAAGCCGGTTTCGACGCCCTGGACGGGCGCGTAACGAAAATCCCACAAAAAGCGGTGCATTCCGGCTTCCGCGGACAAAACCTGCGGCGGACGAATCCAGTAAGCCGGAACATTTCCAGTATCTTTAACCGGCGTGAATTTGTCGGTGCTCGAATAGCGTCGGACGACATTTCCTTTGCCGTCCTTGATTTCGAGCGTCACGTTTGCGGCGGGTTTTTCGAGATAATAATCGATCATCGCGCCGTCAGGCGGATTTTCGCCCGCCGGTTCATCGGGCGGCAGAGGCGTGTCGGTATTGAGATTCCAACGGACGCGTAAAGCCGTCTGCGGTTTGAACAATCCGGTTTTTGCGGTTTGCGAAAGTTGTCTGAGCGGCGTGATGTTGTCCAGAATCCAGAAACCGCGTCCGTGCGTGCCGACGGCGATGTCGTCGTCTTTGATGATCAAATCGCGCACCGAAGTGGCGGGCATATTAAGGCGCAGTGACTGCCAGTTTTCGCCGTCGTCCAGCGAAACATAAACGGCGCGTTCGGTTCCGGCAAATAATAAGCCTTTTCGCTCGGTGTCTTCGCGGACGACGTTGACGGTTTGCCCGTCGGGGATGCCTTTGACGATTTCCTTCCAGGTTTTGCCGCCGTCGTGCGTCCGGTAGATGTGCGGGCGGTTATCGTCGAGCCGCAGTGTGTTGACCGCGGCATAAGCCGTTTCGGCGTCGAAATGTCCGGCTTCGATGATCGAAATTTTCTGCCACGCGGTGATTTCTTTCGGCGTAATCTCCTGCCACGTTTTGCCGCCGTCCGCGGTTTTGTGGATCAAACCGTCGTCGGTTCCGATCCAGATTCGGTTAAGGTCCTGAAACGACGGTGCAATCGTGTAGATCACACCGCGCTGGGTCGGTTTCGCCGCCGGCTGGTCTTTATATTTACCGGCGCTTGCCGGAACTTCCCAGGTCTTGCGCGTCAGATCGGGACTGATCTGCGTCCAATCGCTGCCGCTGTTCTGGGTTTTCCAGAGCGTATTGCCCGAAAAATACAGCGTTTTATTATCAACCGGCGAAAAAACGATCGGCTGCGTCCGAATCATTCGCCAATCGGGCGCGCGAAACACTTTCGGCAGAATATCCTGTCCCTGTCCGGTTTTGCGGTCGTAGCGTGTTAATTTTCCGCCGTAAACGATGTC
>DATLOR010000516.1:0-7616 GCA_035536135.1 Pyrinomonadaceae bacterium | reverse complement strand
AAAACAACGAAGCGCCCGTCGCGACGGGCGAACTCGTTGAAATCGAAGGACAACTCGGCGTGCGTTTGACGAAAGTTTTTATCTAAGAAGTCTTTTGGAAAAATTCCAGGGCAAAATATGGGCAATTCTTTGAGTTTTTTGTGGATGCTGGTGGAGACGGTTTTTGCGCTCGGGCTGGTTTGCGGTCTCGCATACCTGATCTTTCGCGTCATTCTGCCGCGTCTGGCGGTCAATTACGGCTCGAACAATATGGTGCGCGTCGTTGACCGGATCGGACTCGAAGCGCGAAAAAGCCTGTATGTCATTGAAGTCGCGGGAAAATGGATGCTCGTCGCCTCAAGCGAAAGCGGCGTACAGTTGATTGCCGAACTCGATACCGAGAGCGCAAAAATTGCCGAAGAAGAAATCTTGAAAAATCGCCAACTTCCCGCCAATACCGCGTTCGGAAAATCTTTCGCCGACAAACTTAACGAAGTAATCAACCGCAAACAAGGAGGGAAATAATGAAACGCCGACTCGGAAT
Organism: Pyrinomonadaceae bacterium; assembly: GCA_035536135.1. Taxonomy (GTDB): domain Bacteria; phylum Acidobacteriota; class Blastocatellia; order Pyrinomonadales; family Pyrinomonadaceae; genus JAFDVJ01. The sequence continues at coordinate 7,093 of DATLOR010000516.1, read as the reverse complement.
GCTGTTTTTCACGATGCTTTTTATCGGAATGATACCTGTGCTGAATTTCGCGCAGGGAGACGTTCCCGCAAAAACTGCGGACACGGCAAATCCGGTTGTTTTGATCATTATCGTCGGGGCGCTCGCGCTCGCGCCGTTCGGGTTGATAATGCTCACTTCGTTCGTCAAGATCGCGGTCGTGCTTTCGATCCTGCGCAACGCGCTCGGCACCCAGCAAGTTCCGCCGAATCAGGTAATCACGGGAATTGCGCTGATCCTGACGGTTTTTATTATGTCGCCCGTTGCCGAGAAAATGTATTCGGAAGCCGGAACGATTCAAAACACGGAAGCGATCTTTTCTGAGGTTTCCGTAAAAACCTTGTTCGAAGCATCGCAGCGCGGCAAAGAACCGCTTCGTCAGTTTTTGATCCGCTATGCCGACGAACGTCACCGCGTGATGTTTTTCAATCTCGCGCAGCAAATGGCGCAGAAAAACGGCAACGACCCGAATGCGATCACCGCCGAAGAATTCCGCGTCATAATTCCGGCGTTTGTGACGAGCCAATTGACCGAAGCCTTTCAGATCGGCTTTATTTTATTCGTCCCGTTTCTGATCATCGATATGGTCGTGGCGAACATTTTGCAGGCGATGGGCATGTTTATGCTTTCGCCGACGATTATTTCTCTGCCGTTTAAATTGCTGCTGTTCGTGCTGATCAACGGTTGGGAATTGCTGATAAAAAACCTTGTTCTCGGCTATGTCTGACGATTTGGGATTGCTGATTTCGGATTTGGGATTTATTTTCTTCAAATTCGAAATCAGCAATCCCAAATCCCAAATTGATTTATGGATATATTCACGCGTCTGGCAAACGAAGCTTTGTGGCTGATTCTGATCTTATCGCTTTTGCCGCTTCTGGCGAGCTTGATCGTCGGTCTGGTCGTCAGTCTTTTTCAGGCTTTGACGCAGATTCAGGAACAAACATTGACCTTCGTACCGAAAATCATCGCGACGATCCTGGTCATTATGATCACCGCCGGTTGGATGATGGACACCCTGCGCGAATTTGCGATCCGTGCTTTCGATATGATGCTTCAGATTAGTGTAATGCGATGAAATAAGTCCCAAGTCCCAAGTCTCAACTTCCAAGTCGCAACTAAATCAATTGGAACTTGAGACTTGGGACTTGAGACTATTGGAAAACAATGCAAGAGTTTCTGCAGCTTTTAGAACTCGTTCTGAAAACCTTCGAGGTCGGGCAAAATCCGCAAGCCTTTCTCGTTTTGTTCGGCTTGTCCTTTGCGCGCTTTATTTCCTTTATCATTGTTGTTCCATTTTTCGGAGGCGCGGTCGTTCCGTCACAGGTCAAAGTGGCGACGGCGATGGCTCTGGTCATCATCACTTATCCGTCTCTGCTTGCTGAGCTTCCGCCCGACGGAACCGCGCTCGGTTTCGGCGCGGTCGGCTTTATCGGAATGCTCGCCAAGGAAGTTTTTGTCGGCTTTACGCTCGGATTCGTCGCGTCGCTCGTTTTCGAAGCCGTGCAGGTCGCGGGCAGAATCGCCGATCTCCAGCGCGGTTCGACGATGAGCGAGCTTTTCGCGCCGCAGCTTCAGGAAAGAGTTTCCGAACTCGGACAATTTAAGCTTCAGCTTGCCGTCGTGATCTTTTTGACGACCGGCGCGCACCGCTTTTTTATCAGCGCACTGGTTCGCAGTTTCGAATTCATTCCCGCCTTAAAATTTCCGCACATCGAAAGCGGCTGGACTCCGGCGGCGGAGTTTATGACGATGATTACGGGAAGCGTTTTGAGCATCGGAATTCAGCTTGCCGTGCCGATCATTATCACTCTGCTTTTAACGGATCTGTTTTTCGGTTTGATAAATCGGGTCGCGCCGCAGGTGAATGTCTTTTTTCTGAGTATGCCCGTTAAAATGTGGATCGGAATTTTGGTGGTTGCGCTGATGCTGCCGTTTCTGGTCGAACGTTTTCGCTTCTTTTTTGAAGATTCGTTCCGCGCGTTCGAATTTATGATTCAATATTTCAGTAAGATGTATCAGTAATTTTCTTCGGGATTGACGGACTTTCTTGCGGATATAAATGAATGATAATTACTGTGGCGTAGGAGCTTTTTGATAGGACAAAACTGAAGGTTTTTTTCAATCCCGAAGAAAATACATAGCTTATTCAACATCTATGATGCTGATAAACAAAAATACTTTGTTATTAAAATTAAACTTGGTTAGCCGGTTATTTTTTAATTCGTCTTTGTTATATATTTAACAAAAAAATAACTAATTATTCAAAACGCAAAGTCAAAAAAACGCTAAAAATTGTCGCTACTTAAACTTACCTGCGACCCGCGACATAATTTGCGTCGGATAATTGCCGATTTCCTGATATTTCTGGGCGGCGATCGTCGGAAAATATCGGGCGGCGGCAAGTCCGAGCGGCGAATTTGTGCCGCCTGCTTTCAAATTTTCCCACTTCGAAGCATAACGCCGTGCAAAGCTGACGGCTTCCATTCCGACCAGACCTTTCGCCCGCGCTTCGGACAAACCGATGCGGTAGGCATTGCCCATCGCGAGCGCAACCGTACCTTCGCCGCCGTTGTAGGCGGCAGTCACGAATTTCCAGAACTCAATGCCGTCCGGCTGCCCATAACGCGAAAACGCGATTTCGCCGAGCCGTTTGGCTTTAATATTCAAAAGCCGCGCCGCACCCGGGATCGCTTTCGACGGGTCGAGTCTTTCATCGGATTTCGAACCGGCGATGCCGACCTGCAAACCGACCTCGCGCGCCGCGGCTCTGCCGAATTGCGCGATTCCGGCGTAGCCGTATTGGTTAATCACCGTCGGATGAAATTTCGATTCCTGCGCCAGAAGGCTTTTCAGCACGGCGGGCGAAAGTCCCGGACACCATTCGATCGCGTTGGCGATCACATTGTCATAACGCGTCGTGTAATCGTCGAGATTTCCCGCGTTGATTTTGAAACGGCTCGCGGCGGCAAAAGCATCGTTCAGATCATTTTTATCATTGACCAAGCCGTTCAGTTCATCCGCGCCGATCACGTCTTTGATTTCATTGAGCGTCGGATGCACGATCAATGCACTGATCGAATTCCATTCGTCGAGCAGTTCCTGATGTTCGGCGGTCAACGGAACACCTTTCATATCGGGATGCCGCGCATAAAAGATCAGATCGGTCAAAGCCCACGGATCGGTCGCGCCGAGCTGGATGGCTTTAACGAGCGTTTTCAGTTCTTCGAGCGTGCGTTCGCGCAGCCAATTTTCTTCCGTCAGCGGCGGGCGCGAATCGTCTGCATCGGTCTTTGTAAAATCGTCGCGCCGGTTAACGGGAAACTGCGTTTTGCCGATCTCGAAAGATTTCTGATTGCGCGTTTTGCTCGTGAATTTCTCATCATTCCGCGCAACGAGCGGAACGATCGGATTTTGAATTTTAAGATTATCGCCAGCCATATTCTTAAGTTCCAAGTTCCAAGTCTCGGGTTTCAAGTTCGTTTGTTTTTCAACTTGGAACCTGAAACCTGAAACATAAAACTAAATTAAACATTCGTATTCAAAACAGTTTTGATGCCGCCTGCCATCTGGTCGACGACTTTGCTCATCACTTCGATATGCTGTCCGACCTGATAGAGCCGCGCCTGCAGGGCAAGAAGCTCGCCCGACGAAAGATTTTTGTCCGACTGCATAATCGCTTCGACCTGTTTGTATTCCGATTCGACCTGCGTAAAACGACCGCTTAGATCGTTTGTCACTTTCGATGTGTCGCCGATCTTGCTGTAGGCTTCCTTGAGCATTCCGAGCCGCGTTTTGCTGTCTAAAAGCTCCGGCATCATTTTATTGATCTTGCTCTGATCTTGATTTTGCTGCTTAAATCGGTCGGCAAGCTCGGCTTCCATCTGGTCGAGCTTCTTTTGCATATCCGCGCCCGAGACGGTCGGATTCTGCGTTTTTTCGACCGTTTGAGTCTGCGACACGGTCTTATCATCCGATTGCGTTTGAGTTTTCGTATCCTGCTGAAGATAGCTTTCAAACGTGCGGTTATTTGTCGGCTGCGGTTGTTGTTTTAAAGTCTGATTTTCGAGAATCTGCTGAAAAAGCTGACCGGCAACGCCGGAAATCATATCACTCATTTTGGCTTCTCCTATGAAAAATAATTCCTTTACAAAATACAATTAGTGCTTATCAAAGGTTATCGCCGAAAAATCCGAAATGTTTCCTGATTTTTTTTATTTTTTGAAAAAAAGTTTTAAGCCGATTTAGAAAGCCTTTCGACCGTAAAGAGAAGTGCGCGCGCACGCGTGAAGCATTGTTCGAGGAGATTGTTCGTAAGAATTTTATCGCGTTTCCGCAAAACGAATTTCAAATCTTTTTTCGCGCCGTCGTAATTTTCAAGCCGCAGGAAAACCTCACCGCGATTGACCCGCGTCGGAATGTCGTTCGGGTCAGCCGCGAGCGCGGCGTTGAGATGCGCGAGCGCCCGCGCCGGATTGTTTTCTCTGAGCCATAATGCGCCGAGTGCGACTTCGAAATAAGTGGTTGCGGGCGCGAGCGCGATCAGACCCTCAAAAATCGTGATCGCTTCGTGATTGCGACCTTGCTCGGCGAGCGCGAATCCGAGTTCGGAAACCAGCCGGATTTCGTCCGCCGCCCAACCTGCCGCCGCACCGAGCGACGCACCGCCGTTTATCCATTCCTGCTCAAATTGAATCATTTCGATTTTGGATTTTAGATTTAGGATTTTGGATTAGTTTGTAATCTATCATCCGAAATCGCGCTGTCTATTTCCAAAATTAACTTAAATTTTCTTTGATGTCACCCGTAAAAGAAAAAATTTTGTTCTGAAAAGTCTATTTTTATTGAAGAAAATTAAAATGAAAAAGTTTTTAATTTTTTTTTCAAAAAACAGGAAACATTTCTGCAACCCCGCCGATAATATAGCCAGACAAGTTAAAAACGCTCGTAGCGGTCAAGCCAGTGGCATTCTAATTTAACAAAATAATCAAACGGAAAATCGGAGGAAATTAGAAATGTTTGGAATCGGAAGTATTTTAGGAAAAGTAGCAGGCGGTCTTTTAGACAAAATCGGATTGGGCAAAATCGCCCCGTTTGTCAAAATGGGCTTAAACGCTTTGACCGGAAACTGGTTGGGAGTCGCGCAGGACGTTTTTGGATTGGTTTCCAACTTTAAGGGGAATTTCCAGGACGGCGCATCGAAACTGCCGCCGCTTGGCGGATTTGAAAATCCGGTCAACAATTTTGCGGCGGAAAACAATCCGCTGACCGGCGGTCGGATGGCGGATCTGTTCAAAGGCTTGAGCCAGCTGTTGCGCGGTTTCAGATCTTTGTCCGACGGCAATCGGAGTAACGATCTCGGCGGTTTGGGAAGAATTTTCAATGCCTTTAAGACTTTGAGCGAAGCGTTCGGCAACAATCAGCTTTACACGAATCGCTTATCGATTTCGCAATATACGAATATTCAGGCTTAGGAAAGGGAAATGGTTGGTAAGACGCAGACAGTCCGGGAAAAATTAAACATCTCGCCGCAGGAATTCACGGAGATGGGACGAGTCGGGGCAATGTATTACCAGCAGGGGAATTTTGAAAAAGCAAGGACGATTTTTGAAGGATTGGTCGAATTAGACCCGGAAAGTGCCAATGCACACTCCGCGCTCGGAGGTTTGTTGACGCTTCAGCAGGAGGACGAAAAAGCTGTTGAGCATTTAACAAAAGCGGTTCAGCTCAATCCTTCACAAATCGCGCCGTATGTAAACTTAGGCGAGATTTACATCCGGCAGCAGAAAATCGAGGACGCGGTCGCGAATTTGAAAAAAGCGATCGAACTCGATCCGAATGAAACTGATGCGGGCGCAAACCGCGCACGGGCAATGGTTCTAGGGATTTATCAGGTCATTAAATCTGATACGGAAAACTTGGATGAAATAGATTTAGCAACCGAAAAAATAAATTAATCATACAGAAGGAGAAAAAAACAATGGCAGTACAAGGCGCAGCACAAGTTCCGGCGGAACAACAAGCAATTTTTGACGAACAACGTCGTTTGAACGCAGAAAATCTGGCAAGCAGTATGCAGATGATGCGGATTCAGCAGGAGCAGGCTAAACAACAGGAAGCCATTTCAATGCTCAGCAACACGATTAAGAACGCGCACGACGCGAAGATGAATATTATCAACAACGCTAAGAGTTAATAGCAAAAGGGGGATGTTAACTTTTAGTGGCGGCGCAAGCCGCTGATAATGGAAACCGGAGGTGTTTGGACCATAATCCGAATTCCTCCGGTTTGTTTTTATAAAGTTTCGGACAAAAGCGCGAATCTTCGGAGGTTTTATGAAGAAATGTTTGTTCACTCTTTTATTTTTACCGGGGTTTTCGGTGATTCCCGCCGCGGCGCAGATCATGTCGAATCCGGCGCAGTGGTATATCAACAATCAGATCTATTCGACCCGCGTTTTTAACGGTGTGGTCGCCAATTCGATGCTCCGCAAAAGCTCGGACGGCAAAACAAATCGTCAGAATCAAACAAAATCGCCGAATAAAACGGCAGCCGATTACTCGGTTTTCAAAGCAACGCCGAATAATTCTCTGCCGAAACAACTTTCGGGAAAATCATCCAACAAAGCTGAAACCGAACAAGCTTTAAATTCATTCGTCAGTCTTTATCAGCAAACTGCGCAGAAAGACGGTTTTCCATCAAACGATCTGGCGTATGCGTTCGAGTATTTTGTCGTTAATAATTACCAGATATATCACGATCTGGTGGATTTGCCGGCGGACAAAGACCCGCGTGCCAAACGCGCCAAAGACGGATTTGAACGGATTCAGATTTTGAATCAGAAAAAGCTTTTGCAGGTTTCGATCAATCAGGAACGCGCAATTTACAGGCAGTTCAAGGAAATGCTGGCGTCCAACGCCGAGATTCAGAAGATGACCGAGCTGCAAAAACAGGAAGCTTCGGAACTTTTGGCGATTATGTTCGGCGTAAATTTCGCGGGCTATATGAAGGGAATCAATGACGGCGACGGGCAATTGACCGAACAGGCGCGCCAACTGGCAAAAGAAGGTTTGGA
>DATLOR010000515.1:0-4915 GCA_035536135.1 Pyrinomonadaceae bacterium | reverse complement strand
GCGCCTTCGATCGGACTCGACGCCGAGGCGTAGAGACGTTTCGGCATTCTGCCCGAAAGATACGATAAACGACCCGCTTTGACCGCATAATTCATCGCCGTCGCCATTTGCGCGGCATCTTTCGCTTCGGCGATCGCCGTGTTCATCAAGATCGCGTCCGCGCCTAATTCCATCGCTACGGCAGCATCCGACGGAACGCCGACGCCCGCGTCAACAATGATCGTCGCATCGGGCAATTGCTCGCGCATAATGCGTAAGTTTGAAGGATTCTGCACGCCCATTCCCGAACCGATCGGCGCCGCAAGCGGCATCACCGCCGGACAACCCGCGTCCAATAATTTTTTCGCCATGATCAGATCGTCCGTAAAATACGGCAGCACGATAAAGCCTTCCTTGACGAGAACGCGCGCCGCTTCGAGCGTCTGTTCGTTGTCAGGCAAAAGCGTGATCTTATCGCCGATCACTTCGAGCTTGATCCAGTCGGTTTCTAAGGCTTCGCGTGCCAACCGAGCGGTACGAATCGCGTGTTCGGCATCATAACACCCGGCAGTGTTCGGCAGAATCTGCATCTCGGGCGACAAATAATCGAGAAAAGATTCGGTCGCGCGGTCAAGCGGCACGCGGTTGACCGCGACCGTCACCATCTCCGCGCCCGAAGCCTTATGCGCCGCCTGCATTTCCTCAAACGAACGATATTTTCCCGTCCCGATGATCAAACGGGAATTAAAAGTTTTTCCGGCTAATGTAAAAGTGTCTGACATATATAAAAATTACGAATTACAAATTACGAATTACGAATTATGTTTCTAATCTTAACTAAAACGCACGCGCAAAAGAAACGCGGACTAAATTAGAAAATTTAATCCGCAATTCGTAATTCGTAATTTGTAATTCGTAATTGAGTTCACCCGCCGCCGACAAAATGGACGATCTCGATCTTGTCCGCGTCGTTGATGAGGATGCTTTCCCAATCTTTTTTGCGCACGACTTCCCTGTTTAATTCGATCGCGATGCGTTCCGAAGGCAGAGCGAACTCTTTGAGAAGTTCAAGCAGATTTACTTGTTTTGTGATTTCTTTCGTTTCGCCGTTGATCAGTACTTTCATATCGTTTACCAGGAAAAATGGTAAATGATAAATGATAAATGTTCAATGAAACTACGCCTGGCGGACGATCTGACGAAGCTCGGCTTCTTCGCCGTCGCTGATCGCGCGCACTAAAATTGCGCCGCGTCCCGAACGAAACTGCGGCAGTTGCAGATGCACGACCGCAACGCCCGTTTCATTTGTTTTGGCGTGAAAGATCAGCGGACGAAAGCTCGATCCCAAAACTTTGACCATGACCTGCGCTTCGCTGATAAAATTTGTCGAGATCCCGCGAAAGACGCGGATATTGAGCGTTTTTCTTTCACCCGCTTTGAAAGCCGTTTCATTCAGAAATTCGATCTCGAGACTATCTTTTTTAGCTTTTGCCAGATTGTCCGTACCGGTAAATATCTCGACCGCATCCGCCGACAGGATCGTTTCGGCTTCGATGATATTCCCGACATCGACGATAAAATCTTCATCGATAATTTCGAGCGGCAGATCCCAGATCAATTCTTCTTTCGGCTGCGGGATCGCCGGCACGAATGTTTCCTTCGGCTGCGGAATGGCGGGCGCAAAATCTTCTTTTACTTCCGTTTGAATTTGGGGTTTTAGCTCCTGTGCCGCTGCCGGCGCGTTCGCAAAATTCGCATTGTTCGGCAGATATTGCGGCGGCTGAATATTTCTGACTTCAGGTTTTATATCGGTCTGCGGCGGTGTCACAAGCGGCGCGTGCCCGTTGCTCAATTTTGCTTCTTTTTTCAACGCCGCATCTTTGGCGGTCATTTTCTTTAACTCTTCGATACGTCCGGCACGAACCGCCGCACAGATCAGTTTATGCTGTTTCTGCAAACGCTCGGCGAGAACTTTTTCGTCAAAACCGCTTTGCATTAAATCGTCGTAAAGCGTGCGCTTGCTCGCCAAGATCGTGCCGCGGTCATAGACCAGAGACAATATCAGAGGTGTTTCCACACCCTTGTCTTCGGTTTGGACGTGATAGATTACGCCGTCGTGTTCGATGTCTGTATTAAATCCGGTTATCACAATTTCAGCTAAAGCGGCGAGTAAAGGTAGTAGTTTCCGACACAAAGTGCCTTTATTGAAATTAGCACAGGCGATCGTGAACGGTCAATAAAAATTAGTTCTTCGAGTTTAATGAATTATCAAATATTATCTTTTTCAATTCACCGATCCCAATAAACCCGAAAACACAAAAATTCCGTGCCTTGACACTCTTTGTGGCTTAACTTACGATTTAATTTGTGCAATAATTCTCAAATTCGACAAGTATTTTTTTCTCGTTATTTTTACGACTTTAGGTAAGGAAAAACTATAAATTTCGATGAACGATTTCAGCTTAATGGATTACGCGCCGATCGGCATAATGTTTCTGGTGGCAATGGGTTTTGCCGTCAGCCAGCTTTTGGTTACCCAACTGATCGGTCCGCGCAAACGCACCGCAACCAAGTTAATGCCCTACGAATGCGGCAAAGACCCGGTCGGCTCGGCTCGCGACCGCTTTTCGATCAAATTTTACACGGTCGCCGTGATCTTTTTGCTGTTTGACATCGAAGTTTTGTTTATGATTCCGTTTGCCGTCGCTTTTAAATATTTGATGGAGCAACAAAAAATCAGCGGAATCGCGTTCGGCGCGGTCGCATTTGTCGAAATCTTGATTTTTATCGCGACGCTCGTTGTCGGATATATTTACGTCTGGAAAAAAGGCACGTTCGATTGGGGCTTGCAATCGCGCGTCGAAGCGCGTGCCGAAGCCAAAGCAATGGCAAACACGAAAAGACAGCAAGCATTTAACCTGAAAAAAGCCGCTTAACGATTTGGAATTGCGGATTTAGGATTTGGGATTTTTATTTGGAGGGGATTTTAGATTAATGGTATTTCAGATTTGAAGAGATTTTACACTCGAACAAATCCGAAATCCGAAATCCGAAATCCGAAATCAAAATGGGTTTAGAAAATAATCTTTGGGAATCACTGCCCGATGTCGTCACAGTCAAATTAGACGCAGTGATCAACTGGGCAAGGAAGTCGTCGATCTGGCCTGCCACGTTCGGGTTAGCCTGCTGTGCGATCGAAATGATGAACAGCGTTTCGGCACGAAACGATCTGTCGCGGTTCGGTGCGGAAACATTCCGCGCTTCTCCAAGACAAGCCGACGTGATGATCGTTTCCGGCAGAGTTTCGCGCAAAATGGCGCCGGTCTTAAGAAGAATTTACGACCAGATGCCCGAGCCGAAATGGGTGATTTCGATGGGCGCGTGCGCCACGAGCGGCGGAGTTTTCGATAATTACGCGATCGTCCAGGGCGTTGACAAGATCGTGCCGGTCGATATTTACATTCCGGGCTGCCCCCCGCGACCGGAAATGCTCGTTCATGCGATCACGATGCTGCAGGAAAAAATTATGAAGGAATCGGTCAAAGACCGCTACGATACTTTCGAGGAAGAATCCCGAAAATCCATCGTGCCCGGAACTTTGCCCGTCACGGAAGGAACGGCGCTTGAAAAAGAAACCGAGATTGAGGTCGCCCAAAACAAAGTTTCGCGTCCTTATACGATCCCTTCGCGCCACGAAAGACGCAAATCTTCGTAAGAATTTACGGCGGTGAACTTAAAAATCTTCACCGCTTTTTTATTAAAATATGGCTGATACCGCAGTTTTACTGGAATTTGTCGAAAAATTAAAAGCCGAAAACGCCGCTTGGGTGGCGGACGTTAAAAACGCGCTCGGCGAAGTGACCGTTTTTGTTCCGCGTGAATCAATTGTTGATGTTTGCTGGGTTTTAAAAACCAAACACGGTTTTGATATGCTCGCCGATCTGTGCGGCGGCGACCGCGGCCCCGAAGAAGACCCGCGTTTTGAAGTCAATTATCATTTGTTTTCGACGCGGCATCACAACCGTTTGCGTTTAAAGGTTCTTTTATCGGAAGACGCGCCGAATCTCGGAACGGTGACGACCGTTTGGAAAACGGCTGACTGGCACGAGCGCGAAACCTATGATCTGGTCGGCGTGATTTTTGACGGTCATCCCGATCTGCGAAGAATTCTTTTGCCGTCCGATTTTGACGGGCACGCGCTCAGAAAAGATTATCCGCTGCGCGGATACGAACCGTATAGTTTAAGTTAATTGACGATTTTGGTTGACGATTGAAAAATCCAAAATCCAAAATCTAAAATCCAAAATTGTTATGTCAACAGCAGTGGAAAATATACCGGGTCAATTTGAAGTTCTCGACCAATCTCTCGATTCGCAGATGACGCTTTCGATGGGACCGCAGCATCCTTCGACGCACGGCGTTCTGCGGCTCGATCTGCGGCTCGACGGCGAACTCGTCGTCAAAGCCATTCCCGACATCGGCTATCTGCATACGGGAATGGAGAAGCTCTTTGAATACAAGAAATACCAGCAAGGCATCGTGATCACCGACCGGATGGATTATCTCAATCCGCTCGGCAATAATCTGGTTTATGTGATGGCGGCGGAAAAACTTCTCCAGCTCGAAATTCCCGAACGCGCGCAGGTGATCCGCGTTTTGATGTGCGAACTTCAGCGCATCGCCTCGCATATGGTCTGGCTCGGCACGCATTGCCTGGACATCGGCGCGATGAGCGTTTTCTTCTATTGTTTCCGCCAGCGCGAAAAGATCCTGAATTTGATCGAATCGGCTTCGGGCGGACGAATGACGCCGAGCTATTTCCGCATCGGCGGTCTGATGATGGATCTGCCCGCCGGATTCGAACGCCGCTGCCGTCAGTTTTTGGAAGATTTTCCCGAAGCGATGAGCACGTTTGAAACTTTGGTGACGGGAAACA
>DATLOR010000514.1:0-17540 GCA_035536135.1 Pyrinomonadaceae bacterium | reverse complement strand
ATCGTGCCGCTTCGTCCTTTCAAATCCCTTACGCCGGTAGTTCCTGCACGTCACGCGCAATTTTCAGATAAACGTCCTTGATGCTGTCCTCGTAATTTTTCACCGAACGGAATAGATCGAAGTCAAACAGTTTCCGCCGCGACATCTGGTTAATTTCCCACCAGCCAATCTCGTTCAAGTGATCTGCCGGGACGGGAAAAATATGCTGGTGAACGGTTTTCGGCGGAATGCCTTCGCCGATCAGCTCGCTGCGCCACATTTGCGATTTGACCGGAACCAATCCGTCGTTCTCGCCCTCCGCGTCGTTGATGATCCGCCACGCTCCCTGCAGCGGGGCAAAAATATGGTCTTCCTCCTCGCTCGCAGCGTAAGTCCGGTAAACGACCGGGTTCGCCGCCTCCGCCGCCTCCGCCGATTTATTGAAAGTGTCGCAGGCAGCGGTCGTCAGATCGGCGAACCCGTTAAGATCGATAATGCCGCGCAAAACCTCGATGAGTTGGTCGCCCTCATTCTCGATGCCCCAGTCGGCGAAGCTTGTCCCGAGATGCGGCGTACCGATCGTCGTCAGGCTGGCGACTTTATCCGCCATACCGTGACCGACGATCATGTGGCGCGCGTCGAGACCGCCCATGCTGTGCGCGATGATATGGACTTTCTCAGTCAAATTGCGGCGCAGTTCGAGCCCCAGCTCGATTTCTTTCTTCAGGTCGGCGGCGCGCTCCTCAACACTCGAAGCGAAGCCGACCGACGTTTGAAAGACGTCGAAACCATGCGTGCGTAAATGCCGCGCGATACCCTTAAAGTAATTCAGCCCGTCGCCGGCTAATCCAAGACTGATGCCATGCGAATTCAATATTTTCGCCCAGTGTTGAACCAAAAAATCAAAGCGGGCGATGCCATGCGCGAGAATTATCGGATAATTGTTCATAATAGTATTTGATTAAATTGTTTCTAATTCTTCTGATCCGGCTGATTGTCCTTAAAAAACGCCGCTGCGATGCCGCGGGCGGCGACCGGAAAATCAATTAGATCGTTTCTTCAAACAGTATTCTGCCGCCGTCGCGGTCTTCGTAATAGTAAACGGTCGCCTGCCGCCCGTTGAACTTGATCATCGTGTAGCAGTGCTGGTAAAAAGCTCCTCCCTTGCTGAGCGCGACTTGTCGATTGAAGCTGACATCGGCGTTTTTCGGCTCGGACGGCATCTCGAAATTCCCGACCGGGAACGCACTGCCGCCGATGCAGCGACCGCGTGTGAGACTCGTTTCGACGTTGCCGGCGGCGTCTTTGAAATCATATTTGTCGAAGATCACCAGATCGTGCTCATGTCCCCAGAGCCATGAATCTACTTGCGGCAAAAACGGTTTCAGCTGCTGGTAGAGCGGATCGTTGTAACTCCGCCCGTCGAATTGGTCGTTGGCGGAGAAAAGTTGGTGATGCGACAACAAAATGGTGCGTCTGCCGCCCGAGTTTTCCATTTTTTCCCGAAGCCATTCGACTTCGCTGTTTTCGAGCCGCGTCGGACCGCCGATCAGCCGGTCGTGGAGCGCGGTATCGAGACCGATGAGCTGCCAATCATCGTTTCGCAAGCAGAAGTAGCTCGCCGGACGTTCGTCTATTCCGTTCAGCTCGGCAAGCTGGTCGATCAGCCGGTAAAAAGGCTCGCCGCCGGCGTAAAGATCGTGATTACCCGGCAGCGCCAGCGAGAGAACGCCGGTTTCCGCAGGTTTTAGGATATCGACCCATGGCTGGTAAAAATAATTCTGCACTTCATGGTCGGTGCCGGCGTAATAAATGTCGCCCAGATGAATCGCGACTTGCGGGCTGAATCCCGCGACCTGTCGCAGAACTTCGATCGCTTCCGGCTCACCGGTTGCCCAGTCCGCGACAATGCCGACCATTCCGTCCGAAGGCAGACGCCCTTCGATCACGAAATTGTTAGGACTGACCGGAGCCCGGTACGGGACATGCCCGCTCTCTTTGAGGAATTTAAGAAACTGCGTGATTGCCGCCTGATAGTTCGGGTCGCAATCGCCCATCCGAACGGTGAGTGCGGCTTTATACTGGTCGTAGAGAGCAGTATCGCCTTTGACCTTCGCCGCCCAGAGATTCTTCGCCATCCCGACCGCCATACTCGCACAGTATTTGACAGTGTCGATAACGCCGCGTTTCTGCGCATCGTCCTGCGCGTCCGTGTCGGTTTCTTTGAGGATAACCAGCTCGCCATTTTCGTCTTCTCCGAATTTGACCAACTCGCTCCCGCTCAATTGATTTTGCGCCGCGGCAACGCAGTACTGGGTTATCTCTTTAATGACCTTATTGTCGAGTTCGGGACGAGCGACCGGCACAGCCTTGCCGCCGACGCTCCGGGTTTTTGCCGCGCCGTTACCATCCATCGACGTCGTCATATCGAACGCCGATTGAAGCAGAGAGAGCGCCGGATCCGTGACATGAGCGATGCTTGGTCGCCGGACGCGCACCTCAACCTGTGCCGTCGCCCAGTCTCCGCCTTTCGGCTCGGAAAGGTCGATCGCGTGGCGCGTCAAATTAGGCGTCCCAAAAGCTGCCATTAACTGCTCGATGGAATTGCCTTTACCTGCCGATCTCATCTGCGGCGGCGGCGGCTGATCAAGCGGGTTGAGTCTGAGCCAACTAAAACTCGTCGGCTCTTTCGCGGCGAACACCTTGAGTATGTCCACTCCCTCGTGATAATCGTCGGGCAGCCACGTGCCGAGGCGGCGCAGAAAGGCATTGTCCTCACCCGGTTCGAGAAGCTCAGAGTCCTTAACCTCCGGCTTTGGAAAAACCTGCGAAATTCCCCAGTCGGGCTGCAAGTCCAGAATGCAGAAATTGACCGCGATGTCGGAAAGATTCATTACCCGTACGGCATACTCTTCTCCGACAGAAAGCGGGTGCATCGGTGTTCCGAACGGCTGAAAGACGTTCTCACCACCGTCTTTTTTCAATTTTCCGATCTCGATAACGATCTTGTTTCCCAACTCGGAATCCGGATCGGAATTATCGATCAGACGAACGTTACGGTATTTGGTCAGGTGAATAAGCCGCTCTTCAACGCCCTGTGCCGCGCCGTCTGCACCGGCGACCAACGCCGGTCTGAGGTTCGGGAGCAGCCTGCCGTTCGCGTCCCAGATCTCATATTCGCCGTGGCGGTTGACGGCGACCTGAAAGTCCGCCGGTTCGTGATCGTCGGTAGTGAGGCGGATCCATTTCTCGCCTTCATCGTTTTTCTGTCCGATGACCTCCGCAAGCGCATCCAGCGCCGCTTTTTCCTTGCCTTCGTCGAACATTTCTTGCCGGTAAGCGAGACTGATGCGCCCGCGCAGACGCATCTCGACCCCGAGTAGCGCCGCCCGGTCGCCCTCTTTAATTTCGCTTGCTTTAATGTCTTCGACGACTTCCGCCCACGACTCTGTGCCGCTGACATCGACGGTTTCGACAACGGCGAGACGCGCCGACGGGTCGTCAAGATTTGGAGCATTTGCCGGGTAAATGGCGAACCGGGCACCGGCGCCGAAGCCCTGCGCGAGTCCGGCGTCGAACTTGACGCGATGCGGCAGTTCCGTCTCGATGACATTCGCCGAGGCGGCGACCGGAGTGGCGCGAATTCCGCTAAACAGTATGCGATTCGAATCGCCTTCGAGCTGCGGCGTTTGATCGACGAACTTGCTGTGGACTTTCGCCACAACGCGGTCGTAGAGCATCTTGTAGGTATAACCCGGACCTAACTGCCTGAGCGAATCGAGCATCCAGTAGGTCAACGCCCCGTTGCGCTCTTTGCCGTCGAAGGCGAACTCATTCGCCAGTTCGTTGGCGCGGCAGGCGGCGATAATGACGCAGTCTTTCGGCGTCGGCAAGCCCCAACCGCTCGCGGCATTAACGCTGCGCGTCGCCGCCGCCGGCAATTGACGGAAAGCCTGCACCATTTCATCGATCGGAGCGACCGAACTTTCTTCCGGCGGTTTGGTTGTACTGATGCCCGTAATCCCCCTCGGGAAACCGCCGCCGCTGCCGCGTGTCGCGCCGCCCGAATGGCAGCTGTCCAGCACAAGCGTGACGATTAAGCCCTTCTCGGACATCGCTTTAAGAAGATATGCCATCTCGATGTCGCGAAGATAGCAGGCGCCGTTTTCGCCGATGTCGCAGGGAACGAGCGACTCGTCCAGCCCCCGTTCGCCCTTTAGATCCTTGAACATCGTTGCCGAGCGTCCGCCGTGACCGGAATAATGTATATAAACCAGATCGCCGCGCTCAGCATCGTTAGTTATCTTTTTGAAAGCACTGACCAGATTCTCGTACGTCGGGAGATTTTTTGCTGCGTCACCGTTAGCTTCCGGGTTCGTATGCGATGATATTCGTTTTGTGATCTGATCGTCCGCCAAATTCAGACGGCTGCGAAGCATTTGTTCCACATGCTCGATGTCGCGGACGCAGCCGCGCAGATGCGGATAGTAAATGCCGTCATCCAGCGGAACTTGTGAATACCGATCAATGCCGATGAGCAGGGCGAACATATTTGGTTCTGACATAAGTCACTCCTTATTTGATTAAACGTATTTTTTGTTAAATAAAATCGGGTTCGAAAACCGCCCGTGCGGTCTGCCGGACCAAAAAATCATTCTTCGTTAATATTTTCCCCGCCCAATTGCTCACTGCCCCGGGCAAAGATTTCGGCGCGGGCTCCGGACGAGTCTTCGCCCGCATCTTCGGGTAAAAAATCGTTTTCTTCACCGGTTCATGGTCATCCGGACCGGAACCATCACCGCCGCGACTGCCTCCCAAAAGCAAAATCGACTCTGATTGGCACACATTAATTCGAGCAGCTCACGAATCAGTGATTTATTCAAAATTACTTGGGACAGAAATGGCTTTATCACGCGTTTTCGTTTGTTTCGTCATTGAAAAAGATCCAAACCCGACAGTCATTGGTATCAAAGAGAATTTAATGAAAGATTATTAAAAATTTATAAAAATGTGTTTTAGCGTTTGATCCGACAAAAAATAGTGAATTATAAAAACACAAACCTTGCAGAAGCGTTCTAAAAAGAATGATCGGACTTTTAACAAAAAGCAGTTCCTGAGTAGACGATCTGCTTCAAAATATAATTTCGCTCAGGATTATCGGAAAAATTTTAGGTAATTTAGGGATTTGCAGAATATGTTTCCGGCAGCGGATAAATCCGAATATAAAATCTCAACCTCGGACTTGAAAAAGTTGGACTGCTCTTTCAGAAATCAGAATCAATAACGCATTCGGTGCGCCGGCTTTTCTAATTCACTCGGGATATCACACAGAGGTGATCTTTCCATTCGCTATTAGGGCAATTCCCTTAAACTACTTTGTCATTTGTTGAAACATATTACCACAAGTTAAATTTAACTGTCAATACTTTTTTTAATCCGGGAAGCGGCTAAATATGGCGTTCAAGCAGGCTGCCGAGCTGTCATTAGAGTAAAATTGTGAGCTGTCCGCACACTATCAATCGTATCTGATAAAACTTCCGTTTTCCGTTGGCGACGAGAGGAAAATCTTCGCTCCGACCAAAACGAGCGAAGAAACCAACAGAACGACAAAGCCGATCATCACCATAAAGCGCCGCTTTTGTTTGAGTAGAGACTGAGCAGGGAAACTGCCGTCACGATAAAGCTCGCGACCGCCGTCAATTTCAATAAAGTCAAAAACAAGTTTTTTATTTGAATTCTTCTTAAATTTGTTTTATTTACTGAACAGCGAAACCGCTCAGCGGATTTCCGTAGAACAGATCGGTTTTCCACGCATTCGCGTTCCATTTTTCCGCCGTTCCCGACGCTTTGACGGGAATCAGGCTGATGGTCGAATAAATCTGATCGGAAAAAGAATTCCGCACGGGCGAGCCGTCCGCAGCGAGCGAGAATTTGGCTTCCCGGATCTGCTCGCCCTTGTAGAAGATCTTGACCGTAAATTCGCCCGTTAGATCGCCCGTGAAAAGCGTGTTCGGATATTTTTCTTTGAGATAGCCTTTGTCGTTGAGCAGAAAATTGTTCCAGCTGAATCGCCATAGGTGAAATTCACAAACTTCGCGGATTTGGTAGCACATACCGCCGCGTTCCTGAATGGTCGAGATGAATCCGCCTTTGTCGGTCGTCGCAATCTTTTGACCGTCGTGAAAAAGCACGGCTTCAAATTCTTTGTTATCGAGACTGCCCTTCAGCCACATCATCACCGCCGGATAATTTTCGCCGTTGCGCCAGCTTTCGATATCGTAACCGGCGTAGCCGACGGGAATCAGCCAGTCGTGATCGACATAAAAGCGAAACAGATTTTTCTCCTTCGGCTCGTCGGCGTGCGCGAGTTTGCCCACTTTAAATTTGCCTTGAAAAACGATTTCATTCGTTTTTGAGTTGCTGATTTTTACGCCGAAAGTGCCGACCGTGTTAATCGCCGAGGCTTTGAAAACCTCGTCGCTGTCCGGGCTTCTGATCGTGACCTTTTTCGCGTAGTCGTCCGCGTTATACATTTCGAGCGGTTCGCTGAACCAGAGCGAGCCGTCCGGCTTAAACCATTCCGCCACGTAACGCAGCTTTGCGCTGTTGTCGTAAAAAAGGTCGAACGAAACCTGCGGAACCCATTTCGAAAAATTATTGAGGTTTTCGGTTTTCGCGTCAATGCCGAGGGTGTCTTTCATAAACACCGGCACGCTCGTCGGAAGCGGTCGGGTAACGGCTTGCGAGACGGCGGCGTTCGATTGTTTGTTCGACGGCTGCACTGACGGATTTTCCGCTGGATTCTGCGGATTGCTCTGTTCGCTGTCGCTTTGCGGCGGTTTCTCTTTCGGCTTTTCGATTTTCGGAAGCTTCGGAAGCTTGATCGGAAACTGCGCCGAAACGTTTTGCAGACCGCAAATTAAAACGATTAGTAGTGCAATAATTAAATTCTTTTTCATTGATTTATCCTTTTATCTATTCGCGCGGAAAATCCTTGATATATTTATTTATCTCCGTCGAAGGCTCGCCCGCGACCCATTCTTTGGCAGAGTTTGACGTCATAATATCGTCATACATTCCCTGGCTTGGAAATTTTTTCTCCGCGACGACGGCAGGAATCCGGTAATCGATGATCGAAACTTTGCAGTCGAGCGCGAAGGCGGGAATTTTTTTGCCGCCGGACATCGCGTATTGTCCGATTTGTTTGCCCTTGTCGCAGGTTTTCAGAATCACCGTTTCGATCTCATCCGGTTTGACGGCTAAATTCTCTTTTTTCAAACCGAACGTATCCAGATCGAATTGATAATAATCGTCGCCGTTGAAATCGAAGCCTTTGACCCCGACGCTCTTGAATTCGGATCTGGCGATCATCAAAATTTTGCCTTTCGCTTTTGCCTTCGGATTTAATTTCAAAGGAAAAGAAGTTTCGGCGATTTCTTTGGCTTTCGCGATCAAATTTTCGGTGTTCGATCTGACGAGCGGTTTGTCGGTTGCCGGTTTCGAACTTTCCGGAGTGTTCGGCGGCGCGACCTTGTGCCTGACGCTGTTCACAACACTGCAACCGGTAAAAGACACCGCCAAAATTATTAGCGCGATAAAAGATAAGGTGTTTTTCATTTTTTGTCTCCTCGTTAAATTGGAAAAATATTTATTGAACCGTGAATCCGGCGAGCGGATTTCCGTAAAACATTCCGGTTTTCCACGAGTTGGGATTCCATTTTTCAGCCGTTCCTATTACTTTTACGGGAATCAGCGTCAAAGATGGATAGACGTTGTTTGAAAAACCGTTGCGGGCGACCATTCCGTCCGCGCCGATGGTGAATTTTGCTTCGCGCACCTGTGCGCCTTTGTAAAACACCTTCATTGTGTATTCGCCGGGCTTGTCATTCGTGAAAATGGTGTCGGGGTATCTTTCCTGCGTGTAGCCTGAAGTCTTTACTTTAAAACGATCCCATCTAAATAAAATCAAAGCGTAGCGGCAAATTTCCTGCCCGCGCGCGCACTCGTCGCCGCGTCTCGCCTCGTCAACTATCGTGCCGCCGTCGTCGGTCGAGGTGATTTCCTGGTTGTTAAAAAACAATCTGGCTTCTAAATTTTTCCGATCCGGCACGTCCTTAAACCACAGCATAACTTCCGGCTGAAGTCCTGTTCCGCCCCATTGGCTTTTTCTGAATCCCGCGTAACCGACGGCGAGATGCCAATCGTTATCGACGAAAAATTGGAATGCGTTTTTCATCTGCGCGTCGCCCGGCGTGTCAATTGATTTTTTGACGTTGAATTTACCTTGAAAAACTATTCCTTTGGTTTTGTTGTCGGTAATTTTCAAGCCGTATGTGCCGATCTGATCGGTGCTGAGCTTGTCAAACAAATCTCCGTTGTATGGGCTTCGCAGAGCATCGCCGTCAGGAATTTCGTACGGGTCGGTAGTTTCATAGACTTCGAGCGATTCATTGAACCAGAGCGAACCGTCGGGCTTAAACCATTCCGCCGTGTAGCGGACTCGTTCGTTGTTGTTGTAAAAGATATTGAATCTGACCTGCGGATGCCAGTTCGAATAATATCTCTGATTCGGAAATTTCCAGTATTCATTTTGCTGTTTGAGACTGATCTCGAGCGTGTCTATCAAAAGCAAAGGAACGCTCGGCGGCGACGGCGGGCTGAGTTTTTTCGGTATCGTCGAAT
This sequence comes from Pyrinomonadaceae bacterium, assembly GCA_035536135.1. Classification (GTDB taxonomy): domain Bacteria; phylum Acidobacteriota; class Blastocatellia; order Pyrinomonadales; family Pyrinomonadaceae; genus JAFDVJ01. Next base: position 8,879 of record DATLOR010000514.1, on the reverse strand, counting down.
CGTTTTGAACGCTCTGATTTTGTTTTGTTTGAACTTCGGTCGAATCGTTTGAATTTGTTTGATTCGATGATGAATTGCTCTCGGTTTTCGGTTGTTCCGGTTTCGGTTTCTCGATTTTCGGAAGCTTCGGAAGTTTGATCGGAAACTGCGCCGCCGCCGGTTGAAATGAAACCGCCGCGACGAAGGTAAAAATAATCGTTGATAATATCGCTTTTTTCATTCTTAGATGCTTTTCCCTAATTTTGGATTTTCTCCTCTATCTATTAGCGCGACGGTTTTTAAAAACAGAGGTCAAAAAAATTTTAGAGAAATTCGTTTTTCCGCAAATAAGTTCTCTGAATCCGAATTATTGTCTGACCTTTCCCTCGTCGCGCCGCTGAACTGGTATTGAATTGAGCAGCGCCAGAATGTCCGGCTGATTTTGAATCAAAGGCGGAACGACCGCTTTGCCGTTCTCGAAAACCATTTCGACAGTCACTTTTTCAACTCCCGCGAGAATTGCCGCGCTGACCGCCGAGAGTCCCGGCTGATTTCGGTTGTATTGTGTTCTGACCCTTTTGTAATCGAGAAATTGAAGTTTTTCCCAGTCGAATTTTTGCCCGCCGCGTGTTTCGACTCCGGCGGAACTGATGAATTTTGCCAGTTTTCGGCGGGTAAATCTCAGATAAAAGAAAAGCCCGAGCGTAAGTAATCCGAAAAGTCCGAGAAAAACCGTGCCGCCCAGTAAACCGCCGGAAACCTTTTGATTCCAGCCATTAGCCAGAAAAGCGGTCAGCGCCGAATAAAAAAACAGCAGCGGAATCCCGAGAAAAATCAGTCCGAGAAACGCGAAGCAGAAGCCGAGTAGAACCTTGGCAAACAAAGAATTTCCTTTTAATTTGATTTCGACCGCGCGGGGCAAATTCTGCCGTGCCCAATTGACGACGGGTTGATTGATAAATTGATTCATAATTTTGTTTTCCTGATGCATTTTTACCGCTTTTATTGATTGTCGCGGAACTGCCGGTTCGATTACAAATTTTTTATTTGCTGCCCGAATCGGCTTTTTTCGATCGAAAATACCGGCATTTTTGAAAAGCGTGAAGCCTTTGCTTAAATACCGGTATTTTTCCTGCCCGGCGCAGTTCGAAACTGAAGTTTAATGCGTGTTGAAATTGGCAACCGGGTAATCGCCGCTTTGTCCGAACGGAACGATGTACGCGCCGTTGAGCGAACCGCGCACCCAGAACGCGCTCGCGCCCGGCGATGTGCCCGGTCGCCAGATTGCGAGGTCGGTTTTGCCGTCGCCGTCATAATCGCCTTGCGCCAAATAATCCGTCGCCGAAGTGCCGAAAACTGTCTGCACCGTCTGTGAATCCGAGCTTCGCAGATACCACCAGTGAACTGCGCCCGAAACATTTCTGATAATCGCCAGATCCGTTTTGCCGTCGCCGTCGTAGTCGCCCGGCACGTATGTGTCTGATGTGGTCCCGAAAGTTCTGGTGGAGATTCCGGCAGTTGTCTGGTTGAGCCAGTAACGCGGCTGTCCGCCAATGCCGCTGCGGACAACCGCGAAATCGTTTTTGCCGTCGCCGTCGTAATCGCCCGGCACGGGAATATCGTTCAGTGTCGTAAAACTGCCGCCGACGCCCCATGGAACATAACTGATGGCGCCGCCTGCCGCCGTTCGGTAAAACCAGAAGCTCTGCTGATTCGAGCCCGCTCCGGGGCGATAAACCGCGACATCGGCTTTGCCGTCGCCGTTGTAATCGCCGACGATCGTCGGATCATCGCCCGTTTGTCCGAAATCTTCGATTCTGACGGTATTATTACTCGAATTTAGAATATAGAAGAACGCGTTGCCCGCCGGTTGACCGCTCGAAACGGGTCGCCAGACGGCGATGTCCGTCTTCTGGTCGCCGTCATAGTCAGCCGGCACGAAATAATCGGAAAACACGCCCCAATCGGAGCCGTAATTAGTGGTCGAACCGTTTAAATTGATAAACCAGCGCACCTGACCGTTCGCGCCGCCGATATTGCGCACAATCACGTAATCGGTTTTGCCGTCGCCGTCGAAATCGAGAACGTGCTGCGGGTGCGCGACCGGATCGGTTTGAAGGTCCAGTGTCCAGCCGTTATCAATTCTGCCCGCGCCGCCGCCGCCCAAGGCGTATAAATTCCACGTTCCGTTCGGACTAATGCCGTGAAAAGCGGAAGTCAAAGTTGCCGTTCCGCCGACCACCGGTCCGGGATTTTGGTAGGCGTCTCCGGGTCCGGGAGCCGGAAAGGTGCGCAGATCGTAAGCTGCCGGGCGATAAGCTCCGTTGGTAAAAGCCGTCGTCTGCGGCAGCGGCGCAACTCCAAGATCACTCAGCGTATACGTCACATTGTCGATCCTGGCACCACCGCCGGCGGCATTCTGCAGCAGGAAACAAACGCCGTTGGGAGCGCATAAAGCCATTGATACATTCCCGGGAATAGTATGGGTGAAGACGTTTATCGTAATCTTCACGCTGCCGGGTGTCGAGGCAATTGGTCCGGTCAGCCCCGAAACCGTAATTGACGACGGATAAGGCGACGCCGGTGTTGTACTATTGAGAGGAAAATTGATTTGTGTAGAATTCGTAAACGTTGCGGCTTGCGCGGTCAAAACGGGAAAAATCAGCGCCGCTAAAAAAAGGATTGCGAGGCACGAATATTTTTTGCCCTGAAGATTCCGGGTCAAGCCCGGCGATTTGAATAAACGGATCATTCCGGTTAAAAGCAGCTGCACGCGGATGGAAAAGTTGTTTTTCATTTGATTCTCCTGATTTCTTTATTTCTAGGAAGGGGTTCCGGCAAAAAACAGTTTTGGCTGTTTCCGAAATATGCTATTATTCGGTTTATTCGGACTTATATTTCTGTCCTTAAACCATTTAGAATTTCCCTCTGTTTATTAGCGCGACGATTTTGAAAAACGCAGGTCAAATTTTTTTGAGATTTGAATACGGAAGAAAAACTGTTGATAAAAATCCTTTTTGTAGAAGAGCGCGATGAAAAAGCAAATTAATGCGGGTGAACTAACCGAAATACTGCAGAATTGGAGCGACAACAAAAACCCCGAAAACAACAACGCTCTTTTCAATCTCGTTTACGACGAGCTGCGCCGGCAGGCGCATCGTTTTCTCCTCAAGGAACGCCGCGAACATACGCTGCAAACGACCGCTTTAGTTCACGAGGCTTATCTTAAACTCGTCAATCAAAAAAAAGATTCATGGGAAAGCCGCGGGCAGTTTTTCGCCATCGCCGCGACAATGATGCGGCGCATTCTGATCGATTACGCCAAACAAAAACATCGCGTCAAACGCGGCGGTGCGAACGACGATTTACCGCTCGAAGAGGCTCTAACGCTTACCGTCAGCAATACGAGTTTTAATTTAATCGAGCTGGACGAAGCTCTGAACCGGCTTGCCGAAAAGGAAGAGTATCTGGCGAAAATTGTCGAATTAAGGTTTTTCAGCGGCTTGGACGTGTCCGAAACAGCGAAAGTTTTGAATGTGTCCGAATCGACCATCAAACGCGACTGGGCAATGGCAAAAGCATGGCTTCACCGTGAATTGACGAGGTGAGGAAACAGACAGTAGTTCAGCGTTTGTTTCTTCTTACTTTAACCCGCTGCCCCGAGCTTTAAAATTTCGAAGAATGGACGAAAAATGGCAAAAAATCAGAGAGATTTTCGACGCGGCGCTCCGCCGTAAGCCTGAAGAGCGCCCGAATTTCGTTGTTGAGGCTTGCGGTGAAGATAAATCCTTGCTCGCTGAAGTTGAATCGCTTTTGTCGTCGTTGGGCAGCGCCGACGGTTTTCTCGAAACGCCGGTCGCCGATAAGGTCGCCGACCTCATTCAATCGAAAAACCAGCGGCTCGCTTTCGGAACCGTTTTCAGCCATTACGAAATCATCGAACAAATCGGCGAAGGCGGTATGGGCGAGGTTTTTCTTGCCAAAGATACTAATTTAAATCGCAAGGTCGCGCTCAAACTACTCGCCTCGCACATCACCGAAGACAAAACACGAGTCAGCCGTTTCCGGCAGGAAGCCTTTGCCACTTCCGCCTTGAATCATCCGAACATCGTGACGATTTATGAAATCGGCAAATGGCAGGCGAGAGATTTTATCGTCACCGAATTTATCGAGGGTATGACGCTTCGCGAACATGTGCGGAAGAAAAAGCCTTCGGTCGGCGAAGCGCTCGACATCGCTTTGCAGGTCGCTTCGGCGCTCGCGGCGGCGCACGGCGCAGGGATCGTTCATCGCGACATCAAGCCGGAAAACATCATGATTCGCGAAGACGGACTGGTCAAAGTGCTGGATTTCGGGATTGCCAAATACCGACCGACGCAAAACGGGCAGAAGGCTCTAATCGAGACGGAAGCGGGCGAAATCATCGGCACCGCCGCGTATATGTCGCCGGAACAGGCGCGCGGGCTGGAAATCGACCCGCAAACGGACATTTGGAGTTTGGGCGTCATTCTCTACGAAATGCTTGCCGGAAAATTGCCGTTTCAGGGCGCAACGAAATCCGACCGCATCGCTGCGATTCTCGAACGCGAGCCCGCACCGCTCACGAAAACCGGCGGAAAAGTGTCGCTGCTGCTTCAGCGGATAATTGACCGCGCGCTCGCCAAAGACAAACGTGAGCGCTATGCGGACATTGCGGAACTGGCGGAAGATCTGCATCTCTTGCGCGAAACGACCGGTGATAAAATATCTTCGTCTTTGATTCTGCCGATCCGCAGCCGCCGTTCACCGCGACGCACTTATTGGCTTGCCGCCGTTTCCCTGCTCGTCTTACTGTCGGGCGCGTTCGGGCTTTGGTTTTATCTTTCAAAAACGCGTCAAATGTCGGGCAGCGCGCGAAAATCGATCGTCGTTTTGCCGCTCAAGCCGATCAATCCGGCGAGCCGCGACGAGCTTTACGAAATCGGCATTGCCGATTCTTTGATTCAGCGGCTCGGTTTGATCAAAGGTTTTGTGGTGCGCCCGTTAAGCTCGATTCGTAAATACGTCGATGTTGAGCAGGACGCGCTCGCCGCCGGGCGTGAGCAGCAGGTCGATTACGTGCTTGCCTCGAATTATCAAATCGCGGGCGGCAAAATCCGCGTCACTTCACAGCTTCTTAACGTCGAAAGCGGGCAAGTCGAAGAAACTTATAAAGGCGAAAAAGCGACAACCGATGTTTTCGCGATGCAGGACGCCATTGCCAATGAAATCGGAAAACTCCTTCAGTCGCGTTTTGCCCTGACTTCGGGAACTCCGGCGACGACGCGCGGAACGGACAACGAAGAAGCCTACCGGCTTTATCTGCAAGGCGTTTATTTTAACGACAAACGACTTCCGCCGGACGGCGAAAAAGCGGTCGAGTTTTTTGAGCAAGCAGTAAAGATTGACCCGAATTACGCGCGGGCGTGGGCAGGCGTCGCCTTTGCTCACCGCTCGTTGATCGATATCGGAGCGGATGTCGATTATCAGGAACAGCATCGAATCTCGATGGAAGCGGTCACCAAGGCGCTCGCACTCGACCCGAACCTGTCCGAAGCGTACAACGCGCTCTGCATCAATAAATTGAATTACGAGTATGATGTCGACGGCGCGGAAACGGCGTGTCGGCGCGCCATCGAACTGGATCCGAATTCCCCGCTCGCGCACAATACATACTCGAGACTTTTGTTTTCCTCTCAGAGAAAGCGTTTTGACGAAGCGATTGCCGAAATCAAAACCGCCATTGATCTTGACCCGACAGCTTTTTACCATCAACTTGTCTATATGTTCGCTTTGACTATGTCCCGACGTTACGACGAGGCTGTGCCGCAATTGGAGCGGCTCGCTCAAAGAAATCCGAAACGCGCGCTCATTTCTTTTTGGCTGGTTAGCGGAGTTGCCTTTCAGGGCAAAGAGGCTGAAGACTTCGAGCGTTTGACGAGATTTGAAAAACTGGCGGAAACGAACGATGAAACCATCAAAGCTATTGAAACTGCCTATCAAACCGACGGTTGGCAGGGAGTTTTGCGCGAACATGCCGAATATAATGCCAAACACGATCAAACTTTCTATTTCACCGCCTGTGCTTATGCCCAGGCAGGTGACAAGGAAAAAGCGCTTGAATACCTGGAGAAAACGTACCAGCATCGCGAACATTGGATGGAGTATCTGGGGGTTGATCCGCGTCTCGATAACTTACGCGACGATCCGCGATTTATTGAATTGATCAAGCGCGTCGAGTCGAAATAAACTTACTTCAATTGCTTAACCTCACCAGGTAAGCAGGATTTCGCGCAATGAGTAGAGGTCTTCTTTCAGAATATAACCTTTGGCTCCTGCTTCTTGTGCCGCTACTTTAGTCTTTTTGTCCCCATAATCGGTGACGATGCAGATATTAGCATCGGGAAAAGCATTTGTTATGGTGAGCGTGGCTGTTAATCCATCCATTTTTGGCATTTTGATATCCATCAAAACCCAGTCGGGGTGAAATTCGGCGTAGGCTTGCAGGGCGGCGGCACCGTCTTCGCATTCGACTACCGTCTCGGCAATGTCAACGACGACGCTTCGTATCAAGCGGCGCATCCCGGCGTTGTCTTCGACGATCAGTAGTTTCATGACAAATCCTATATCGATTTTGGATTTTAGATTTTAGATTTTGGATTGGAAGACTCGGATTGCGGAGTTTTTTTTATGATTCAACTCCGCAATCCGAATTCATGGGTCAATTGATGCCGGTTTAATTGCCCGACTGGAACACGTTGACGATCTCTCCCGGAAAGCCGTCAAGCACGCCGTTTCCGTGACCTGAAATATTAAAAAGTCCGGTCTGGCTGACAATGAACTTGCCGGGCGTGCCTTCGGGAACGCCGAACGACGCGCGCAGCGGACCTTCACCTTGAATCCGCGCCTTAATAGACAGCAAAAAAGCGTCAATCAGATCCGGAAGCGGAGCGCCGGGATACGGGATGAGGAATTTGACCTGGATCATTCCGTTGGCGGTTCCGACCGGATGATCGGGCTGTCCCAAGAGAGCCGATTGCCGGTAACCTAATACCGGACCAAAAGGCGGGGCACCGTCCAAGGCATAGGCGTAGGTATTGGTGAAATGCTCAATGACCGTGACTTCCGCCGTGCCGTCGGGCAGGTCGCGTTCGGTGACCGAGCCGCTGAACTCGGCGTTAAAGACCGGACCGCCGTGCGCGGTAATGCAAGCGTTGATTTTCCCGCTGTAGTCCGCAAACCCAAAGTATGTAAAATTAGGGTCTGCAAATCCGAGAACGGTTGGCGAATTACAAGTGACGGGATTAACGACACTGCCCTGCGCGTCGAGCCAGTCGGATAAAGGACGTTGGCGCGCGCCGGCGCTAGCTTCGAGAACTGCCAGAAATGTCATCATCGCGATGACTCCGAACATCATTGTTTTACGTAATTTCATAGTTTTCTCCTCAAACTGTTTCAAAAATAATGAATTGCGAATCAGCAACTCCAGGATTGTTTTGGGTAATGAAACGAGGATAAATCGACGAGAAAAAGATTGGTATCAAGGAAACTACCTATTTTGCGGAGGGTAGAACTACCTATTTCGGGTCAGTAGAAATACCCATTTCAATTTATTTCGTTCTTATGATCGAGCGCAAATTTCAAGAGGGCGTGCGAGCCTTTGAGGTTGAGTTTGGTGGCGATGCTCGCGCGGTGATGCTCGACCGTGCGGATGCTGATAAAGAGTTTGGCGGCAATCTCTTTGCTGGTCAGGTATTCGCTAATCAGAATGAGAATGCGCCTTTCAGTTGGAGTCAGCGAATTGATCGACGGCGTGTTTTCGGCGAATATTTCGGTTTGACGGCGGCGTTCGATCAAAAATGTCGAAAGCTGGGGACTGATAAAATTTTGTCCGGCGCAAACGGCTTTGACGGCGTTTATCAGATCAGCCATCGCGCTGTCTTTAAGCACGTAGCCTTTGACGCCGAGATTCAACGCGGCGTTAAAAAGCGATTTGTTTTTATGCATCGTCAGAAAAATCACTTCGACCGGGATCGAGTCGGTGAAAAGGGAGCGGGCGACTTCAAACCCGTCTTTTTCGGGCATATCAATATCGAGAATGGCAACGTCAGGCTTTATATCATGAGTCAAACGAAGCGCGGCTTCGCCGTTATCCGCTTCGCCGATGATCTTGAAATTGGCAACGGTTTCCAAAAGTTGACGCAGCCCGCTGCGAAAAATCGGGTGGTCATCGGCAATCACAATTTTTATCTCGTCATTCATTTTGTTTTTCAATTTTAACCGTGACGGAAGTTCCGTCTTCAGGAGATGATTTTATCGCATATGTTCCGCCAAGAAGCCGCGTCCGCTCAGCTATTCCGCGCAGACCGAAACCCCGGCGTTTCGTTTTGTCTTCAACGGTCAAAAAACCCCGACCGTTGTCCGCAATCGATAAATAAACGGCGCTTTCGTCTTTTTTTATGATGACCCGGGCAGTTTTCGCGCCGGAATGTTTAATAATATTGTTGACGCTCTCCTGCACGATGCGGAAGAAATTTATCTCGTCTTCGGGCGAAAACACGCCTTCCAAATCCGCGAGTTCAGCCTCAAATTCAATTCCTGCCGAGTTAGTCACGCGCTCCAGCATTTCTTCGACGGCGCTGGTCAGCCCGAGCCGTTCAAGCTGCGACGGACGCAGATAATAGGCAATTTCGCGCACCTGTTCGAGAGCTTCCGAAGCAGACTCCGAAATCTCGCCGAATTGTTCGCGTGCCGATTCTATTTTTTCGGTGTGGTGAGAGCCGTTTTCAGCGGCTTTTTCGCCTAAAAATGCGCGGTTTTTGATAATCAGCAAACTTTGCCCGAGACCGTCGTGCAGTTCGGCGGCAATTCGTTTGCGGTCA
>DATLOR010000513.1:0-2901 GCA_035536135.1 Pyrinomonadaceae bacterium | reverse complement strand
AAAATTTCGATGCGTCCGAAACCTAAACGTTCGTATTCCGCCGAAAACGGATTTTGATTGATGCGGATTTCACGAATCGCATCTTTCGGCGGAAGTCGTCCGCCGGTAAATCCGTCAATGTAAATTTGCCCGCCGTTCGGTCCCGACGAAGGTCCCGCCAAAGCCTGCAAAGCTGCTTCAAGTTCATCGGGATCATCGGGCAAAGCCTCTAAATCCTTATCTTTCAAAACGGTTTGTCCCGCACTGTTGTTCGGGTCGTTGTCGATCTGCCCGTCGCCGTTGACATCAACGTTTTCGTTGACGGCTTGAATTGTCAGGGCGATCGTCAATTCCTGCTTTTCTCCGGCTTTGACTTCAACTTCTGCCTGTTCGTAAAGCGCGAATTTCGGGGCAACGACGCGAACCGTGTAAATACCCGGCGCAAGTCCGTTAATCGCAAATATCCCTTCTTTATTGGTAATCGTGGTCTTTTCTTTAGCGTTTGAGTCGACCGCAATAACATTCGCGCCGATCACGACCGCCCCGAGACTGTCATAAACCTGACCGCTCAAACTCCCGTTTTGCTGTGCCGAAGCACTTGAACTTATAAGCAGTAATAAAAAACTTATAAAAGCAAATAATTTAATTTTTCTCATATCAATGTCCTGCAAAATAAAATTTTGAAGCGCAAATTACTGCTTAAATAAAAATTCTCACGCTTCAATTTAAATAAAAAACTTTTTAATTTCCGCCGAAACCGTCAAGTCCCGGAATGGTGAAATTTGAATTAGCACCGCCGCCGCGATTTCCGCCGCCGCCGCTCGCCATCTGGGCTTGCGCTAATTTTACAAAAGGCTCGACACCCGACAATAACTTGATCGCTTTGATGCGGGTCGGGTCGGCACTCTTCGTACTTGAAACGGCGATCATTTCACCGACTTTCAAATCAGCAACCTTAACCGGCGGAAAACGGTCGATCATATCATCAATTCCGCCACCGCCGCCGGCGCGAAATCCGCCGCCTTGCCCGTTCGGTGTTTGTCCCTGCGTTTGCGGGGTTTGCTGCGGATTCGGCTGCGGGGTTGTTTGACCACCGCCCTGCGTCGGCGGACGAAAACCGCCCTGACCCCCGCCTTGCATCATCGCCATTCTATTTGCCATTTCCGCCGGAAACTGTTTCAAAATCGAAGCATCGGTGACGACAATCATCATCTCCTTCTTGGTCTGAAAATCGTTGATCGTAACTTCGTTCTTTTCGGCGTTAATCGCGGTAATTGTTCCGCCGATCGTTTTAAATGCGCCGGTAACGATCTTTTCGGCTTTCAATTCCGAACCGTCCGCGTTTTTATCGCCCAGGGCGCGAATCGAATCGCCGACTTCGATGTCGGTGATCACGCCTTTTTTCGCTTCGCTGAATTTTACCGAATCCGGCGCGTAGCGATAAAATTCGACCTTCTCTTTCGGCGTCACGGAAACCATTTTTTCGCCCGTCAAACCGCGAATGGAAACCGTAATAATTTTTGTCGCCAGATTATATGAAACTACTTTTCCCGCAATTCCGCGCGTTCGCCATTCTTCCTGTTCTTTGGTTTGTTTATTGGCAATGTCCGATTTTGTGATCAGATAAACCGATTTCGCCGGAATCGTCTTTTTGTCTTCCGACAAAATTCCCGTGACGAGCAATTTATCGCCGACCCCGATTTCCGTAACCGTTGAAGCAACTGCCGCTTTGAGCGTCGGATTTTCGGGCGGGACGCGAAAATATTGCGTTTTGTCCGATAAAACAGCTTCAAGATCGCCGTCTTTTGTCTTCAAAACGATTTTTTCGCCGTTGATTAAACTCACTTCGCCACTGATGGCACTCGGCTTAATAACCGTAGTTTGAGCAAAAGCCGATAGATTTAATAATCCGAATACTAAAATTATAGCTGATAAAAACAGATTTTTTCGCATTTTTTGTTCCTGATCTTTTAACTTTTAAAGAATTTATAATCTTTTTTTATACGCAACTTCCCCGTCAAAAGTTGCCTTTTGAATCACTTTAATACAGACGCTTATTTTACCGAAAAGGTTTTACCAATATTGTAAAGATTTGTAAATATTTATGGAATAAGGAGAATTTTCGTTTTTCGAAGAAATTTTCAAGGTAAATTCAGACATTCTGCCAGCTGTTTTTGGTTCGTGCGGTAAAAACAAGTCCGATACTCACCGAGAAAAGCAGGAGAAGTGCGAAAGTCCAAACGTATGGAACGGAGAGAATAATTGTCCAGGCGATCACGCCGAGTAAAATGGCAAGCGTTTCCGAATGTTTTCTTTCCGATAAAAAATGTTTTTGCAGAAGCTTACCGAAACTGACCTGCAGGGCGACGCGCCCGAAAACATACGCGAGAAACAGCAAAAACAAGGTCATTAAACTGATGATCCCGCTCAGATAACCGGGCAAAAATGCGACACTCAGCATAATTCCGATCGTTGTAAACAAAAATCCGGAGATTCCGATCGCGAGAATCTTGAGGGTTGAAAGCTGGAACCGGGCAACCGCACGGCTGACCGCGCCGGGTGAAAGCGTCGTGAAAGTAAAGGAAATCAAAAACCAGAAAAGAATCGACAAAATTCTTTGCGCCAAAAATCCCCACGTTAAGGTCGGCGAAAAAACGGCGGTCGGATTTTGGGCAAAGTTGCGGAGTTCTTCTTCAAAAATACCGATGATGACGGTTTCCTTTTCGGCACTGCGAAGCGGTTTTTGCGTTTCCGGCTGATAAGTTCCGCCCAAAACAATGACATCGCCGCCGATAAAAGCATTTTCCTTTTGAATCACCGAACCGCCGATCGTTCCGACATCGCCGTCGACTTTACCTTCGATCGTGACATCGCCGCCGAAAACAAAAACCTCTTTGGCGGATTGCTTGACGATCACATTTT
>DATLOR010000512.1:0-4324 GCA_035536135.1 Pyrinomonadaceae bacterium | reverse complement strand
TCATAAAACGTTAATCTCCTGCAATAAAAGCAGTCATTTTCCAATTTTTCCCTTTCTTTTCAAAGATCGCGCGATAGTCGATCGGACTGCGGACAAACTTTGCATTGACGAAACCTTTCTTGCCGCCCAAGGTTTCAATTTTCAGCCAAACGTATTCATCTTCATTTTTTTTGTCTTTGACCGAATTTTGATAATCGACTTTGACGACATTATACGAAAGCCGGTCACTAACTTTTGTCTGCAGATCGGGCTTGGCGCGCAGATTGACGTTGTTGCCGAAAATTACCTGATATTCAAACGAATCCAAATCGTCGGGAATACCGTTAAAAACGTAAGGCGCGGCAAAATAAGTGTTTTTTCCTTCTTTGTCGAATCTTCCGCCGTTCGTCAATGCTGTCAGCAGCTCGTCCCAGAGCTTGCTTTGCGGACTGCCGATCTTCCAGATTCTTTTAAAATCCTCGATTCCTTCGTCACCGCCGAAATTTACCTTTATGTCGCGGTCAATAATGCTCAGAAGATATTTTGTGTCACGCTTTTTGACAGCTGAAATTAATTTCTCCCGGAAAGCCAGAAACGAAGCATCCTTTTTCGCTTCATCAACCGGTCTGACGTAGCGTTCCTGCGCCGAAATCGTCAGAAAGCTAAAAATGACAAAATACAAGTAAAGTAATTTTTTCATCCCTCATCCCTCATCCCTTACTTCCTCGCCCGACCACTCGGATTTTTTCGAGTGCGGAATGTCGAACTGGTCTAAGATTCGAAAACACAAATGTTCGACCAATTCTTCGATCGTTTTCGGGCGATGATAAAATCCCGGGCTCGCGGGCAAAATTCGTGCGCCCGTTTGTGACAATTTCAGCATATTTTCGAGATGGATCGCGTTATACGGCGTTTCGCGCGGAACGATCACGAGCTTGCGACCTTCTTTCAAACAAACGTCCGCCGCGCGGTGAATCAGATTCGTTCCCGCGCCCGAGGCAATCGCTCCCAAAGTTCCCATTGAACACGGCACGATGATCATTCCCGCTTGTTTATTGGAACCCGACGAAGGCTTTGCCGCGAGATTATCGAGCCGCCAGAAACGGATGATTTTTGAATCCTTTGCCAACCCGAGCCAGTCGTTGATCTTTTCGGCGTTCGGGTCTTTTAAGTTGACGCCCATTTCGACCTGCGCGACCGTGGCGGAGGTTCCCGACATCACGAGATTGATCGTTTCGACCGCACCGCTTGCCGCGAGTAACTGCAAAGTGCGAAAGGCGTAGATCGTGCCCGACGCGCCCGTGATTGCGACTGTCAATTCCATATAAAAATAACTCTACACTTTTGCAAATATTTCCGCCAGATACGACCGGATAAGATTTGTATCATATTCAAACAACCAAAATGAATAATTTCGATTCATTTTCGATGAAGGATTTTTTTCGCTTATTTGATACCAAAGCGCAAAAAAATGCGCGTTAATCAATGAAGGCGGAATTTTTTCGGCGTTCGGCGGAATATAAAAACGAGCGGCACAGAAGTTGCTTTAGATTAAAACCGGAGTTAGTAATGAGTCAGAAAATATTAGAAAACGAAGTTTTATTAAATTTGATCAGCCACAGCGCAGTTTCTTGGGCATTTGTAAAATTGTGCAAGGCTTACAAATACGTTGGCTTGTTTGTCTGATTTTTTACTTTTTTTCATTTGTCTTCTTTAAGGGAAAAAGCGGCGAAGCGTTTCGTCGCTTTTTTTTTAATTTACCAAGCGTTTTGCCGAAAACCCGTTTGAACGAATAGAATGAAAATATGAATTCAAACGATATTGAAGAGATCTTAAACTCTCATTCAAAAGGAAATCTTTCGACCGAAGAAGCAACCGTCAAACTAAAAAATCTATCATACGAAAACATCGGCTACGCGCGGGTAGATCACGCACGCGCCGTCCGGCAAGGTTTTCCCGAAGTAATTTTCGGGCAAGGAAAAACCAAAGAGCAAATTGTCGGAATCTTTGAAAAGCTCATTGCGCGTTCGCAAAATGTTTTGATCACGCGCACAACGGCGGAAGTTTTCGGCGAGGTCCGTAATGTTTTTACCGATGCCGAATGGCACGCGGATGCGCAGATCATCCGTGTTTTCCGCGACCAAACCGAACTCGGGACGGGCGAAATTGCGATCGTTACCGCCGGAACGAGCGATATTCCGGTTGCCGAAGAAGCCGCGCTGACCGCCGAAACGATGGGCAATCGCGTCAAAAGAATCTGGGATGCGGGCGTTGCGGGCATTCACCGGATTTTGTCCGAACGCGAGATTTTACAAAACTCGCGGGTCGTCATCGTCGTCGCCGGAATGGAAGGCGCATTGCCGTCGGTCGTCGGCGGACTTGTCAAAGTTCCCGTCATCGCCGTCCCGACCTCGATCGGTTACGGCGCATCTTTTGGCGGAATCGCCGCGCTTTTGGGGATGCTCAATTCGTGCGCGTCGAACGTGACGGTCGTCAATATTGATAACGGTTTCGGCGCAGGATTTGTCGCAAGTCTAATAAATCGTAAGTTTGAAGAAAATTTATCGACCGATGAACGGAGATGAACACAGATATTTTGTTTGTGTGATTTATCGGAAAACAAAATATGGTTCGGACTAAACAAAAATTTTATCTGTCGCTGTTGCTGGTATTTTCAAGTCTCTTGTCGGGCTGTCTCGGCGGCGGAAAAAAAGTGCCGAATCTCGACGCGATTTTTGCCCAGTCCAAACTTCGCAAAGGCAAGCGTCCGGTCATCATCATCCCCGGAATTCTGGGAAGCGAACTCGTCAATTCCGAAACAAAAGAGCGCATCTGGATAAATCTCTCTGCCGCCAAAACCGACGGCTTGAGCTTGCCGGTTTCGCCAAAACTCGCGGAAAATCGCGATAAGATCGTTGCAACACGAATCATCGAACGCGCCAAAATTTCAAATTTTCTGCCCGAAGTTTCGATTTACGAAGCCCTGATCCAGGCGATGGAACGCTACGGCGGCTACACGAAAGGCGATTGGGAAAATCCCGACGCGGCAAATGGCGGACTTGATAAATACTACGTTTTTGCCTACGATTGGCGGCTCGACAACGTCGAAAATGCGCGCACATTGATTCGGAAAGTCAAAGAATTAAAGCAAAAGATCGGCAATGCGGAATTGCGTTTTAACATTATCGCGCATTCGATGGGCGGTCTGATCGCGCGGTATGCGGCGATGTACGGCGATGAAGATCTGCCGCCCGATGACGCAAAGGCGGTTCCGAACTGGAACGGCGCGGAGCATTTCAACAAAATTTTTATGTTCGGCACGCCGAACGAAGGCTCGATGGCGACGCTCGAGCTTCTGCTCAAAGGCTACCAGGTCGGCGGCTTTAATATCAATGTTCTGAACCGTGAAGTGGCGATCACTTCGCCCGCCGTTTTTCAGCTTTTGCCGCATCAGGCGGCGGCGCGTTTCTACGACGAAAACCTTAATTTGATTGACATTGACCTTTACGACCCCGAAACCTGGAAAAGATACGGCTGGTCGGCTTATGCCGATCAGGCTTTTCTGAACAAATTTGCCGGACAACCGAATGCCGGTGGCGCAAACGGCAGGAAAAGCGAATTTGCCGCCGTTTCTTTAGAAGAGTTCCACGCATATTTTGCCAACACTTTAAAGCGCACGAAACTTTTTCACGACGCGCTCGATGCCGAAACGACAGTTCCGTCTTCACTCGCCTTTTTCGCCTTCGGAAGCGATTGCGACAATACGCAGGACGGCGTAATTCTTCACAAAAACCCGAAAACAAACCTCTGGCAGACGATCTTTACGCCCAAAGAATTTAAAACCGCAAGCGGAAAACTGATCACCAAAGAGGAAACCCGCGCCAAACTTTACGCTCCCGGCGACACCCGCGTGACGCGCCGCTCGCTGCTCGCAGAAACGATCACCGAACAAAATTACAGCAATTCAAGCTTTCGTCAAAGCCTGCCCGTTTCCGCCACATTTTCCTGCGAATCGCACAACGAACTGCCGAACAGCAAAATTATGCAGGATAATTTTTTAACGGCTCTGATGCAGGAATTGACCAAATAAAACATTGTCAAACACAGGCAGGTTTTGTTAATCTTATAAAGGCTCGCTCCTAAAATTTGCTTCCGACCACCTTTTATATGACACAGAAAAATCCGTTTATTTCACTAATATTTCTAGCTCTCGCCGCGCTGACTTTTACCGGAGAATTAAAAGCACAAACCAATAATCCGCGCGACTTCGGCGAAAGATTCGTTGTTCAATCGGTCCGGACAATTCACTCTGCCGAAACAACCTTCCAAGCGACAGCGGGAAGTG
>DATLOR010000511.1:0-9991 GCA_035536135.1 Pyrinomonadaceae bacterium | reverse complement strand
CTTAAAACTATTGCCGACGGTTCAAAGGAGTTAAGCGGCTGGTGTCTGCTGATAATTGCCGCCTCGATTGCCGTTGTTGTTAAAACGTCGAATTTTAGTCCGACAGGCAGAGGGATTCGCTCAATGTATTTGCTTTTTATGCCGGGCTGGCTCTTTCTGGTATTTTCGATGTATCAGGGCAATCTCGTAGCGCGAAGATATATGGCGGCGGCGTTGACCTCAAAGCTGGAAATTCTGCAGGAAATTGGCGCGGCGGTGAACATTGATTTTGCCAGCCAGCTTACAATGTTTCAGATCGGATTGGCATTTTTTATTTTGTGGCTGCTTATTTATTTGTTTTGGTGGATTTATTATTACGAATCAAAAGACGAAAAATAAAAACTTTGAGGTAACTATGAAAAAATTAATACTATCGGTCTTGTTTCTTTTATTCACGGCTTCGTTCGCGGCGGCGCAAACTTGCGATTGCAAAATTGTTCCATACAATCCGGCATCTTGTTTTAGTCCCTGCACAGCTTCATTAATAGTTGATTCCACCTTGGAGGAATTACTTATCGTTATCGGGCTGAAGAAAGAAACTGCCGAAAAAATCGTTGAATATAACGAAAAAAATAAAACAAAAAAAACCCGGACGATCGAAGAATATAAAGCGGTCTTAAAAGACGAAGAACTTAAAGAGTTAGAAAATAAGCTTCAATCCTTAAATGAAGGTCAAATTAATTATTTTCAAATATCCGTCAAAGAGCGAAAAGATGAAAGAGCAAAATTAGCAAGAATATACAGGGACATTACCGCATTGGAAAATACTATTACGATAACTACCAGAGTGCAGTGAATAAATGAAGTTAATTTGCACAGTGCCGAATCGTTTCTCCCGCGCGGTTTTATCGCTTTAGTTTTTTGACGGAAACGCTCCCGCGCCGTGTCTATTAACTCCTATTAATCGAAAAAACTAAATTTTTGGCGGCAGGCGGTTTGCCGATCGGTGCAGAGTCGCTGCCGATTGGTTCCGCGTCGCTGCCGATAAGTTTCGCGACGCTGCCGATCGGTTCCGGGCATTTGCCGACGACTTCCGCAGCGTTGCCGATGATGTCCGGGCATTTGCCGACGACTTCCGAGCCGCCGCCGATGATGTTCGGGCATCTGCCGACAGCTTCCGCAGCGTTGCCGATCGGTTTCGAGGCGTTGCCGATCGGTTTTGCGGTTTTGCCGACGATCATTGGCTGCCGCTGAAGATTTAGCGTGGCTAACAATTAAGGAAACGCTTAACCCAAATTGAGGTTAATTGAGTAAAAAGCGGAGAGCGGATAATTATTTTCAATTATCCGCTCTCCGCTACGTTAATATTTCCCAATGATTTTGGCGCGTCTTTCAAAACTGTAATAAGATGGAGGTTAGCGAACAAAGGGGAAAATGACCACAACGATCAAATCAATCGCTTTCCGTTACGGATTGCCGCTTTTGGCTTTTGTTTTAATCATTCTATCAAGTGTTGCCTTTCAACGCCTCTTTTCGTTCGGCTTCGATCTGACTTTACTGGTGATCGCTTTATTGATCGCGACGGCATGGTATCTCGGCAGAAATCCGGGGCTTTTTATCGCGCTCGTTTTCGAAGCGTCACTCATTTATTTTTCGACCGCGCCTTTTACCAGCAAATCAATTTTTGCGACCGTCAACCGGCTCGCGCTGTTTATCAGCCTCGTTTTGTTTACGAGCTCGCGGCGCAGTGCCGAACAAAAACTGCGCGAGCAGCAGGAGCTTCTCCGGCAAACTTTAGCGAGCGAACAAGCGGCGCGGCGCGATGCCGAAACCGCCGGACGCGTCAAGGATGAATTTCTCGCGACCGTTTCGCACGAGCTGCGCACGCCGCTGAGCGCGATCCTCGGCTGGTCGATGATGCTCAAAAACAGGAGTATGGAAGAAGCGGAAACGAAACGCGCGCTCGAAGTGATCGAGCGCAACGCCAAAGCGCAGGGCGAGATCATCGGCGATCTGCTCGATATTTCGCAGATCGTCACGGGCAAATTCACCATCGAACAAAAGCGTGTCGAAGTTGCCGCGATCATCCGGACAACTGCCGAAGCTCTCCGCCCGCAGGCGGAAACGAAATCGATCGATCTCACCGTTCTGCTCGATGAAGCGGAGTTTTTTGTCGTCGGCGACGATGAGCGTCTGCGGCAGATCGTCTCGAATCTGGCGTCGAACGCCGTAAAATTTACGCCCGACGGCGGCGCGGTCAGCATTCGGGCAACGCGCAATGCAGCGAATCTCGAAATAACCGTCAGCGACAGCGGGATCGGGATCGAAAAAGAATTTCTGCCGTTCATTTTCGATAAATTCCGTCAAGCCGACGCTTCGACCACAAGGCTTCACGGCGGGCTCGGGCTCGGACTTTCGATTGTCAGCCATCTCGCCGAGCTCCACGGTGGAAATGTCTCCGCCGCAAGCGAAGGCGAAGGCAAAGGGGCGGTTTTCACGCTCAGTTTGCCGCTTGCCGAAAACGAAAGTCAGGCAAATTCCGCAAGCCGTTCGGCAACTTAATCAAAATATCGCGTCCTCTCTGCAAATTGGTCTTTAAGGAGTGGTTTTATGGGTATTAAAGAACAGATGCTGAACGTCCTGCGCGGCAGCGAAGCGCAACGGATTCACTTTAGTTTTACAGGCACGACCGGAATTACGGTTTCGGTTGACGGAAGCAGTTTTCGGCGCGTCGCACAGGCGATCCAGGACAACACGATCCATATCGTCGAAAGCGGCGTCGCCGCCGGACGAGCAAAATACAGCGCGTGGAACAATCCGGCAAAAGGCGAAGCCGCGAACACTTTTTACATCGGCGCAGGACCGAGTTGGTCGCGGGCATTTGACGCTTTGCTCATTCACGAATCGGTTCACGCTTCGTTTGATCTGACCCGCGCCTCATTGCCGTGGCTCGATAACGAAACCGCCGCTTACATCGCGCAGGGTTATTATCTGCGAAATTCGGGTTTCAGTTCCGAGCGTCTCGACCACGTCGGGCAAAACAATCAGCCGTATCTCGGGCGGCAGATCGTCGCGTCAATCGTTAACGGCGAAGGCATCCAGGGCTTCTGGCTCGACCAACTGCACGGTTCACTGCTTTCGAGTCCGCAGTATCACGACTACATCAACGGCGATTTTACGGGCGATGGTTAATTTAATGACGAATTTGTAAATTTACAATTTTAAATTGCTCCCAAAGCAACCAAACGAAAACATCGGTGCATCAAGATAAGTAATTCGTCAGACGCTGTGCGCAGGAAAACCTAAAGCGCACGAAAAAATCAGAAAAGATAATTTGTTTGTTTTTATGAGGCAAACGCAAGAATTGTATTCTTCGGCGTTCAGGATAGGAGTATGTCAAAAAGAAGTTTAATTGATTCGATCGAAGTAAAAAGTCCGTGTTCAGAGGACTGGAATGAAATGACGGGCAATGAAAAGGTGCGTTTTTGCGGTCATTGCGATTTGAATGTCAACAATATTTCGGCGCTCACGCGCAAACAGGCAATGCGCCTGGTGCGCCAGTCGAACGGACGGATCTGCATCCATTACGTCAAAAATCCGGTTGATAACTCGCCCATTTTTGCCGAAAAACTTTACCAGATATCGCGCCGCGCCGGCATTGCCGCCGGAGTTCTGGGCGCGTCGCTCTCACTTTCGACGCTCGCTTACGCGCAGCAAGAAACCCCGGTTCTTTATCCGTTAACCACAAGCGTGCAGACCGAGACTTTGAACGACAAAAGTTCGAAAAGGGACGAACCCGTGATCGCCGTGGTCAATGTCGTCAATGATGAGCCGGTGACGACGGACGGCGTTATGAGTGTTGTTCATTACCGAAGCGGGCTTCACCGCGCCGTTTCAAACGACGATCTGGAAGAAGTCAAAGACCTCATTATGCGCGGCGAAAACGTCAATCAGAAAGACGAAAATTACAGCTTTATCACGCCGCTTTTTCTCGCGGTCGAAAACGGTAACGTCGAGATCGCCGAAACGCTTTTGAATTTCCGCGCGAAGGTCAACGCCAAGGACGGCAATAAACAAACGCCGCTGATGCGTCTGGACGAAGACGCCAGCCCTGAGCTCGTCAATGTTTTGATCAAATACGGCGCGAAGATAAATCTCATAGATAACGACGGAAATACCGCGCTGATTCTCGCTTCGCGCTCGGTCAAACCGGAAGTTTTACGGCTTTTGATCAATCATTCCGCGAACCTCAACGCGCAGAACGGCGAAGGTCGCACCGCGCTGATGGAAGCCGCCGATGCCGACAATGTAGAAAACGTCCGCGCTCTGCTCGAAGCCGGCGCAAGCGTTAATCTTACGGACAAGAACGGAGAAACGGCTTTAAATTTAACGACCGACGCGGAAATTGAAAAACTGCTTGCCGATTACGGCGCAGTCGTCGAAAAAGACTCCAACTAAGCCCCCTTTTCACCTCACTTCTTTTCCAAGGCGATAAATGCCGTCCCGTGTGGGGCGGCATTTGTCGTTTAGAAAAAAAATTTATGCGCGAATGATAGTTTTCACGAAAAATTTCCGCATTTCCTAACAGCAGGCTGAAATCGAGCCGGGGAATTTATCAAATTAAGGAGATTTTTATGAAAACATTATCTGCATTTTTTTGTCTTACTCTGACCTTTATCCTGACCGCACAAAACGCGTCTGCCCAATTTGTTTGCCAACGCGCGCCGCAGCCCGTGATGATTCAGGGATCGCTCAATGTCGGCGACGTTCAGCAAGCCGGACGCATCACGCGCGACGGAAAGCCTTCGAGCTGTGCGGGCGACACGGCGGTCTTGGAAAACAATACGGCTCTGCGCCGCGACACGCATAATTTTGTCAATCCGTTTAATGAACAGGTTTGCGTGCGCGTCGAAGTCGATTTTTCGGGCTGCGGCGGAAATCAAACGCAGTCGGTCGCCTATTCGAATTTTAACCCGGCAGCTCCGGCAGCGAACGTGATCGGCGATATGGGCTACAGCACGATCAATAAAGGTTCGTATTCGTTCAGCGTCGGACCGAACGCGAGTTTTTCGATCGGCGTCAACGAGATCGACGCCAATACGGGCTGTCCGCTGTATAAATTAAAGGTTTCCTATTTGAGAAACTGCCGCCAACCCGGTTTTGACCGCACCAATGACGGCAAGGCGGATCTGACGGTCTATCGTCCGAGCGCGATTTCAAAATGGTGGACGGTCGATTCGGAAACCGATGAACAGATCATCCGCGATTTCGGCACGGTCGGCGATATTGTCAACGGCGGCAGCGATTACACGGGCGACGGTCAAACGGATCTCAGCGTTTATCGTCCGAGCGAAAACAAATGGTATTACGGCACCGATCAGAACTCGCCGGGAACGAATTTTGTCGCCCAGCCGTGGGGCGTCGCGGGCGACCGCGCCGTGCCGGGAGATTTTGACGGCGACGGCATCAACGACATTACCGTCTGGCGTTCGTCGGAAGGCAACTTCTACGTCTTGCGCAGCAGCGACGGCACTTTTCAGCAATTCCATTGGGGAACGACCAACGACATTCCCGTTTCGGGCGATTTTGACGGCGATACGGTGACGGATTTTGCGGTCGTTCGCCAAACCGGCGGCGGTTCGGTCTGGTGGATTCAAAAGAGCAATTATAATTACGGTTTTGACCAGACGCTTCAATGGGGATTGCCGACCGACAAGCTCGTACCGGCTGATTACGACGGCGATACGATCACGGATCTGGCGATCTGGCGACCGTCGGAAGGCAATTTCTACGTCCGCCGGAGCAGCGATCTCGCGATGCAGGTTTTCCATTGGGGCGCAAGCGGCGACATTCCGCAGCCCGCCGATTTCGACGGCGACAAAAAAGCCGACTTTGCCGTCTGGCGACCGTCAACCGGTGTCTGGTATATCAACAACAGCGAGACCGGCACCTATAAAGTCTTCAAATGGGGACAACAAGGCGACCAGCCGATCGCCGCCGCTTACCGGATTCAATAAAAATTACGAATTACGAATTACGAATTATGAATGTTGGAAGCATTTTAATTCGTAATTCGTAATTCCTAATTCGTAATTGATTCCGCCGCCATTTTGCCCGACAGCAAAACGAGCGGAATGCCGCCCCCCGGATGCGTTGCGCCGCCGACAAAATAGAGATTTTCAATCTCTCGCGAACGGTTCGGCACGCGCAAAAAGGCGGAGAAAATTCCGTTTGACGAAATCCCGTAGATTGAGCCGCGATTGGCGCGGTATTTTTTCTCAAAATCTTCGGGCGTGATGATCTGCTCGAAATCAATCGAATCTTCCAAGCCTTCCAGACCGAAATTTTCGAGCTTTCTGATAACCAGATCGCGGTAAGATTTCCCTTCGGTCTGCCAGTTTATTTTATCGTTTGTGTAAGGCGCATTGACCAAAACAAACAGATTTTCGTGTCCTTCGGGCGACTGAGTTTCATCGGTGCGCGAAGTGGCGCAGATGTAAATCGTCGGATTCGGCGCGGGAATCTTTTTCTTAAAAAGCGCGTCAAATTCCGCGCGGTAATCGTCCGAAAAGAAAATATTGTGGTGCGCGAGCTGCGGAAATTTTTTGCGCGTTCCGAGAAGCAGAACGAAACCGCTGCACGACGGTTCGCGGTTTTGATATTTTTTGACCGGTAAAAGATTGCGGTAAGTTTCAACCGCGTCGGCGTTTGAAATAACCGTATCCGCGTTTCTGATTTCGCCGCCCACCTTAACGCCGACTGCTTTTTTGTTTTCGACAACGATCTTTTCAACTTCCGCCCCGGTGAATATTTTTACTCCTAATTCCTTCGCCAGGCGTTCCAAAGCCCGCGGAATTTCATACATTCCGCCGCGCACATACCACGCGCCCAAACCGAATTCGACAAACGGGATCAGCGCGAAGGTCGCGGGCGTTTCAAACGGCGAAGAACCGTTGTAGGTCGCAAAACGGTTAAAAATCTGCTGCAATTTCGCCGATTTGAAATAGCTCGCGTTGTGTTTGTCCAAAGTTTTGAGCGTCGAGATCTTGAGCAGATCGGGCAGATATTTTGTTCTTAAAAGTTTCGGCAGATCATTCAGACTTTTCGCCAGAAAAGTCCTTTCGGCAATTTCGTATTTTTGCTTGGAATCCGCCAGATATGTGCGGAAATTTAGGGCGTCCTCGGGAGCGAGCTTTTCGATTTCCCTTTCCGTTCTTTCGATATTCTGCGAAGCGTCAAACTGCGCGCCGTCCGTCCAGAAATAACGGCAGATCGGTTCGAGCGGGACGATTTCCAGATAATCCTCGACACGCTTTCCGCAGAACTCGAATAAATCTTCCAAAACGTGGCGCATCGTCAAAAGCGACGCGCCCGTGTCGAATTTATAGCCGCCGGATTCAACAAAGTTGACCTTGCCGCCGACCGCTTCGTTCTTTTCCAGAACCGTCACGGAAAACCCCGCTTTTGCCAAACGGCACGCCGCCGAAAGTCCGCCGAGTCCGGCGCCGATGATGATGATATTTTTCACTTTTTAATAGAACACAATTATTATAAGTTTTTTAGCCACAGATTTTCACAGATTAACGCGGATAGTTTTTTGATAAAAACAAAGCATCGTTTTTAATCTGCTTTTATCTCGTGTTTATCTGTGAAAATCTGTGGCTAAATGTAATTTTATTTTAGTCACTTACTTAAAAATTGTTCGGCTTGTTTGAGCACCGTGTCGCGTCCCGTTTGAATGTCTTTGAGATTGAGCGCCACGATTCGGTCGGGCACGACGCCCTCGCCTTCTAGTTTTTTGCCTTTTGCGGTGATGAATCCGAATTCGCTCAAGGTCAGATCGCCGCCGCCTGCGAGCGGTTTGTAATCGAGAAACGCCAAGACGCAGCCGCACGAATTCGTGCCGAAAACGACCGCGCGTTTTTGTTCCTGAAGCGCGTTCGTGACGAGTTCCGAAGTGCTCGCCGTTGCTTCGTTGACCAAAACTACGAGCGGGCGCGAAAACATCTGCGCTCCCTTTGTTCCCGCTTCGAGAAGCATCGGCATTCCGGGAACCGGCGGTTTTCCGCTCCGCGTGACGATCTTGGCAACCGTGATCCGGTCGTTGAAAAAATGTCCCGCGAACCGCAACCCGAATTCGCCGTCGCCGCCGCCGTTGCCGCGCAGATCGAGAATCAAAGCGGGCGCGTCTTTAAAATCTTTAAGGGATTGTTCGATTTGTTTTTCGAGGTCTTCGGCAAACCCGCCGAATTTGAGATACGCGATGCCCGACGGCAGAATTTGCGCCGTCAACTGCGGTTTGACGGAAACCACGCGGCGCGTCAGTGTGAATTTCAGATTTTTTCCGTCGGAATCCGTCAATTCGAGATTCAAAACCGTGTCGGGTGCGCCCGTCAGAATTTTTGAAAAAACACGCATCTGCGTCGCCCGTTCCGAAGATGAAATGCCGACGGCGCCGCGAGCTTCGGCAATCGCGCGTTTGATCGGCTGATTATTGACTGTGCGGACGATCATTCCCGCTTTGATGCCGAGCCGTGCAGCTTCGGAATCGGGCGTGACGCTCGAAATTACCGCGAAACCTTCGATTTCCTTAATAGTTATCCCAACGCTCGCACGTTTTTGATTTTTGCGCTCGACACGCTGTGCGGGCGAATAAACACGGGTGTGCGAATCGCGCAGTTCGCCTGCCATCCGGTCAAGTAAAGCGTAAAAACCTTTGTCATCGGAAACGTTTTTGAGCCGCGCCGAATATTTCTTCTTCACCGCATTCCAGTCAACGCCGTTAAATGAAGCGTCGTAATATTTTTCGTTGATCGTCGTCCAGACCTGTTCGAAAATCGCGGCGCGTTCACCGGCGGAAGTTTGCGCGGAAAAAGAATTTGCGCCGAAGATCAAGAGTGCAAACAGAAAAACAGCGCGGCGCTGAGCGGTTAAAAATTTGATCGGCATAAGTTTTTTTGACGGAAAAGTTATTTGCGCAAAACGGGCTGTTTTTCCTTTAAATGTTGGGTCGTGTTTTCAGTAACGGACGTAAAAACCTGTTTCGATTCGGGCAGAACAAGTTCGTTGGTTTGTGCATTAAGGACTTTTTCATGCGCGTCGAGCTCGCGCTGATGTTCGGCATCGGACGATTTGTCGGACAAACCTTTTTTCGGCACGCTCAAAAGAATACCGTTGATCACAAAACTCAGCCCGATAAAAAATGCAACCACGCCCAAGCCCGCGACTAAAAAAAAGCCGTCGTCTTTCATCATGCCGGCGATCCACGCGAAGGCAAACATTACGCCGAGTCCGATCAAAGAAATCAGCGTTCCGATGCGCATCCGCCGAAGCCGTTTTTCTTCGGGCGATTCGAGAAATTTTTCGATTTCGGGCAAAACGTCTTCGGCGACGATTTTCAAATCCGCACTGCTCTGTGCCTCGCGGATTTTGGCGGCAAAGGCGCGTCCGATTTCCTCACGCGCTCCGCTTGCCGAAGCCGTGATGCTGTCGGGACTTTCGACCGCGTATCGAACGGAACGCAAATCCGTTCCGCACGCACGGCAAAATTGATTGACCTGTGTTTCTTCGATTCCGCAATTCGGGCAAAACATATTTTCGGCAAAGCTCCTTTCAAGTTTGAATTTTATTCTTAAATCGAACAAAAAACTATACGCACGAATTTTCGGTTTGGTTCAACGAAGCTGATTTTTTGCGAACCGCAAATCTTATAAGTTATTAAGAATGAAGAGATATTTTTAATTATCAGCAAACCTTTTGAATTCGATAAAGTGAAAATCTGCTTGCAACTCGCGGCTAAAACGTGCATTATAAAACCTGTTAATCCTTCTCTTGTGCATCAACGGTGATGCGCCCGACAGTTAAGTTTTATTTGACGGCGTTTTGGATAGTTCGGGAGCAGGCAGTTTTTTTAGGTTACAGAAGTTGCTTTTCGCAAAGCATCCGAACGCGATACTTCGTCAGACTTACCGTTTCCCGAAGAGTAATCCCGATTTCGACACTTCTTTTATGT
>DATLOR010000510.1:0-5681 GCA_035536135.1 Pyrinomonadaceae bacterium | reverse complement strand
GAAGGGCAGACGAGATTGCCGACGTTTTCGATAAACAAAAAATCCAGTTCGTTCAAATCCCAGTCGGCAAGCGCGTTTTCGACCATCGCGGCTTCGAGATGACAGACCGTGCCGGTGACGATCTGTTTGACCGGCGCGTTCGAACGCGCCAGACGTTCCGCGTCGTTGTCGGTCGCGAGATCGCCGACAAGCGCGGCAACGCGGTATTTCGGCTGCAGAGCCGAAAGAGTTTTTTCGAGAAAAGCAGTTTTGCCCGAACCCGGGCTGGAAACTAAAGAGACGACAAAAACCTTCGCCGCTTCAAAACGCGAGCGAAGCTCGCGCGCCAAAACATCGTTGTGCTTCAGCACGTTTTGTCTGACTTCGACTAAGCGGGTTTGTGACATTAAACTATCTCCAATGCCGTCACTTCCAGTTCTTTGCCCTGCAAAATCTGCGAAGCGGGCGCCCGGCAAACCGGACAGAAAAAATTATTTATCGAACTCAAAGTTTTATTTTCGCGGCAATTCGCGCAGAAAACGACAACCGGAATTTCTTCGATCTCAAGTCGTGAACCTGCGAGCGGCGTGTCTTGACAGGCAATTTCCCACGAAAAAAGAAGCGCGTCTTTGACCACGCCCGAAAGTCCGCCGAGCTTGAGATAAAGAGCTTCGACCCGTATGCCGTCGTTCTTTTTGAGCTCATCGGTCGCCATTTCAATCATACTCATCGCGATTGAAAGTTCGTGCATAATATTTGAGAGATGAGCGATGAAAGCTGAGGGATGAATTTAAATCATTTTTTCATTCCTTAACTTTCAACTGTCATCCTTCCTTTCGTCCTGTTAGATCAAACTCGAATTTTAATTCGTCCTGGAGTTTGAGTGCGCCTGCCGCCACCGAGACGAGTTTAATCCCGTATTCGGTCTGACGCAACGTGAAATCGCCCTTCGTGCGAAGTTCGTCGCCGTCGATGGTGAGCTGCGCCATAATCCAAAGACTTCGCGTTTCGCCGTGCAAGGTCAGATCGCCGATGATCTTTGCCTTCCAGCGTCCCGGAATAATCCGCGTCACGGTGATGCTTGTGCTTTGAAAAGTGATTTCGGGAAAGCGCGAAGTTTCGAGCACTTGCGCGTGCATTGTCTGCTCGATTTCCTGTTTATCTTTTTCCTTGATATCGTCAAGCACCGTCAAAGATTGGGCTTTGACGACAACCCGCAGAGAAGCGTCCGCAAAAGTTTCGGGCGCGAACCCGACTTCGCCCGTAAAATCGCGAATAGCGATCAACGGATTATGACCGAAACCCGCAAAAAGTCCGGCGGCAAAAGCCTGGACAATAAATTTACTGTTTTTCGGATCCAGCCGATACCTGACCACAGAAGTTGAAATGTCGTCCATTTTTTACATCGACCGGAGTCTCAGATAACGCTGAATGTCTGATCCGACGCCCGAAAAATTAAGTCCGAGTTTGCCTTGAAGCTGCGGCAAAACCGCCGCTAATCCGGTTGTAATGGTTTTGCGAACGGTCGGATTGGTCATCACCAAACCGGCGCCGAGAACGATCAAAGCCACTCCGCCCACTAAATATAATGTTTCTCTGCTATCGGAAGAATCATTTATTTTTTCAAGTTCCATAATTTCTCCTTAATTTTAATTTTTGCTCCGCCCTTTGTTAGTTAAACGGATATTTTTACATTCGATTGATCCGAATGTAGCGCAAAATATCGGGCAAACTAAGAACAAATGCGACAATGAGAAGCACTAAAACGATGCCTCCCGCGATATACAAACCCATCATAAAATTCATATTTTTCTCCTTGTTTTAATTTGCCCGAACGCTCATTACATCGTGCTTATTTTGATGTACCGTTTGATGTCCGGCAGACTGACGATCACAAGCGCCGCGCCGAGCACAAGTGCCGCACCGCCGAGGATCTTCACCAAATTACTGCTTCCAATTCCGGCTGAATTTCCGACTCTTTTTTCTAATTCTTTTTTCTCTTTCATAACCCTTTACTCCTTGTTTATTAAAGTTTGTTTCTCAAACCGCAGTTTGAAAATATTTTCCGTCGAGAATTTTATCGATCAGCGATTCGATCAGCGAAACGGCTTGCGGCACTGCCGCCTGCACCGTTTCGCTCAACCCCATCTGCCCTTCTTCGCCGCCGAGCGTTTCAGGTTCACAGCCGACGACCAGAAGCCGTTTAAATTCCGCACCCAATGAATGCGCCATCTTCAAAACGAGCATCGGATTCATTCCGTGCGAATCGATGACCGCGTTTTGCGGTTTCTGATTTTCAAATTCCGTCAAATCCGGTTCGATCACGTAAAGCGTTCCGGGTTTTTCGCCTCTCTGCGCCGCGTCGACGAAAATCGTGACTTCGTAGCCGTCCATCAGCGCATAAGCCAGATCCAACCCGCGAATCCCGTAATCGACCACTTTAATTTCATCACGCAACTCGCGTTCCGCCAAGCTTCGCGCAACCTCGACGCCGAAACCGTCGTCGCCGTGAAAAATATTGCCGATACAGGCGATCAAAATGCGTTTTTCAGCCATTGGTTTCCTCGAATTCACCCGGCAAAAACGGTTCGACCTCTTCCAATGTAAAAAAGAAACGGTGTCCGGGCTGCCGTAAAAACCCCATATCTTTGCCCGGATCGTCGTCAACGACAACCGCCAGATGAATGTTGCTTTCGTAATCCTGCTCGATCGTTTCGATCGTCGCTGTTTTACCCGCAAGCGCAATATCGAAAATATCGCCGCCCCGGCGCGGTTTCAAACGCACGCGGTCGCCGATCTTGAGCGGAACGCCGTTGACCTCGACAAATTCGAGCGGTGTCTTTTCTTCCAGTAATTGCCATTCTAATTCGTTCATTATTTAACCATTTGCCGATTCCGATCGGGTTTCTAGATCATCATCAAAAAAATCTTTGTTCCCGAAGGCACGCGGTCGGCGCAGTATGCCGTGCATTTTCATCAGTTGTTCCGCCGAAAGATTTTCCGTGCGCTCCAACATCTTTCGGGAGCGTTCGTCAACGCTCTGCATTTCGCTTTTTTCCTCATCGGTCATCGTCATAATCCGAAGCGTTAATATCTCGTCGATCTCTCCGCCGTCGAACAGATCGCCCGCGCTTTCGGGCGCAATTTCGGGATAATCGTAAAGAATGATCGGCGATGAAAGAAAACAATTCCGTTCGCCGTTTTCGCCGACCAGAATCGGATAAGTCGCGATATTTCTGCAGTTTGCAATCGCTTGGCGGAACTCGTCCGGTGGTTCGAGCAGGGAAATAAACTCGCCGCTCTGCACGCGAAGAACAACGTGCGATGAAACCAGCGAATGCGCCAATGCTTCATCGCGGCTCTTTTCTGCGGCATTTTCAAACGGCGTGGTATTTGAAACCAGGACGGATAATTTAAATAGTTTGCGATTTGCGATTTGCGATTTGCGATTTTGTTCTTCGATTCTTAATTCGATTGTTCCTTCAATTTCTTTCTGCCGGCGGACAATTTTGCCGACGACTTTGCCTTCTGAATCGCGTAAGGTTTCCGTTTCTTCGTCCGCCGGAAAGGAAAAGTCAGAACCATCTGCGGTAGCGGGCGGGTTTTGCTTCGATTTGGTTAACGATTGCGCGCTGCTTGACCCATCCGCTACCGTAGATGGTTCTGACAAAACTGCTGAAATACTGACTTCGCGTTCGACGGCTTCCTGCCATGTTTGAAAGATTTGGTCGCCGATTTTTATCGATTCGACGGCGCGAAATTCGTCTGAATCATCGAAATATTGATAAACTTCGCGTTCGCGCAGATGAAGAAAACGAAATTGTAGATCGAGCTCGGCATTTTCTTCGCCTAAAACCAAGACTTCGGTTTGTGTCTGCCGGTTTTCCGTCCCTTTTTGCGCTTCGGCGTAACTTGGCGGAACGATTACGCCCCAATTAAATCTTTGGCGGTTTTTAACCGACGAGGCGCGATACGGATAAAGCATATAGCCTTCGTAAAGCACGGCATCGGCAATTTTTTTGACCAGATCGGTGTTCATTTCATCTCTTCATCAAGCTCGAAAAATTCGTTTTCCGTTTCATCGGTAACCGGCAGAAGTCTTTCCAAAACCTGTTCGAACGTCGGAATCGCGTGGCTGATCTTATACTGCTGAAGCCGGTCAAAAACATCTCGGCGCAAGTTGAGCCACGCGCTGTTCGGGTAATAATGCTCCATCATCGTCTGCCAAACCTTGACGGGCAGGCGATATTTCGTTTCCGCGCTCCACGGAATTTGCGCGATCTGCAGATCGCCGTTCTCGCCCGCATAAAACAAAGTTCCGCTAAATTGCAGCAATAAAGGAATTTCGCCGTCTTCCAAGCCCGCAAAATATTTGGTCGAGGCGATATTAAAATCAAATGTGCATTCAACCGGAAGATCAACCGCGGTGCTTCCCGTGAACGGCGGCACCGTGACGGTCGAATGCGTCCAGAGCATCGTTTTGAGCGTCTTGCTCCAGCGCGACGGTTCGCCGAACAGATCACTGAGATGCGCTTGTTCCGCCTCGCTGTAACGGCGGCGCGGCGCTTCGATCTGAATCTGACAGCGCAGGGCGATATTTTGAATTTTTTCGTTCTCATTCGCCGCCCTGATGCGCAGTTTAAAGATCAATTGCGGAGAAACCGCAAAGGTCAGCGGTTCGGCATCGTAAACTTCAAAATTCAAATCAGTCACAAGCAGTTTAAGTAAAAAGTCAAAGTATAAAAATTATATCTCCGTTCGGAGGCTGAAAAGCGATGTTTTCCGACTCAACGAGAATTTTCTGCTTTTGCTTTGACACTTGATTCTCCGATAACGGTCGAGCGTTTTTTCAAATCGGTAAAAAATTCCGTGATGTCGTTCCAAACTTCGCTGCCGCCCGACAGCCCCTGCCATTTTGTGCGAATCAGTCCGACGAGCTTAAAACATTCATCGATCGGCGCGATAAAATATTGTCTTTCCGTCCCGATGCGGTTGACGAGCAGGGCTTCGACATCGGCTTCCATCTTTTGCAAGATCGGATTTGTTTCTTCGAGTTCCTGCCACGCTTCAAGTTCGAGCAAAGATTCGACCGGACCCGCCGGACTCGGATAAAGCGCAATCGTTTTTTCCGCCGGCGTGCTGTAAAAAAAGAAAGCCATCCCGATCGGGATCAGCAGGTTGTCCCACTGCAGATCGGTCAACTCGAAATCCGCCAGAAACCGTGTGCGGCGCGGCACGCGTTTGTATTTCATCTCCGCCTGACCGCTGAAAAGGATCGCGCACGGATCGCACGAGCAGAGCAGTTGACGGCTTTTCGGCTCGAACAAATGCTGGTGCTCGGCGGCAAGTCCGAGACTGCAAAGGTCGCACTGCTCTAAGGGGCGCGGACGATTAAAACGCCGCAATGCGGCGATCACGGCGGGAACCTGGTTTTCTGAGTTCGAATCATTCATAAAGAATTTTTCCTTTACTCCGGCGGCAGATTCTGTTCCTTGTTGATTAAAACATTTCAGCCGCCGCGGTTGTATTGTTAGTCAGCGGTCGCGGCTGAATGCCTTTGATCTGCACGAATTTCCTGGCTTTCGGCGGTTGTTCGCCGCTTTTTGCTTCGATTGCCGCAATATCCGGCGCGAGTTCAAAAATTGCCTTTTCGATCGCTTGTTTGAGCGGCAGGCTCGACGACGGGCAGCCGCTGCAGCTCC
>DATLOR010000509.1:0-2566 GCA_035536135.1 Pyrinomonadaceae bacterium | reverse complement strand
ATCCGATGATTCACACGCCCGAAGCGCGGATGATCGCGATCGATAAACCCGGCAATCGCCTGACGATGCTCGAAGTCGTTCCGGTTCCGGGCAATCTCGATTTGAAACGCCAGAATTCGACCGTTATTCTCGACCAGTTAGCCGACGGTGTGGTTCAATCCTTAAAAGAAGAAGTTAGGAACAGCGGGGGTTTTGCGTCTAAAAACTCCTTTAACGAAGTGACGCGGCTAAATATTTACGTCGGAACGCATCCTGCCAAGCTTTTGGTTTTCGATAAAATGACCGACGGCACAAAAGCCAAGGGACATTTGATAATCACCTATGACGAACTGACATTTTACGTCCTGCATTCGTGGTGTCCGGCGGAAGAATACGACAAAGCGCAGTCCGAATTTACGTTTTTCGAGAAAAATTTCTCGATTCCCGACAAGATCAATTCACCTTTCACGCAATCAGCCGAAAAGGAAAAGAATAACGCGAACACAAAGAAGAATTTTTAAGAAAATTTGCCCGCGAATAACGATAAAGGCGCAAAAAAAGATTTCAACAAATTGATTTTTCGCGTTTTTCGCGTCTGCGCGCGGGTAAAAGTTTTTCCGGCGTTTTAGATTTGCGTCGTTTTATTGTGGTAACATTTTCGCTTTGTGAAGAAAGCGAAAAGATCACTCAAAAATCAGATTTCCGCCGATTTATTGGTCAAAAAACTCCTCGTTTTATCGAAAACCCGGCAGGTTTGTCTGCTCGACAGCTGCGGAGTTTCGCATCTCAAATCGCATTTTCTGATCTGCGGCATCGATCCGCTCGAAACATTCGAGATTTCGCATCAGGATCCCGAAAAAACGCTTCGTTTTCTCGACGAAAAACTGGAAACGGACGAAACTTTCGCGATTTTTACGATTTCTTACGATTTCGGTTTGAAACTGGAAAAAATAACGCCGCGCAAAAAGTCCTTTTCACACGACGAACCCGATGTTTTTCTGGCGCTTTTCGATTGTTTGATCGTTCACGACTACAACACCAAAGAAACCTTCCTGCTCGGCAGCGAAAATCGTTTTTGCGAACTCGAACAACTCTTAAACTCTGCAAACTCTGCAAACTCTACGGATCCTACAAACTCTACAAACTCCCGAGTGGTTTCAAACTTCACAAAAGCCGAATATCTCGAAAAAATCGAGGAAATAAAAGAATTTATTCGGCGCGGCGACACTTATCAAACGAATTTAACGCAGCAATTTACCGCCGATCTGCCCGAAGATCTTTCGCCGCAGCAGATTTTTTACAATTTAAGAAGAGATCATCCCGCGCCCTTCGCATCCTTCATTCAAAGAAAGGATTCAACCGTCATTTCCGCCTCGCCCGAACGATTCTTTAAAGTCTCAAGTCCCAAGTCTCAGGTTACAGGTCAGAAAATTTCAACAAGTCCGATCAAAGGCACACGCCCGCGCGGAAAAACAGATCAAGAAGACACGAAGTTAAAAAACGAATTATTAAATTCCGAAAAAGACCGCGCCGAAAATGTGATGATCGTAGACCTTTTACGCAATGATCTGGGCAGAATCTGCGAATTCGGCAGCGTTTTGGTCGAAAAGCTCTGCGACCTCGAACAGCATCCGACGCTTTTTCATCTCGTTTCGACCGTTTCGGGAAATCTGCGTGAAAATACAAAATTCTCCGACATAATCCGCGCCGTTTTCCCCTGCGGCTCGATCACCGGTGCACCTAAAATCCGAACAATGCAGATCATCGATGAATTAGAAACCGACACTCGCGGACTTTCGATGGGAGCGATCGGTTTTTCAAATCCCAAGTCTCAAGTCCCAAGTCCCAAGTCAAAAAATTTCAACAAAACCTGGGAATCGGGACTTGAAACTTGGGACTTATCGGTCGCTATCCGCACAATGACCGTCAAAAACCACAAAGCCGTTTTCAACGTCGGCGGCGGCATCGTCATCGACAGCAATCCCGAAGACGAATACGAAGAAACACTCACAAAGGCAAAAGCTTTGCTTAAATCGATCAACGGGACATTATAATTTCAAACTTCATCCCTAAAAAATTTTGGGAACAATTTTCTTTTTCCGGTGTCTAAACAAACGTAAAGGTCGAAAGCCGCGGGTCAAATGTCAGAATCCTGCCTAATCTTTTGACCTGCGGCTTTCGACTTTTAACTTTTTTACGGAGAAAACTTATGAAACCGAACATAAATGTAACGCCTTTGATCGATGTTTTGCTCGTGCTTTTGATAATTTTTATGGTGATCTCACCCGCCAAACCGACTGCCTTTAAAGCGAAGGTTCCGGCTGAGCCGACGAATGCGCCGCCGTTAAAAGACAATCCGAACGCTTTGATCGTGACGGTCAATCCGGATAATTCTTTGATGCTGAATCGTTTAAATGAAATGGGGACGGTCGAAGATTCCGACAAGGTGATCGCCAAACTGCGCGAAGTTTTTGAAACCCGGACACAAGACGGGATTTTTCGCCCGAATACGAACGAGGTCGAACGCACGGTATTTATTAAAGCTCCGAAAAATCTGAATTACGGAAGCGTGGCGAAAGTTGTCGAC
>DATLOR010000508.1:0-16020 GCA_035536135.1 Pyrinomonadaceae bacterium | reverse complement strand
GAGCCGACGAGCCCGCCGATCAGCGTCCAGAGTCCGAGATCGTAAATTCTCTCACGCGGCAGACCGTCGCGCGCCGCAAGGCGCGAGGCAACAAAAAGCGCGAGCATCATCCCGATCGCAAGAAGCAAACCGTATGTGTTGATTGGAAAACTGCCGATTCGGAAAAGTTCTGGATACATCTTTTGATTTTGGATTTTAGATTGCGGATTGCGGATTCGCGTTGTTTTAATTCTCTACCGGTTTTGCTTCCGTCTTCAGATCTTTGTCTTCCGTCTTCTTTTTGCTCAAAAACATATCTAAAATAAGCAGTCCCGCGCCGATGCAGATCGCCATATCCGCGACGTTGAACGTCGGGTAATGCCACGCGCCGAACTGCACGTCGATAAAATCAACGACAAAGCCGAGCCGCGCGCGGTCAACGACGTTGCCGACGATTCCCGCGAGCAGCAGACATAATGCGCCGAGCATCCGGTCGTCGGTGCGCGGCGTTTTCCAGAAGAAATACAAAACGAGCGTCGCCGCGATGATCGCGACGACCGATAAACCCCAGCGCCCCGTGTCGCCGTGACTGTCGAACATCGAAAACGCAACACCCGTGTTTTGCGCGTAGGCAAAGTTCAAAAAGTTCGGAATTACTTCTTTGACGTCGCCGAACCGCAAGCGGCGCACCGCCCACGCTTTGGTCGTCTGATCGATCATAAAAACCGCGCCCGCCGCGGCTAAGTAACCCAATTTCCAGAAAAAATCTTTTTTGTTCACAATATTCTTTAAAAAATCAAAACCGCCGTATTATACGAATAAACTCAGATTATCGTTTATTTATTCCCGTGTCTATTCGCGTCAATCGGCGGCTAACTTTCTTTCAAACTTATTCCGTGTATGGAAAAACGGCTTTCGGCGCTTTGTAATCTTTCCACCAGCCGGCATAACAAACGTCCGTACAGCCGATTGCGTAGGTCACGACCTTCCATTTTCCGCCGCTTTTTTTGAGCAGCGCGAAAAAATTATTGTCGAAAGCGTCCGCATTGATCGCTTCCTGATACGGCGTGTTTTTATAATTCGGTCTGCCGCCGCCGTCAGCTTTGAGCGGTTCGCCCGACAGAAATGCCCAAACGCCCTGGACGTTAAAAGTTTCCGCGTTGAACGTGATCTTCTGCTTCAATTCCTTTTCAACCGGAGCGCGCAGCGCATTCAAGATCGCGGCGCGCTCCGCCGAACCTTTTTCGGGCGTGTAAACTTTCTGCCCGAAAATCGAGAAAGCGGCGAAAAGTGTAAAAACAAAGATGAAAAAAGATGTTTTCAGCATAATTTTAAGAGCATTGCCACAGGAATTTTCCGGTTTTGCCGTCTTTTGAAAGATATGCGTAACCGATTCCCGAATCGCCGAAATTCAATTCAAACGGAACGCTAGTGGAATCGAGCTGTAAAAGCAGATTCCAGTTGTTTTTCCGGCTGTTCGGGTACTCTTCATCCTGCAAAAATAACGGGTAACCGCCGACTTTATTTTCATACTCGGGCATAAATTCCTCGTCGTCCGAAATTTCTGCGTAAACGGGTTTTTCTTCCTCAACGAGCGACGATTTTTGAACGGCGTATTCGCAATCGAAGGCGCGGCGGCGCGTTTCACCTTCGGGAACTTTCCATTCCTGCAAACTCGGACCGTTTTCGAGTTCTATCGATTTCGGATTTGAGCCGTCCGGCTGAATGATGACGCCATTTTCACCGCCGTTCGGATCGTACGTGTTCGAGATGAATTCGCCGTTCTCACCGGTTTCGTCGTTCACGAAAAGATATGCCATTTTGCTTCCCGTCTGACCGAAAAGATCTTCGTCCAACCGGATTTGAGCGATGAATCTCATCGGTTTGCCGGTCGAACGGCTGACCGCCCATTCGGGTTTTTCAATCCAAACGGGCTGTCCGCCGAATTTTGTGACGGCTTCCTTGATCGGAGAATCGGCTTTGACGAAATTTAATATGTATTTTTTCTTCATTAAGCCGCCGCGCTCTTTTCGATTTCCGACAGCGCGGCGACGCAGCGTTCGCAAACGGTCGGGTATTTTTCCGATTCGCCGACTCTCACGGAATAATTCCAGCAGCGTTCGCATTTCGCGCCGTCGGCTTTTTCGATCTTCACGCCGAAATAGCCTTCTTCGTGAACTTCCGTCTGCGATGCGATAAAGATGTAGCGCAAATCTTCGTAATACGGCATCAGGAAACGCACCGTTTCGGCGTCGGCTCGCAAAATCACTTTCGCATCGAGCGACGAACCGATTTCCTTGCGCTCGCGCGCTTCTTCGAGTGCTTTTAGAACTTCGTCGCGGATCGAGAAAATGCGTTCCCAATCCGATAAAAGCTGCGTATTGTCCGCGCCCGAAACTTTCGGAAATTCGGCGAGATGCACCGACGCGAGTTTTTGATGCGGCAAATTCTCAAAAGCTTCGTCAGCCGTGAACGCCAAAACCGGCGCGAGCAGACGGCACAATTTATCCGTCATTTCATAAAGCGCGGTTTGCGCCGAACGGCGTTCCAAACTACGCGGCGCGAAAATATAAAGACGGTCTTTGATGATGTCAAAATACCGCGCCGAAAGCGTCACGGTGCAGAGATTGTAGATCGTCTGGTAAACGGCTTGAAAATCGAAGGCTTCGTAACCCGCGAGAATTTTTTTCGCCGCTTCGTTAAAGCTCGCCAATGCCCAACGGTCGATTTCGAGCATTTCCGCGAAAGCAACCGTATCTGTTGCGGGATTGAATCCGTCGAGATTTCCGAGCGCGTAGCGCAGAGTGTTTCTGAATTTACGATAGGCGTCCGTCACGCGCTGTAAGATCTCGTCCGAACAGCGCACGTCTTCCGTGTAATCAACCGCCGCTGCCCACAGACGCAGAACGTCGGCTCCCGATTTATTGATGATCTCGATCGGCGCGGTGACATTTCCTTCCGACTTGCTTTGTTTTTTGCCTTGCCCGTCAACCACCCAGCCGTGCGTGATGATCTGCCGATACGGCGATTCGTCGTGCGCCGCGAGTCCGCACATCAACGACGAATTAAACCAGCCGCGATATTGATCGCCGCCTTCGAGATAAACGTCCGCCGGAAAACGCAGAGTGTCGCCGCGTGTTTCGAGCACGGCAACGCAACTGGAGCCTGAATCGAACCAGACGTCGAGAATATCGGTTTCCTTGCGAAAATCCGTCGAGTTGCATTTCGGGCAGGCGAAACCTTCGGGAAGCAGCTCGCTTTCCGGTCGGTTATACCACGCGTCGGCGGTTTCTTTGGCAAAAATATCCGCGACGTGATTGACGATCTTTGAATCGGCAATTGGTTCATCGCATTTCTGGCAATAGAAAACGGGAATCGGGACGCCCCAGCTTCTCTGACGCGAAACGCACCAATCGGGACGCCCTTTGAACATATTCGCCATCCGACCTTCACCCCACGACGGATGCCATTTAACATTTTCAATCTCGCGAAGTGCCTGAGCGCGCAGGGATTTTTCTTCGAGATTATCCATTGCGATAAACCACTGCGGCGTCGCGCGAAAGATGACCGGTTTTTTACAGCGCCAGCAATGCGGATAACGATGTTCGTAGTTTTCCGACATCAGCAGCGAACCGTTTTCGCGCATCAATTCGACGATCTCGTTGTTCGCCCGGAAGATATTTTCGCCCGCAAAGCGTTCGACCTCCGATGTGAAACGTCCCGCGCTGTCGACCGGACAATAAACTTCCAAGCCGTATTCCCGACCGATCACAAAGTCGTCGTGCCCGTGTCCGGGCGCGGTGTGAACGAGTCCCGTGCCGGCTTTTGCGGTTTCTTTTTTCTCGCGGGCTTCCGAAACATCAACTTCGGTTTCCGCGTCCGCTTCGCCGCCCATCGTTACGTGTTCGCCGTTCATGATCAGCGATTCGCGGTCGAGCCACGGATGTTTCGC
This sequence comes from Pyrinomonadaceae bacterium, assembly GCA_035536135.1. Taxonomy (GTDB): domain Bacteria; phylum Acidobacteriota; class Blastocatellia; order Pyrinomonadales; family Pyrinomonadaceae; genus JAFDVJ01. Next base: position 12,089 of record DATLOR010000508.1, on the reverse strand, counting down.
CTTCATCCGGTCAAGACGTGAGCCTTTGAATCGCGCCAGAACCGGCGGGATATGGCGCTCGCCTTTTTCGTCCGGCATTCCGAGACAGCATTTGACGACGACGAAACCGATCAGTTCGGACGCGATGATCAAAACCTCGTCGCCTTGTTCGACCGCGACATATTCGAAATCGGGATGAACCGCGATACCCAGGTTCGCCGGAATCGTCCACGGCGTCGTTGTCCAGATCACGAGCGAAACTTTTCTTCCCGCAAGGTTCGGATCAATTTCCGCCGGATCCGTCACGAGCGGGAATTTGACGTAGATCGAAGGCGATGTATGAAGTCTATATTCGACTTCCGCCTCGGCAAGCGCGGTCTGATCGTGAATGCACCAATAGACGGGACGCAATCCTTTATAAACATAGCCGCGCTCGAGAAACTTGCCGAACAGCCGCGCCGTTTCTGATTCGTATTCGTTCGACATCGTTAAATACGGCGTTTCCCATTCGCCCAAAATTCCGAGCCGGCGAAAATCGCGCGTCTGATTATTCATCGCCGTCGAAGCGTGTTCGCGGCAGATTCTGCGGAACGTGGCGACCGGCAGATCGTTTTTGTTCTTGCCTTTTTCCGCCAGTTTCTTTTCGACGTGCGTTTCGATCGGCAGACCGTGGCAATCGTAGCCGGGAACGTAAGGCGCATTAAAACCCATCATCGAACGCGATTTGACGACAAAATCCTTCAGAATTTTGTTGAGGGCGGTGCCGATGTGAATGTCGGCATTGGCATACGGCGGACCGTCGTGCAGAATGAATTTTTCCGCGCCGCTGCGCTCGGTTTGAATCGCTTCGTAAAGCTGCGCATCCGTCCATTTTTTCAGACGCGCCGGTTCTGCCTGCCCGAGATTCGCTTTTTGCGCGAAATCGGTTTTCGGTAAATTAACGGTTTTCTTTAGTTCTAAAGGTTCAGTCATAATTTAGTGGTCAGTGGTCAGCGGTCAGCGGTCAGTTAAAACCAAATTCCGAGACCTTTGTAAAAAATCAAATTTTAGCATTTATCGGTGAAAAAATCCGCAATCCAAAATCTAAAATCCAAAATCGAAAAAGTCCCAAGTCTTTTTTCAGACTTGGGACTTTCGAGCGAAAATCTAGTTTCGGCTCTAACTTTAAGTAAAGTCCCTGATGCTTTTAATAATTATTTCCAGCGTGAATCTCATAAAATTCTCTCTATTATTTATGCCAAGAATTTGCGATTTAGTCAATCAATTTTTTAACTTCCGCTTCAACCGTTTCGCGGATGCGCGCCAAATTTTCTTCCGAATCGGCTTCGAAACGCAGAACCAGAATCGCCTGCGTGTTTGAGGCGCGAACTAATCCCCAGCCGTTTTCAAATAAAATTCGTGCGCCGTCAATCGTAATGACTTCGTTCGTTTTTGAAAATTCTTCGGCGATGCGTTCGACGACCGCGAATTTCTTTTCGTCCGCGCAGTCAACCCGAAGTTCGGGCGTGGAAAATGTTTCCGGCAAATCACTTAAAAGCTCGGACAATTTTTTATCGGTTTTCGAGAGGATTTCCAGAATCCGCGCGCCCGCGTAAGTGGCGTCGTCAAAGCCGTAAAAGCGGTCGGCAAAGAAGATATGTCCGCTCATTTCGCCGGCGAGCGCGGCGCCGGTTTCCTTCATTTTCGCCTTGATGATCGAATGCCCGGCTTTCCACATAATTGGTTTTCCGCCGTGCGCGGCGATGTCGTCAAAGAGATTCTGCGAGCATTTTACTTCGGCGATGATCGTTGCTCCTGCATTTTCCTTCAGGATTTCGCGCGACAGCAAAACCATCAGTTCGTCGCCCCAGATGATTCTTCCGGTTTCGTCCGTTAAGCCGATCCGGTCGCCGTCGCCGTCAAACGCAATTCCGAGATTCGCGTTTGATTCTTTGACCGCCCGGATGCAGTCCTGCAAATTTTCCGTAACGGTCGGGTCGGGATGATGATTCGGAAAATTCGAGTCGGGTTCGGTGAAAAGTTTGACGAGCTCAACGCCCAATTTTTCATAAATTGGAACGCCCGTCACGCCGCCCATTCCGTTTCCGCCGTCAACAACTGCCTTAAGTTTTCGCGCTCCGAGCGAAATGCGCGACAAAATATCTTTTTCGTAAGTCGCCAAAACCTCGATCGTTTCAACCTTTCCCGCGCCCCTTGAAAATTCGCCGGCGAGCGCGATTCGTTTGATTTCCTGAATCTGCTCACCGAAGAGCGTCGCTTTTCCGAGACAAATCTTAAAGCCGTTGTGATCGGGCGGATTGTGCGAACCCGTGATCATCACGCCGCCGTCCACATTGCGCGTGTAAACTGTGTGATAAAGAACCGGCGTCGGAACTCTGCCGATCAGCACCGCGTCGCAGCCGGTTTCGTTAAAACCTTTGGTCAAAGACGCGCAAAATCGCGGCGAGCTTTCCCGTGCATCGTAGCCGATGGCGATGCGTTTCGCGCCGTTTCGGCTGAAAAACGTCCCGATCGCCTTGCCCAAAAGCGCGACCGTTTCGTCCGTTAACTGCTCGCCGACAATTCCGCGGATGTCGTATTCTCTGAAAATGTTTTGATTCATAAAGATTTGTTAATCGTTAATTGTAAATCGTTAATTATAAATCGTAAAAAGCGATTAACGATTTACAATTAACGATTTTCACGCCTTTTGTTATACTAGCGATTTACATTTGGGCAACAATCGCGCCCCCGACGGCATCGAAAATTGCGTCTGTCCGAAAAAAATCAACATAATCGGTTATGAAAAATTTAGTTCGCTTTATATTTGTTCAATTTGTCATTTTGTTTCTGGTTGCGGCGGCAGTCACGGCGCAAAAGCCGACACCGTCTCCAAAGCCGACGGCAACGCCCGCGGTCGAAGATACTTCAAAAACTTTTGAGGTTCGTCTGCCCGTCACGATCAAGGATAAAAAGAAAAATCTGGTTTCGGGTTTCGGGAAAAACGATTTTATCGTTTTGGAAGACGGCGTTCCGCAGGAGATCACGTTTTTTACCGACGAAAAGACGAATCCGCCGGTTTACGTCGGCGTTTTGATGGACACATCGCCCTCGACCGCCGGGAAAATGACGTTTTCAAAACGGGCGGCGAGCGACTTTCTCTACACGGTCGTGCGGCTTCGCAAAGACCGCGCCGCGTTTATGACGTTTGATAACGAAGTCAATCTGATCCAGGATTTTACGGACAAACTCGACCTTCTGGACAAAGCCGTCGACCGGGTCAAAAAGGTCGGTTCGCAAACCGCGCTGTATGATGCGATCTTTAAATTTTCCGATGAAAAGCTGAGAAACGCTCCCGGCAGACGCGTTATTGTCCTGATTACCGACGGCGACGACACGTTCAGCCGTGCCGATATAAATGACGCGATCGATATTGCCCAGCGAACCGAATCGACGATTTTTGCGATCTCGACAAAGGAAGCATTCTTAGGCGCGGTGCCGGGTGTCGATGCCGGACAGATCAAAGACAAAGGCGACAAATTTCTTGAGCGTTTGTGCGACGAAACCGGCGGCGAGGCGTTTTTTACCGGTGATTTGTATGCCCTCGAAAAAGCCTTCAAGAAGATCAGCGAAGAGCTTCGGTCGCAATATATCATCACGTATCGTCCGGCAAATCAGGAATACGACGGTCGGAAACGCAAGATCGAAGTTCAGTTTAAGAGCAAGGATAATGCGGATAAATACAAGATTCGCAGTAAAACGGAGTACCGGTCGGTGCGCGACACTCTGAAATAAAAAGCAGGTTTTAGGAGTTGTAAAAAATGAATTGGAAAAACAAGGTTTTAGTTTTATTGGTCGGATTGCTCGCGTTCGGCGGCGCGTTTTTGAGCCGCGATGCCTCGCACGCGCAGCAGCAGCAAATCCCGCCGAAAACGAGTGTGACGCCGACTCCTGAGATCGAAAACGATGACGAACCGATCAAAATCGACACGGAAGTCGTCAACGTGCTTTTTACCGCGCAGGACAAAAGTCGCCGCCTGCTGACCGATCTGAAAAAAGAAGATATTAAACTGATCGAAGACGGACAGCCGCAGGAAATCATCGCGTTCGGGCGGCAGGTCGATCTGCCCTTGAGTTTGGCAATCCTGATCGATACGAGCGCATCGCAGGAACGCACTCTGCCGGAAGAAAAATCGGCGGCAAAATCGTTTATCGAATCCGTAGTGCGTCCGGCAAAGGACGAAGTCGCGATCGTTACGTTTACAGGCGAAGCGACGCTTGAACAGGGAATGACGAATAATGTCGGACGGCTTCAGCGCGCGGTTGACCGTGTGCAGTTCGTTCCGCCTTCGGGTTATGTCGGCGGCGGTGTAGTCGTCGGAACTCCGCCGATTTCGGGGACTAATCAAGCCACCCAGGGCTCGACTGCGATCTGGGACGCGATTTGGATCACGTCCGACGAAGTTTTAGGTCCCGCGCCCGACAAAACGCGCCGCGCGATCATCTTACTGAGCGACGGCATCAACACTTACGGCAGAAAAAAACTCGACGAAGCCGTGCAAGCCGCGCTTAAATCCGAAGCCGTGATTTATTCGATCGGCATCGGCGACAATTTTTACGACGGGGTTGACGAAGCCTCGCTCAGAAAGATTTCCGAACGCACGGGCGGACGCGCATTTTTCCCGCGCGACGAAGCCGAGCTGCGTAAAGCCTTTACGCAAATTCAGATCGAAATGCGTTCGCAATATCTGATCGCCTATGAGCCGACCAACCAGAGACGCGACGGATCATACCGCAAGATCGAAATTCAGCTGACGAACAGCGAGCTTGCCAAACAAAAAGTGACGCTCACGCACCGGCAAGGCTATTTTGCGAAGACGCAAAAGCCTGAAACGAAAAAATAATTGATTCAGACAAATTAAAACCACCGCGTGGAAACAATCTGCGCGGTGGTTTTTTTTAGCCGCGGATAAACCGAGGATACCGCGGATTAAATTCAATTAATGCTTAAATCCGCGTCCATCCCTGGTTTATCCGCGGCTAAAAATCTTCTGTCGGTTTTTGACTTTTCGGTGAATCCGTTAAAAATTATTATGCGAACTATCGACTGATTATGGCTGAAGATTACGAATTTACGACTGTCTGGCGGTTCGACGCGCCGCTTGAGAAGGTTTGGGCTTTCATTAAAGATTCCGAAACGTGGAGCGATTGGTGGAAAGGCGTTTTGAAGGTCGAGAAATTAAAGGACGGCGACGCCCGCGGCATCGGCGCGATTCATCGTTCGACGTGGAAAAGCGCGCTGCCGTATCGGCTCGTTTTCGATTCGGAAACCGTCCGCATCGAAGACTTAAAGCTGATCGAAGTCCGCGCTTTCGGCGAACTCGACGGCTCAGGCATTTGGACTTTGACCGCCGAAGATGACGGGGCGACGCGCGTGCAATACGATTGGCGTGTTCGGACAACAAAATCGTGGATGAACTTTCTCGCGCCCGTCGCCAAACCTTTTTTCCGCTGGAATCACAACGTCATTATGAATTGGGGCGGCGAAGGTTTAGCGAAAAAATTGAATTGTAATTTGCTCGAAGTGAAAGAAACTTAGCCACGAATTACACAAATGGCACGAATGAAATTAGATATATTCGTGCTATTTGTGTAATTCGTGGCTTAAAAATTTAATCAACCAATTCAGGAATCGCCGGACGCGCTTTGGGTTGCGGAATTTCGACAAAATCCGGCACCTGCATCGGGCTTTTTTCGCGCAGATCCAAATACAGACGGCGTTTCAGGATCTTTTCGGGAAAATGCGCGAGCCGCAGCATCGGATATTTCATCTGTTTGCCGAAAAGCCGTCTGCCCATCATATAGTAATAGATCGGCACGCCGAAATTGAAGCGGCGTTGAAAAGCCGGGTCTTTGCGGTAAAAATCAATGTTGTAGCGCCAGCAGGTAAAGAAAAATTCCCATTGCAGCTCGGTCAGACGCGCAAGCTTCGCGCTTTCGTCCTTTTCCATCCGCGTATCTTCGAGCGGCACAAAAAGCGTCGGCATCACGACCCATTTCGCGTCCTTGAGAGCGTGCAGCAGATCGAGCGATTTTTTCGTGTCTTCATCGGTTTCACCCGGCAGACCGACGATAAACGTCGCGAACGGGAACCAGTTATGCTTGTTCAGAATATCCATTCCTTTGAGCACGACATCGTGCCATTGTTCGGCTTTATACGGATACGCTTTGCCTTTCATAAACTGGTTGAAAAGCCGCGGGCTGCCGGTTTCAAGCCCGATGAAAAGACTCGCGTAACGCTTGTCGTGATGGGTCGAAGCCGGATGCCGGTGCGTCGAAAAATCAACCGCGTAAGGCGATAGTTCTTCGATCACCTCCGGGTTGCGGACGACCGGCGACATCGTGCCGTGCGAAAGCATCACGTGATTGACGCCCGGAACTTCCGTGATCGATCTGAACAGTTTTTTGAGCGCGGGCACATTCGTGTCGAACTTTGCGCCCTGCTCATAGAGAAAAATGTCCTCGGTCGTGATCATGATCGTGTCCGCGCCGCTCCTGACCTGAACACGGACATTTTCCAAAATATGTTCGAGCGGCAGAGATTTGCCTTTTCTGAGCGCGATCGAGCAAAACTGGCAGCCGCGCCCGCAGCCGCGCGTAACTTCGACGACGCCGAAGGTCGAACGGTTTTTGGTGATCGGAATCCGTTCCATGTTCGGCGATTTTCCTTCGATCCTTTTCGGCAGAGATTCGCCCTGCACGGCACGTTTAAATAAATCCAGGATCAAATCTTCCGCCTCGCCTTCGACGATGCAGTCGATCTTCCATTCGTCCTGCAGACCTTTCTTCTCGATCTGCCACGAACCCGGACCGCCGACGATGATTTTCAGATGATCTTTATGCTTTTTGATCGCGTCGTGCGTAATCAGACGCTTAAATTCGGCGGCGTTGATCGGTTCGGCTTGTCTGCCGTAAAAATTTACGTAAACATCGGTCGCAAACGTAATTCCGAGCGGATTATGCGCGTGCACGCCGATCACGCGCGTGTCTTCGCCGACGAACAGATCAAGTTGGTCAGGGTAACAAACCGCGATGTCGTCGGGCGAAAATTCTTCCAGAAGAATTGATTCGACGACGCGCAAACCGTTCGGCACGGCAACGGCTTGCCCGTCGTCGCGGACTTCGTTTTGCCAGTTGACATCAACCATATAAAACGGAAAACGCGTGTAGCGCGACGGCAGAGTGCCGAGAAGCATCTGTCGCCAAGTACTCCGCATATACTCCGAAGATTCCGAAGTGCTTGCCGCAAGAACTATTTTTTTTCCACGATCGTTCATCTGAACCTTTTTCCCTCGATTAAAGAAATTTTGAAAAATCGTTTAAGTGTTATTATTTCGTGAGTTTATTGTATTGAAATTTTCTGCGTAAAACAATCTTTTTTTTAATTGAAAATTTTTCCGAGCGTTTCGTTAAGCCAATCGTTAATTACCGGCGCGAAAATTTCGGGCGGCGGAACATGACCGCTTTCGACGATGACGATGCGTTTCGGCTCGCGCAGAAGATTAAAGATCGGCTCGCTTTCGGTTTTCAAAGGGTGCGCTTCGTCGTAACGACCTTTCAAGATCAGCTTCGGCTGCGTGATATGCGGCGCAAAGTTGATGGTTTTGGCTTCGTCGATCCATTTCGCCCAATCGGGACGGAAACCGAATCCGACCAGCACCACGCCGCGATAACGCTTTTCGATCGCCGTTAGGATCAAACCCTGATTGGCGCCGTTGCTCAAACCGAGAAACGCAATTTTGCCCAAATCTATGTCATTGCGCGTTTCGAGATAATCGAGCCCGCGCCGCAAGTCCGTCATTTTTTCGACCATTTCCTTCCGAAACTCGATGCTCGTCTCGTCCGGCGATTGATATCCCGCAGGAAAGGGACGCTCGTGATAACCTTTCAGTGCGACCGCAAAAACGGCGCGTCCCGATTTGATGACGGGCGACAGAAAATCTTCGACCGAATGCGCGAGGGACGAAAATCCGAGCGGCACGTCAGCCGCCGGAATCCAATGCGCGACCTGCACGGGGCGCGGCGCATTTTTCGGTAAATAAAGATAAGCGATCACCCGTTCGCGGTTTGCGCCGGTAAACGAAATTTTCTCCCGCGTCCACGAATCAGACTCCGTGCGTTCGACGATTTCGGCTTCGAGCGGCGTTTTGTCGTAGGCGTAATGGACGAGCCATTTTTTGAAATCCGCGTCGCTTGACGGCTGATAGACGGGAATTTCCACGGGCGGCAGATCTTCCCCGCCCGTCGCGCTTTCCGGAAGATTTTTGACCAGCCGAAAACCGATTTTGTTTGAATGATAAACGGGCGGAAAATCGCCGTAATAGCCGAATAAATAAGATCTTTCGCCAAATGCGCCGCCGCTCACGAGAACATTCGCGCCGCGCCGGTTACCCATCCATTCGGCAACATTTCCAGCCATATTCAGACAGCCGTAAGGACTCATCCCAAACTCGAAACTTTCGACCGGAACCGTTTCCGAACCGCGAAAATTGGCGAGAAACTCCAGCGAATCGGCATCGCGGCTCAGACCCCACGGCATCGAGTTGAAACCTTCGTCAAATTTCCCGTCGCGCGCCGCTTTTTCCCATTGAAAGATCGTCGGCAAATCCTTACCGCGAAATTTCGCGTAAGCCATTGCCTCGAACCAGGTAATGTCCGTGACGGGGAAATCGGCTTTGCCGTCGGGGAAATTTTGATTGGTCCACGAACGCGGCGCGGGCAAACCCGTGCGGTCTTTGAGATTTTTCAAGAATTCTTCAAACGGAATTTCTTTGCCGCCCGAGCCAAAAGGAATTTGCCAGAACTCTTTTTTCGAATATCCGCCCGCCGTGATAAATTCTTTGAATTCGGCGTTTGAAACTTCCGTTCGATCAATAAAAAAATCGCCGAGCTGAACGGGTTTTTGAGTCGGTCGCGTGTAGCTGACGAGTTTGTATTCACCGGCGGGAACAAAGATCATCCGGTCGGGAACCCGTTCGGTTTCGATCAGTTTTGCCGAAATTTCGATCGGCGGCATCGGGAGCAGATCGGTCGAATAGATCGGTAATCTGCCCGAAATGCTTCGCACAAACGGCGCAAATCCTTCTTTTTCAATATAAAGCAGATATTGTCCGCGCGCGATTTGTTTATTTTCAAGCGGTGTTTCGCCTAGAAATGTGCGTTCGGGAAATTTTCCGTTTTTATCCGTTTGAAAGCGTTTCAGATAAACTTTGGCGCCCGCCGGTTCGGTTTTGACGGATAAATTATCCGAAATGAGCGGCATCAGTTTCGTCAGATCTTCATCGTTCGGCAGATATTCGCCTGCTTCCAAAGCCAGCTCATAAGCCTCGAAAGTTTTGTCCGATTTTACCAATTCTTCAATTTGCGTAAGGCTTTCTTTTGCCCGGGTTAAATTCAGGTTTTGCCAATAAAGCCAACCGCCGACCGCGAAAATCGCTAAAATAAAACCTGCGAAAGTAATTTGTTTCGAGCCGAAACGCGCTTTTTTGACGGCTACTCTTTCAAAACTCAGCTCACGGCTGCGGAGCTGTTCCTCAAAACTGAGTTCATTGCGAAATTTGCGCAGATCCGCGAGTAATTCTTTCGCGCCCGGGTATCTTTCATCCGCATTTTTTCGCAAAGTTTTTTGGATGATTTCGGCAAGCGGCGGCGGAAATTCTTCAAAATCCGGCTCAAAAGCCAGGATCGCCGCCAAGGTTTCCGCCAGATTTTCGCGAAAAAAAGGATTTTTGCCCGCCGTCATTTCATAAAGACAAACACCCAAACTCCAAAGGTCGGTTCGCAAATCCGTTTTCTCTCCGCGCGCCTGTTCGGGCGACATATACGCAGCCGTTCCCATCACGACCCCCGACAGCGTTGTTTTCTCCTCTTCTCTCTTTCTCCTTTTCTCCTTTGCTTGTATTTTTGCCAGACCGAAATCCAGAACCGTTACCTGATCGTTTTCCGAAACAACGATGTTCGCCGGTTTGATGTCGCGGTGAATGACGCCGTGCGCGTGTGCTTCCGCGAGCGCGCCGGCGATTTGAATCGTCACGCTGAGCGCGGTTTTCAGATCTGATCTGCCTTTTTTCAAACGCGCCGCAAGCGTTTCGCCCTCGGCGTACTGCATCACGATAAACTCTTGCCCGGCAGCCGCGCCGATTTTGTGAATCGCGCAGATATTCGGATGCGAAAGCGCGGCGGCGGCTTGAGCTTCGCGCCGAAAACGCCTGCCTGCCTGTGAATCGGCGGAAGTTTCGGCGGGCAAAAATTTGATCGCGACGGCGCGTTTGAGCTGGAGATCTTCGGCAAGAAAAACCGCGCCTTGTCCGCCGATGCCGAGCGATCTGATGATCCGGTAATCCCCGATTTTGTCGCCCGATTTTAAGGAAATGCGGTCTTCGGCGATGACCTCGGCAACTTGTCCGAGGGCGGGTTTTTCCAAAAAATCTTCTTCGAATGATCTGAGCAAAACCTCGACATCGCGGCGCAAATCGCGGTCGTTTGCGCAATTTTCGTTCAAAAACGCTTCGCGTTCGGACGGCGGAATTTCGAGCGCGTCATTGAAGATCTGTTTGACTTTTTGCCAGTTTTCACGTTTCATCTGAAAACGCTGATAGAATTGATTTTCTATAAGTTTTCTAATCTCAAAACAAAACCCGCCCGCTCACGCAGGCGGTTCTGACCTAGCGGCTCAGTTCGTGATGCAGCCAAGCCTTTGCCATATTCCAATCGCGTTTGACGGTCGCGGGCGAAATCTTTAAAACTTCCGCCGTTTCGGCAATGCTCAAACCGCTGAAATAGCGGAGCTCGACAATGCGCGCCTGTTGTTCGTCCATTTCCGCGAGCTCGTTTAAGGCACGGTCTAAAGCGAGCAGATCAACGTCGCTCGATTCATCCGCCGCAACGTAAAAAGCTTCTTCGAGTGGTAGGTTTTCCGCCGCGCCGCCGCGCTTTCTCCGATGTTTTGTTTTCGCGTAATCAACCAGAATCCGCCGCATCAGATTTGCCGCGATGCCGAAAAAATGGGCGCGGTTTTGCCAGACGACGCGGTTTTGTTCGACCAGTTTCAGATAGGCTTCATTGACGAGCGCGGTCGTTTGCAAAGTATGTTCGGCGCGTTCGCGGCGCAAATAATGATGCGCTTGACGGCGCAGTTCGTCGTAAACGAGCGGCACGAGCTTGTCCAGAGCCTCGCGCCGTCCGTCGCTCCATTCCTGCAAAAGCTGCGTTATGTCGGGCGTATTTTCAGCCATAGATCGTCGGTTTGCATTGAAAATACGCCTTTACTTCGGACAAGTCAAATGTTTTGAAGAGCGGGATTCTTTTCAATCGTTGTTCGCTTTGGCGATTCGCGTAAACCCTTTTGTATTGGAAATCGTCAGTTGGCTTTCTTCACGGTTGATCGAAATTTCAACCGTGCTCGTTTCCGTGCCGAAAGTTCCTTTCTGGTCATAAAGTTCGAGCGTGATCTTGCTCTCCGTAATGCTCGAAACCCGGTATTTGCCTTCCTGCGTGATCGGCGGATAGCCCGTTTGTTTGAAGTTTCCGTCGTCAAAAGTCCACTCTAAAAACCAGCTTCTGATGCCGTTTCCGCCTGCCACGCGCCACGTTCCCTGAATATATTGTTCGTTCTCGCCCGCGGGTCGGATTCCGTTTTGACTCTGCGCAATTAGATCTTCGAGCGCTTTTCTGACCGCTTGATAACGGGTGAGATTTTTGCCCGAAAGCGGCGAATTCTTGCCGTAAGTTACGCCGAAAGACTTTAATTTATTGATCGAAATCGAAATGCTTTCCGAACCCGCGTCATAGACGATTCCTTCGCGCTTGTCGTTTTTGATCGTATCGAACTTGTTTTCGACAAAGGTTTTATACAGTTTTGCCAGATCTTGGCGGCTGATCTTTGCCGACCATTTCTGCGGATTTTGCCGGTTTCCTTTTAATTCTTCAAATTCGAGAACGCCGTCGTCGATCGTGATTTTTTTATAGGCGCGCATCATTCCGCCGCTAACGTTTAAGTAAACGGTAATGTTTTCGGGCATCTCCGCGGGCAATTGCGACTGCGCCGCGCACGCCTGAACAAAAAATAAACT
>DATLOR010000507.1:0-4714 GCA_035536135.1 Pyrinomonadaceae bacterium | reverse complement strand
ACATAAACTTTATTATTAAGGTTCGGAAACCAAAATGTCTAATGCCCTGCTTGTCGAAAATCTTCCAAATACCGTTATCATACAATTTAATCGTCCCGAAATCCGCAGTCCGCTCTCGATCTTCGTGCTCGAAGATTTGCATCAAATACTCGATGAAACGACCAGATCCAATATCATCTTCACGGGCAAGGCGGACGTTTTCGCGTCGGGCGCGGATCTGCGCGAGATTGCCGATGTGACGCACGAAACGGCGCGGGAATTCGCTTTGCGCGGACAAAGTTTAATGAATAAAATCAGTAACAAACACGCAATCGCGGCGGTTAACGGCTTTTGTTTCGGCGGCGCGTTGGATCTGGCGCTTGCGTGCAAGCAAAGAATCGCCGCGCCGAACGCCCTTTTTTCGCATCCGGGCGCGGATTTAGGAATTATGACGGGTTGGGGCGGAACGCAGAGATTAACGCGGCTGGTCGGTCAAATCGCCGCGCTCGAAATGTTTCTGACCGCGAAAAGAGTTGCCGCCGCAGAAGCGTTGAAAATCGGTTTGATCGATAATATTTCTACAAATCCGCTCGAAAGTGCGTTAGAATTGTTGGCGGAATAATCTTCCGCATTCGAAGTAAAAATATGAATCTCAAAACCGAATCGCGTTGGCTGATTTTAATTGCTTTAATCGCCTTCGCCGTTTTTGCAAATTCGCTCGGCGGCGATTTCGTTTACGACGACAACCGCCAGATCCTGCGCAATCCGCTGATTCAGGATTCAAAACTTTACGGGAAAGCCCTGACTTCGGACGTTTGGGCTTTCAAGGGCGACGGAACGGTTGCCGCGAGCAATTATTACCGCCCGACTTTCATTGCTTGGCTGATCCTGAACTTTCTGATTTTCGGGACAAGCCCGTTCGGCTGGCATCTTTTGAATCTTTTACTGCACATCGCGGTTTGCTGTTTGGCGTTTCTGCTTTTGCGCCGCTGGAACGCGGCGAATTATACGGCTTTTGCGATTTCGATGATTTTTGCCGTGCATCCCGCTCACACGGAATCGGTCGCGTGGATTTCAGGCTCGCCCGATTTGTTGTTTAGTTTGTTCTTACTCGGCGCGTTTTGGTTCGCGGAAAATGTTTTGCAAAAATATGCGGATTCTGCTGAAGAAAAGACAAAATCTTTCGTCGAAAATCGACTTGATTTGATATTCGCGCTGATTTTTTACGCCTTTGCGCTCGGTTCAAAAGAAGTCGGGATTTTATGTTTTCCGCTTTTCTTTTTAATTTTTGCGAAATCCTCGACCAAAACAAATGCAATCAAACTAACGATTCCCTTCATCGTCCTTGCCGTTTTGTATTTCGCGGCGCGCTTTTGCGCACTCGGCGCGATTTCATTTGCGCCCGAAGACGGCGGTGTCGGATTTTATCAAACGATCCTGACAATTCCCTCGATGTTCGTTTTCTACCTGCGCCAGATGATCTTTCCCTTTTGGCTCGGCGCAAATCATCCGCTGAGAGCGGTTTCGGCGATAAATCTGCTCGAATTTGCCTTGCCTTTGCTGATTTCACTGGCGGCAATCGCTTTGTTTTGGCTTCTTGCGAAAAAAAGTTTTGTGCAGAAATTCGGCTTCGCGCTTTTTATCTTAACGCTCGCGCCGGCAATGAATGCGACCGTCCTTCCGACTGAACAAATCGTCCACGACCGTTATCTGTATTTGCCCCTGCTCGGTTTTCTGATGATGATTTTTCCTTATCTGCTTGAACTGGTCGGGAAAATTGCTAAAGAAAAAAAGGATTTTGCGCTGATCGTGTTGGCGATCATCATCTGTCTGCCGCTTGCCTTTAAGACATTTTCCAATAATCAGATCTGGAAAAACGACCTTGCGCTCTGGTCGCACACCGTGACGATCGATAAAAACTCGGCTTTCAGCTGGGCGCAATACGCCGCCGTCTTGTCAGAAAACGGTAAGATCCCCGAATCCGTCGAAGCCTATAACAATTCGATCGACATTCGCCCGACCGCCAATGCTTATTACGGGAAAGCCCGTAATTTACTGGCGCAAAACAAATTCGAGGAAGCGGTTTTCGACATTAAAACCGTGCTCGAAATGCCCAATGATAAAATAAATGCCTATACGCTTTATCAAACTTACGAATTAATGGCGCTTGCTTTAACCCAACAGCAAAAATTCGGCGAGGCGCAAAAATATCTGTTTGAAGCCCGCAAACGTCTGCCGATCTACTACGCCGCGCTGACCGAAAAACTGGCGGTCGTAATGTATCAATCGGGCGAAAAAACGACCGCGCTGCGCGAGCTCGAAGCCGCCCGAAACCAAGCCAAAACCGAACTTTTACCCGAATCGAAAACCGTTCTTCTGCGGCTCGGGATGCTTTACGCCGAACTCGGCAGAAAACAGGAAGCGCGCGATGTTTTGGCGGAATATTTGAAGTTTACGAATCGATTGCAGGACAAAAACACTCTCCAAGACCGCACGGGCGCGTTGAATTTATTACGACAATTAAATTAAGTTTTTCGAAAAAAAAGCCTTCTAGTAGTGAAAAGATGTCGAAATCTTTGAAAAGGAGGTTTTAGCAAATGAAAAGATAGTTATCGCAAATGAAAAGGTGCTTATATTTTTCAAAAGATGGTCATATCACCAAAAAGATGCATTCCGCAAATGAAAAGATGGTCTTCGCAGTTGAAAAGATGCTTATATCAACGGAAAGATGCTTTTTGCAGGTTAATCTTTCTTCAAAAACCGCGCAATTCCCTGCCGGCAATCTTCAGTCAAACGCGCGATCGTATTGACTTCCGCGCCGGTTTCCAGAGATGTTTCAAAATTCATTCCGTCCATCTGGTAAAGCAGTTTTTTCGATAAAACCACCGCCGAACGAGAGACTTTTTCATACACCGACACGTAATTTTTCACGTCTTCGCCGAAGGTTTCATCATCGAAAACACGATTTATCAAGCCGAAATTTTCGGCTTCGTCCGAGGAAAATTCAAAGCCTTGCGTGATCAATTCAAATGAACGTTTTTCCGATAAATTACGCCGCAAAATCGCCATGACCATCGCCGGAACAAAGCCGATCTTGACTTCCGGGTAACCGAAACGTGCCGTTTTTGAGGCTAAAACAATATCGCAAGCCGTCGCCAGACCGCAGCCGCCCGCGAGCGCGCGCCCCTGAACCGCCGCGATCACCGGAATTTTTATCTTGCGGATCATCGCCAGCAGCTCCAACAGGTTTTCCGCGTCCCACAGATTTTCCAGAACATCGCTTTCGGCAATTTTCTGGAGAGCCGATAAATCCGCACCCGAACAAAAATCCTTGCCCGCGCCTTTGATCACAACGGCACGAAGATTTTCGTCCCTGTCGGCTTCCGAAAGCGCGTTTTTTAAAGAATTTATCAATGCATCATTCAAAGCATTGCGCTTTTCGGGACGGTTCAGAGTGATTTTGGCGATGTTATTTTCGGTTTCGTAAATAATTTCGGACATAATTTTTTTACTGATTATTTTTGGTGATCAAAACGATATTCGAGACGGTTTTGCCGCGTGAAAGATAAAGTTTCTGCCGATCGGGCGACCATGCCGCGTGATAAACGCGGTCTTCTTTGGCTTCCAAAACCTGTTTCGGGGGCGAACCGTCGAGCGGCTGAAGCCACAGGCTTCCCCCGTCGCGAAAACTTTCCGAAGCATTGTAGATCAGATTTTTCCCGTCGGGTGTCCAATCCACAAAAGAAATCGGTTCGATCTCGAATTGTTTAACGATCGAATTATCCGAAATATTTCTGATCGCCGTAAACCAACGCTTTTTTTGTTCGTCTAAATAACTGTGCGCGAAAGTTTTCCCGTCGGGCGAAAAGCTGTAGAAAAGCGAAAATTCAGGGGCGATCTGCGAAATATCGCCGCCGCCGAAAGGCATTTTGACGATCCGCCAACGCGCCCCGTCGTAGCGCGAAAAGTAAATTTCGCGTCCGTCGGGCGTTTGTTTCGGATAAAGAATAAAGGTTTTTTCGTCGGTCAGTTTTTGGAGATTCCGACCGTCCAGATCCGATTTCCAGATTTCCTGCGTGCCGCTCCGGCGCGAAACGAACAGGATCGATTTTCCGTCATTCGTCACGCTTGGCGTGCGTTCGCCGTTGATCTGTTCAAAAAACGGCACGGCGTTGTTTCCGTCCGCCGAAACAAATTCGAGACCGTTTTGCCCGTTCTCGGTATATTCGCCTAAAATTCGATTGTCGGGCAAAGCGGTAAAAACTCCGATAAAATTCTGACTTTCCGTGAGCCGCGTCGTGTTTTGAAGCATCGTCCAGTTCATACTCCACAGATCGCCCGATTTTTCGCTCTGGACGGTCACGATCGAATTTGCGTCGCCGCTCAAATTTACGTCTTCATAGCTCGAAACGTCGTTGGTCAGACGCGCGATCTCGCCGCTTCCGTAAGCGACACGCCAGATTTGAGTTTGGCGCGAGCCGTCGGGTTCGGCGCAGTAGAGCAAACCGCTTCCGTCGCCGAGCCAGTTCGGCGCATAAACTTTGCCGATCTGAGGCGCGAGAATTTGTTTGATTTCGCCGCCTTCCGTGGGAATTTCGGAAATTCCCCAAACTCTTCCCTTTTCCGTGACATCGCTTGCCACAAAGGCGAATTTTTTGCCGTCGGGCGACCAGCGCGGCTCGATCAGTTTGTGGTTATCGCTGACCGCATAGATCTCTTTTTCATCGCTTCCGTC
>DATLOR010000506.1:0-20665 GCA_035536135.1 Pyrinomonadaceae bacterium | reverse complement strand
AAATGAGAAGTGAGAATTAATTTTTCACTTCTCATTTCTCACTTCTTCACTAATCTGCGGTTCGACCAAAATCGTCTTAAAACTCGACAAGCTGACCAAACCGAAAGCCGCGCCTTTCGGTTTATTGACAAACTTTTTCGGCGTGTAATGAACGGCAACCTTCGGCTGTTCGCGCGCCGAACTGTAAAAGGCGGCGATCTGCGCGGCTTCGAGCAATGTCCTTTGGGGAATTTCCTTGCGGTTCGGGTTTTTGATAATCACGTGCGAGCCCGGATAATCCGCCGCGTGAAGCCATAGATCCGCCGATTTAGCGACCCGGAACGTCAGAAAATCATTGTCTTTCGAGGCTTTTCCGACCAGAATCTCAAAATCATCGCTCGAAACAAAACGGCGCGCACCGGTAAAGTTTTCCGTCTTTTTATCGCGTAATTTGACCGGAAGTTTTTCGATCTTAACGCCCAAAACCTCGGTCAGATAGTCGTCATCTCCGGCTTCGATCGCTTCGTGCAATTCTTCGCTTTTCAACTTCAGATTTGAAATTTCCGATTCTAAGATCGTCAAACGCTTTGAAACTTCTTCTTTGGCGTTGCGGGCTTTCGTATAACGCCGAAAAAACTTCTCGGCGGCTTCGGTCAGCGAGTCGTTTTCGTCAATCTCGATCTCAATCGTCGGGACATTTTCGTCAAAATAATCAACGACCAAAACTCGATCGCCGATCCGCACGGCATCCGCCAGATTTGCCAGAATCAAATCGCCGAAGCGTTTCCATTTGTCGGCTTCGCCATGGTTTGCGAGGTCTTGATTAAGTTTTTTGACGAGCTTTTCGCGTTTTGTGATTTCCTGCTTGATTTTAGTTTCGGCAGATTTGGCGCGGGTTTGAAAGAGTTTTTCCGCCGCTTTTTCGAGATAAAAATTATCTAAGGCTTCAGATAAAGTATCAAATTCGCCTTTTGAAAAAATCTCCTCTTCTCTTCTTTTCCGCTTCTCATCTTCCCGGAAAGGCGCGGAATATTTGCCGCCGATCTCTTGCCCTTCGCCGAAGGTTTCGCGCAGTTTGTCGAGAATAAAACCGTTTTTGTCGAGCAGAAAAAGATTTGCCGAGCGTCCCGTGAGCTGTGCGACGAGCGAATAATGTTCCGTTTCGCCGAGCTCGGTTTGCGCTTTGAAAACGAAAATTAAAATGCGTTCGTTTTCCGTCTTTTCGATAGATTGCAAAACGGCGTTCGCCAGGCGTTTTTTGATAAATGAGACAAACGAATTCGGATTACCGGATTGTTTCTCAAGATCGCGCAAACGGCGTTTGATCAGATAAATACGCGGCTCTGTCGATTCCGCCGAGATAAATAAAAAGAGCGATTCGTTTAACCGGAAATCGATCGCGAGAGTGAGGCGCGAGAGCGGAAAAATTTTGCCGAACTTTTGCCCGGTTAAAACGGACGCGAGTTCGGCGCGGATCTGTTCGAGAGTTTTGTTGTTCACGCTTTATAGTTTCAGTTAAAATTTTTTTCAACGCAAAGATGCGAAGAAACAAAGACGCAGAGAATTTTAATAAACTCTGCGTCTTTGCGTCTTTGCGTTAAAATTTTCCGTTTATTCTTTGACGATGATCGTTCCCGAAAGAAGATCGGGCGCGGTGCGTCGTTCGGAATTGAAAAGCGCGGGAAGAAATCCGATTCCGCCGAGCGCGAGCGAGACGAGATAAACGCTCGAGCTGACCGCCGCCTGATGAAACGTCGGATAATCGTTTTCTTCGATGTCGATCGTTTCGAGCGAGAAGATCTTCATTCCGGCGGATTTGCCGAACATTCCGACGGCGGTTGTCAGATAGACGAACATCACGATCGCGCAGGTCACGAGAAACGCGAAAAATCCGGCGAGACTAAACCAGTTTCCGCCCGAAAGCATAAACGGCGCGAGCAGGATCAGCGAAGTGAATGCGCCGATGATCAGATCGAAAAGTCCGGCATTAAAGCGCATCGCAAACGGCGCGAGGTCTTCATTTTCTTCTTCTTCGACAAATTCGGTTTCTTCCAGTTCGAGAATTTCGTCTTCGTCGGATTTCACGCGCGAAATTTTAATCAGCGGCGCGTCCTTTGCTGCTTCCTCGAGCTTCGGGAGATCGCCCGGAACCTTTTCGAGATTCGTCGAAATTATCGCGGAATTCGGCAAAGGTTTTAATTTGTTCGTGTCGAATTCCTTCTTTTCGATCACGGGCAGATCTTCAAATTTCGGCGTCACCGAAACGCTCGTCGGAGGTTTTACTTCCGCCGGTTTCGGCATCACTTCCGCATTTTTGGTGGCAATGTAGAACGGATAATTTTTGGTCGCGATCGCCTGCGCTTTCGGCGCTTCTTCCGTAATTTCCTCCGGCAAAAAGCGTTTACGCGATTCCTCGATGCGCCGCAGAGCGTTTGCCAGTTTCGGATTGGCGTTCGTGACGGGTGCCGTTTCCTCGTAAACTTCCGCTTTCAGCGCGTTTGCACCGCTCGTCGGTAAATGCCGGCGGCTGACCGCTGCCGGTTTGGTTTCAATTTCCACAGCTGTCGCCGCGGCGGTCGTCGGAACGTTTTCGACGCGCTTGCGGACGGCATTCTGCACTTGCAGGCGCCAGTCGGGAAGCGTTGCGTTTTTGTTTTGAAACTCGACGAGCGTCGGGCTCGTCGGTTTGGCGGCGATTTCCATCGTATTGGTTTTGACGGCGACAGGTATTTGCGGCTTCGGAACGGCTGATGTTTTCGGTTTCGTCATGATCGGCGTTTCCGGTTTTTCAATCCGGGGCGGATTTTGCTTAATTTCCAACTTCAGCGGTTTCGGGGCAGACATTATTTGGAGCTCTTCGCGGACCGAATCGTTCATCATCGCTCCGCAACTCGGACAAATGGATAATGTTGGCGCAAGATTTCGATTACAAACAGGACAATTCATATAGTTTAAAAGATTTATTGGCTTGAAATGCTTATTCAGCGAGATTAGTGAAACCTAATGAAATGAACAATACTGAGGGCATACTATCAGAAACTACTTTAAGTAGTCAATAGTAAAGTTAAGAGAAATATAAACTTTTTGCTGTTTGATGGAAAAAAAGTTAAAAATGACTTAGATTAATCCAAAATCCAAAATCTAAAATCCAAAATCAAAGCGGCTGCCGTCCGGCAAAACCGTCCTCGACTTCGTGCCACCATTCGATCTCTTCGCCCTCGCCGAGCTGCCAGCAAAGCAGAATGACGCGACCGTCGCGCATACAGGGAAAATCGATCAAACCGCGGGTGTAATCCTTAAGCTGGACGCCGAGCTCGTGGAGTTCGGTCGTCAGCTTGCCGAGTTCGTAAAGCACGCGGACATAATTCGAGCCGCCTTCCATTCCACCGCCGCCGAGCTCTGCGGAAACCGCCGCCGAATGCGCTGACTCGCGGAATTCGGCGACCGAAGAATAATATCCCTTGATTTCCTGCAATTTCGGCGCAACGAT
Organism: Pyrinomonadaceae bacterium; assembly: GCA_035536135.1. Taxonomy (GTDB): domain Bacteria; phylum Acidobacteriota; class Blastocatellia; order Pyrinomonadales; family Pyrinomonadaceae; genus JAFDVJ01. The sequence continues at coordinate 17,196 of DATLOR010000506.1, read as the reverse complement.
CCTTAATAATTCGTTGGCTTCAGAGAGCGTAAAAACTTTCATCTGTCATCCGTTACCCGAACCAGATCCGACAGATCGTCGTTTGGTTCTTCGTCCGCAAAACTCTGCTGATAGTTGATTTCATTATTGATGCGCGTAAAACTGTCGTTTGCGTGGCGCGTCAAAATTTCGGGCGGCGGCATTTCTTCGGGCGGAATAAACGACGGTATATCGTATTGTCCCGCTTGCGAGGCGTCCTTGCGGACGAGCTCGGCAATGTCGCCCAAATCGATAAAAAAGTCCGCGACATCGATCAGGCGCGGCGCGGTGTTCGACCGAAAACCCGCGACTTCGACGCGGCAGCCTTTATAAGCGACGGCGTTCAGCGCGTAAACAAAATCTTCGTCGCCCGAAACCAGCACGGCGGTGTCGTAGCGTCCCGCTAAGCTAAGCATATCAACCGCGATCTCGACATCGAGATTTGCCTTGCGCGTGCCGTCGTAAAAAGTTTTCAGTTCCTTCTGCACGACGCGAAAACCGTTGCGCCGCATCCATAAAAGAAAGCCTTGCTGGCGTTCCGCGCCGGCGTCAACGCCCGTGTAGAAAAAAGCGCGAAGCAGGCGACCGTCGCCCAAAAGCACGCGTAATAATTTGTTGTAATCAATGTCAATATTATGGAAACGAGCCGCGTGAAAAAGATTATTGCCGTCTATAAAGACAGCCACGCGACCACGATGTCCAAACTGCCAGGACGAACTGGTAGTCGTGTCAAACTGCATTTTTTTAGCCCCTTGCTTTAATTTTAAGGCTGGTTTGACCGGCGGTTAAGTACTGAAAAGAACGAAACGAAATTTCTTAAAATTATGATTTAATACGATGCTGATCTACTTGTTTTTAATGATAAATGCTTCGGCAATATATCAGTTATATTTCAAAAAAAATGGTTAAACTAAATATTCGTTCGATATTTTCGGAAACTGACCCCGGACAAAAAAGCCGTTTATAGTTTGCCTTTTGCTTTACGTATCGGTCAAGCAATTTGTTTATGAAATGATACCATATTCGTTGTATCATCCTAAAAGTATGTCAGAAGATAATCAACAACCCGACCCGCAAGATTTTTTGAAAGACCTGCCGGTTCAGGCGGAAGAAATCGGATATAAATCCGAAGAGATGGTTTTGTGCGGCAATTGCGCGCGCGCAAATCCGCCGAACCGTCTGAAATGTATGTATTGCGGCGCAGAACTCGAACTTTCCGCCGCGCAATCTGCCGTCCTCGCGCCCGTCCTGCGGAAACTCGAAAATTGGGAAAGCGGCTTTAACCTGATCTATTTGCCGAAGGGCGAAAACGTTCCGGCGGAAACGGCGGCGCAGGTCGCCAAATTTATCGGGCTTGAAAAAGATGTTGTACAAAAGATTTTTGTGGCGCAAAAACAATTGCCGGTTGTCCGGACAGAAACGGTCAAGGAAGCCGAAATTCTGCAAAATCGTTTGTGGGAAGCGGGTTTGGAAACTTCCATAATCAGCGACGCTCAGTTGGCGGCGGACAATCTGCCGAAGCGTTTGCGCGGTTTGGCACTGCGCGACGGAAAGATTCTGCTCATCCTTTTTAATAATGACGAGATTGCCGAAATATCTCCCGAAGATCTGGTTTTGATCGTTTCGGGCGCAATTATTCAGAAGGCTGTCGAATCGACCGAAGCGCGGAAAAAAGGCGAAACCAAAATTCTTGACGCGACCGAAATCGCTTCGGACGAGCTTCTGATCGATATTTACAGCAAAACCGATTCGACCGGTTACCGGATCTTGATGAAGGGTTTCGATTTTTCGTGTCTCGGTGCGGAAAAGGGAATTCTGGCGCGGGATAATATTAAAAAACTCGTCGTTAAACTGCAATCGCTCGCCCCGAACGCGAAACTGGTTGACGATTATTTCGCGCTCAGAAGCGCGCTCGGAAATGTTTGGGAAATCGAACTGCGCAAAGATTCGCAGGGTTTGACGCGGCAAAGATTCGGAAAATTCGATTTGAGCAATGTTTCTTCGAGCAACAATTTACAGCAATTTACCAAATATTCGCGCCTTCAATGGCATTTACAAAAATAATAAAGGAGCTGAATTACCATGAGCTGGTTTTTTGAATATGTTTTTCCGGTAGTTTTTATCGGAGCTTTTATTATCATTTTTCTTTCAATTGCTTCGACTTTTTTTCTCGGTTTTTCAGTTTTTGGAAGATTATTTAAATCCTTCGACAAGTTCGACAATGATATCTTCAAATCTTTTGAAAATATGAAAGCGGAGCGTTCAAGAAATTATCAATGCAAAAACTGCGGTGCGGCACTCGGGGAAAAAGCAGATGTTTCGCCGAGCGGCGACGTGAAATGCTCGTACTGCAACAAATGGTTTAATATTCATAAAAACTCTTAATGAAAAAATTCAAACAACTAAAAAGCAATTTCAAAGCGGAAAACCGGCGACCGGATTTTGAGCATCGCGAAAAGGATCCTCAAACTTCGAATCTCAGACCTCAGTTTATTTTTGGCGTTCTACCGATCCTTGAAGCCCTGCGCGCCAACTCGCGCCGCATCGAAAAGATTTTGATCGCCGACGGCGCGCGCGAGCACCGCATTTCGGAAATAATGGATCTGGCGCGCGCGGCGCACGTTCCGTTTCAGAAAGTTTCGCGCGAAAGTTTGTCAAGACTCGTCGAACCGGGCGCGAATCATCAGGGCGTGATCGCGTTTTCGGCTTCGGCGGATTACGCTGATGCGGACGAACTTTTGGAAGAGATCAAGGCAAAGGAAAATTCGCTCGTTTTGATCCTCGACGGGGTTGAAGACCCGCGAAATCTGGGCGCGATTCTCAGAGTTGCGGAATGCGCGGGCGTCGACGGCACGTTTATTCCCGAACACCGCGCCGTTGGTTTAAATGAAACGGTCGTCAAGACGAGCGCCGGAGCGACCGAATATACGCCGATCGCAAAGGTTAAAAACCTGAATCGTTTGATTGAAGAGTTGAAAAAGAATAATATTTGGGTTGTCGGTACAAGCGGCGATGGCAGCACGAATTACGCGGATTGGGATTGGAAGGGCGCGTGCGCGCTCGTGCTCGGAAGCGAAGGCAAAGGATTGCACCGTCTGGTCGCGGAAAATTGCGACGTGCTGGTAAAAATTCCGATGCAGGGAAAAATAGAATCATTGAACGTCTCGGTCGCCGCCGGCGTAATACTTTTCGAAGCAGTCAGACAACGAACGAAGGAGAAAAAATGAATTACGAATTACCAATTACGAATTACGAGATATTGTTTTCTCTAATTCGTAATTGGTAATTCGTAATTCGTAATTGAACATTATGTTTTGCCCAAAATGTGGAACGCAGAATCCTGATGACGGAAGATTTTGCCGCAAATGCGGTGCGGATCTAGGCAATGTTTCGGCGGCTCTGACGGGAAAACCGCGGCATCTTCAGTACGCGGTTGACCCGCGAAAACGCGGCGTCAGCTGGGAACACGCGATCACCAAATTATTTACGGGCTTGGCTTTTCTGATCGTTGCAATAATTTTAGGCGTGACCGGAAAATTCGGCGGACAAGCCTGGTGGTTCTGGCTTCTGATTCCGGCTTTCGGTTCGCTCGGAAGCGGTGTCGCGCAATATGTCCAGCTTAAAAAACTGGAAAAACAGGAAGCCGGATTTGCGCCGCCAAATACGCAGAACGTGATAAATTCCGCGCCGCAAAACAACGCTTTGCCGCCGACCCAAACCGATTACGTGGCGCCGCCGAAGCAATCAATCTACGATACGGGCGACCTTGCCGAACGTCCGGGAAGCGTCACGGAACCGACGACGCGTCATCTGCAAATGGATTCCGAAGGCGAAACGATGACTCTGCCGAAGAAATAAAAAAGAGCGAAGAAAGTTCTTCGCTCTTTTTTTTCTAAACATTCAGCTTTTCTTTCGCAAATCAAGACGGTGTCCCGCCAGTTTTTCAACAACTTTTAGATATTTTTTCGGGAAAAGACGCGAAACGTAATTGATGGCGTGCGCGTCTTTGCCGATCAGGATGCGCGGATTTTCGGCTTTGATTCCGTTGATGATCGTTTCGGCGGCTTGTTCGGGCGAGGTCAGCGCGACCTTGTCGAAGAATTTCACGCCCTGATCTTTATAATCTTCGGGCGTTTTTTCGCCGATCCGCGAATTGCGGGCGATGTTGGTTTTGATGCCGCCGGGATGAACCGTCGAAACGCGGACGTTTGTTTCTTCGAGCTCGTGACGCAGGGATTCGGTAAAGCCGCGCACGGCGAATTTCGAGGCGCAGTAAGCGGTTTGTTCGGGCGGCGCGACGAGTCCGAAAACGCTTGAAATATTGACGATATGCGCCGCTTCCTGCTGCCTTAAAACGGGCAGAAAAACCTTGCAGCCGTAAACCACGCCCCAGAAATTAATGCTCATCAGCCATTCAAAATCTTCGAGCGAGATTTGCTCGAAAGTTCCCATCAGCCCGACTCCGGCGTTGTTTATCAAATGCGTGGCTTTCCCATGTTTCTCTAAAACTTCCGTTTTCAATCGTTCGATCTGCTCGAGTTTCGAGGTGTCAACGAGATGTTTCGAAACCGCCGCGCCGAGTTTTTCGACCATTTCAAAGGTTTCGTTCAAGCCTTGTTCGTTGACATCGCAAATCGCAACACCGGCGATTTTTTCTTCCGCAAACCGCACCGCCAAAGCGCGACCGATGCCCGAAGCCGCGCCCGTGATCACCGCCACGCTGTTTTTTGATAAACTCATAAATTTAATGTGAAAAAGTGGAAAAGTGAAAAAGGCTAAAAGTTCTTATCAATAAAATTCAACAAACTTTTCCACTTTTCCGCTTTTTCACTTTTTCACTATGACCCGTGCATTTCCGGCGTTGCCATTGGCATCGAAAACGCGCAGAGTGACGGAATATTCACCCGCCGATTTTACGGGAACTTCAACCGTGTAACGTTCGCGCTGTCCGTCGGAAATTCCGTCGTCGGCGTAAACTTCCTGCCATTCGCCGCCGTTGACGCTGAATTCGGCTCGGTTCAGGTAACTGGATGTTTCAGACGCCTCGAAAACGACCCGTGCTTTCTCGCCCGAAATTTGCGGCGTTCCGATTGCCGCAACAGTCGGCGCGGAGTTGTCAATATCGAAAGGCTCGCTCAATTTTTCGCCCGAAAGTGATTGTCCCGCCGGGTTTGAGATCGAATCTTTCGCGACGATTTTGAAAACATAGCGTCCGTCGGAGAGCGATTGCCCGTCGATCGTGTAAAAAGTATCGGGCAGATCTTCCTTTAAAAGCTTGAAATTCGCGTCGCTGACTTCCTTGTAATAAACGTCATAGACGATCTTGTCGCCGTTGCGGTCTTCCGCCGTCCATTGCAGGGATTTTGCGCCGCGCTGGTAAACACGCCGTGCACTCGACGGCGGCACGACAACGCCGAAAACTGCCGGGTCAAGTCCCGAAAGTTCGATGTTTGGATCAAGCTGAACAGGCGGATTTGCCGCCAGACCGACATTGGTCGGGAGAACCTGGATCGTCAGGACTTCGGGGGCGATGTTGCGCGGCAGGAAAGCGACATTGACTTCGCTCAGGCTCGCCGCACTTCTTAAAACGGCGCGCCATTGCAGATATTTTGCTTTCGGGCTGGCGATCTGCGTTCCTTTCGCGTCGGTGTAAGCCGCGCTCCACGCGCTCCATGTTTCGTTCGGTTTTTCGGTGTTTCCGCTCCGCGTTTGAAGCTGGACGTTGCCGCCGGAAGCCCACCAGATTCTGCCCCACGTCGAAACCGCTTTCGCGTCCAGAACCGCTGATTCGTAGGTTCCTTCCCCGACGGATTCCGTCCCGAAATTAAAAAGTTTCCCCTGATTGCTCGAGGTCGCGATCAGTTTGTTCCCGCTAGTTTTGATCGTCGAAATTTGTCCTTCGTCCGATTGCAGAACGAGCGTTTCGCGCCCGTCGTTCGTCACATTGTAAATTCTGCCTTTGTCGGAAGTGCCGACCAGGACGCCGTTTCCGGCTTGGTGCGCGTAGATCGCAAATGCCGAAACGGTCGGGGAATTCCAGATAATATCGCTGCCGCCGTCGGGCAAAATCCGGTAAACGGCGGATTTCGCGGCTGACAGATCGTAACGGCTTTTCGCTGGTGTTTCGGTCGTCGCGCCGGGTTTTTCGACCGTCACGGTTTTGCTTTCGGTCGTTGCGGTGGTCGTTGTTTCGGCGGCTTTCGGCGCGGAAACCGATTCGCCGAGCGCGAGCGCGTAAACCGAACCGTCCGCGCCGATCGATAATTCGTGAATTTCTCTCAAAGACGAATCCAATACGCCGAACGGTTTGCCGTCCGCGCCGAATTTTAAGACCAGACCGTTTCCGTCCGTTCCCGCGTAGAGATTTCCGCTTTTATCGGCGGCAAGCGAAATGATATGCGTTTCGCTCGTGTCGAAAAGCAGGGAAGTTTCAGGCGCGACGTTTGCCGATCTGACCTTGTAGATCTTGCCGTTTTCGCCCGTTCCGACCGCTAAACTGCCGTCCGTTAAAACCGCCAGCGACCAGATATATTTTTCTTTCGGGTCAAAATAAACCGTCGCCGTGCCGCTCGAATTGATTTGATAAACCTTTCCGTCCGGCAAAGTTGCGGCGTAAATTTCGCCCGCTTTGCCGATCGCAAGCGCCGAAACATTGAGCTCGGCGAGATCCGCAAAAAGCGTTCCTTTGCCGCTTGCGTCAACCTTGAAAACTTTGCCGTCGCCGCCCGTTCCGAGATAAACATTGCCCGCTGCGTCGACCGCGCTCGCCCAAACGTAAGGCTGTTCGGTGCGGAAAGTTTCGTTTAATTTCGGGGCAAGTGAAATAACGCCGTTGTCATCGATCGAAACGCCGCGCGAATCGCCCTTTAAAACGTCGGCGCGTGAATTGACCGACCAGATCGAAGGTTCGCTCGCCTCTGCGGAAAACGCGCACAAAAGCAAGCTAAAAACTACACAATAAAATTTATTCATCAGATTTTTTCTTAATAAAAACTAAATTCTCTTCGCCGCCGATAATTTCCAAGCCGCGTTTCGTAAAGCCGATTTTTTCCAGAACCTTTTGCGAGGCAGTGTTTTCCAAATCGGTCAACGCAATTATTTCACGAAAACCTAATTTGTTGAAACCGTGATCAAGCGCCGCTCCGGCGATTTCCGTCGCATAACCTTTGCCCCAATGTTTTTGCGCAAAAAGATAGCCGATTTCGATTTCGTTCGTTTCTTTGATCCGTCCGAAACCGCAAGTGCCGGCTAGCTCGCCGCTCGATTTTTCGACGACTTTCCAGCGGCAGAAACCGTTTTCTCGTTCGCATTTTTCCATCGCCTCAAGAAACTTCTGCGTTTTTTCAAAGCTGAAAGGGCTGCCGTCGTCAACATTGCGAACAACTTCCGGGTCGCGCAAGATTTCAAGCAACCGAGAGCAATCGGCATCTGTCCAATTACGCAGGATGAGCCGTTTTGTTTCGAGAATTGTTCGGTTTGCGGTCAAATTAATCTTCGATATTTTTTTTCTTGACGGTTTGTTTTACTTTTTCTTTTTTCGGTTTGTCGGGCGCGATTGCGACAATGCGTTTGGCTTCGAGAAAATTCATCGCGTCGCGCAGCTCTTCGGCATCGCCCGTGATCAAGCGCGCGCTTCGTTCTCTGGTCAGATATGCCCAAAACCATTCGCTCAAGACGTAAAGCCGGTTTTTGAAGCCGATCAAGCTGATGACATGAACGAAAAGCCACGCAAGCCACGCGATAAATCCGGTCAAACGTAATTTTCCGAGCTCGACGATCGCCTTGTTTCTGCCGATCGTCGCCATCGAGCCTTTGTCGAAATATTTGAAATCCTTTCGCGCTTCGCCCTTCAGATCGCGCAAAATATTGTCGGCGGCGTTTTCCGCCATCTGCATCGCGGCGGGCGCGACGCCGGGAACGGGTTTGCCGTCCGTCTGCAGAAGATTGACCATATCGCCGATCACGAAAATGTTTTTGTGATTGGCGGCGGTCAGATCTTTATTGACGAAAACGCGTCCGGCACGATCGGTTTCCGCGCCGAATTCTTTGCCTAAATGCGACGCCGCGACGCCCGTTGCCCAAACCGCGACATCGCAGTTTATCCATTTGTCGCCGACTTTGACGCGTCCGGCTTCGACCTCTGTGACAAAACTATTCAGGTAAACTTCGACGCCCAGATCTTCCAGATCCTTTTTCGCGTGCGCCGAAAGCGATTTGTCGAAAGCGTTCAAAATACGGTCGCCGCCTTCGAAAAGCTGGACGAGCGCGCGGCGCGTATCGATCAAATTAAAATCTTTGGCGAGCGCCTGACGCGCAATGCCGGCGATCGCGCCCGCCATTTCAACGCCCGTCGCGCCGCCGCCGATCACGACAAAATTCAAATGTTTTTTTACGCCCGTCAGATAGGCTTCGCGCTCGGCGAGCTCGAAGGCAAGCAGCACGCGGCGGCGGATCTCGAGCGCGTCTTCGATGGTTTTCAGCCCGGGCGCGCTCGTTTCCCATTCGTCGTGTCCGAAATACGAATGCCGCGCTCCGGCGGCGACGATCAGATAATCAAACGGAATTTCCGAGCCGTCGTGAAGTTCAACGAGCTGTTTTTCAAGGTCGAATGCGACGGCTTCGCCCAAAATCACTTCGACATTTTTCGCTTTGTGCAAAATCCGCCGGATCGGCGAAGCGATCTCGCCCGGCGACAAAACGGCGGTCGCGACCTGATACAAAAGCGGCTGAAACGTATGATGATTTTTGCGGTCAATAAGCGCGACTTCGACCGGTTTATTCGCCAGCGCCTTCGCCGCCTGAAGCCCGCCGAAACCGCCGCCGATAATCACAACTTTTGGTTTATTTGCCATAAAAAACTCTGTTATTTAATGCGAAAAACTGCTTGTGAAAATTATCTCATAATCGATTGTGTATTGCACAAGAATTTTCTCGTCATTTTTGACTCCTCACTTATAAGACGAATCACAGAATGTCTTTGTGACTGCTTCAAGACCATTTAATTCGTTTGGTCTGCCATTTTTAACTTCCGACAAATTTTGCATAAAGCGAACGGGCGACCGACACGTCGTCGGTTCCGCGAATGATCGCGCGGGCGTCGGCGAAAACGGTCAGTTCCGTTTCTTCGACAGTAAAGCGTACGAGATATTCGTTTTGTTTGACTGCGCCGAGGTTTTTCAGGCGTTCGGCGAGATTTGCCAGATCGATTCGCGCGGTGCGCGGCGGCGCGATCTGGACGGCGTTTCGTCCGCATAAGACGGCTGAAAATTCGCCCGATTCGGCATCGAGAAACTCGAAATTGGCGCGCGCGCAGGTTTCGCAGTCCGCGTTCGGCTTCGCGAGTTTGATCTTGCGCCAATCGTTTTGCCAAACGTCGATTTGAACAAGAGATTTATGAAGTTTTTCGCGGTTTCCCGTTAAGATTTTCAAGGCTTCGGTCGTTTGGATTGCCGAAATGCTCGAAATTATCGGCTGGATCACGCCCGCCGTGTCGCAGGTCGGCGAGCTTCCGGCGTCGGGCATTTCTTCAAAAATGCAGCGCAAACACGGCGTTTCGTGCGGAAAAATCGTCATCGTCGTGCCGTAAGATGAGACCGCCGCGCCGTAGATCCACGGTTTTTTGTGTTTCACGCAGGCATCGTTGAGTAAATAACGAATCTGAAAATTGTCCGTGCCGTCCAAGATCAGATCAACGTCGCGCACGAAACCTTCAATATTTGAATGATTGACGTCCGCGACAATTGCGTCGATTTCAATTTCCGAATTGATTTCGGCGAGACGGTTTTTCGCCGCAATCGCTTTCGGCAGTCTTTCTTTCGCGTCCGATTCGCTGTAGAGAGTTTGCCTTTGCAGATTCGTAAATTCGACAAAATCGCGGTCAACGATCCGCAGAAAACCGACTCCGGCACGCGCCAAGATCTCGGCGTGCGACGCGCCCAGTGCGCCGCAGCCGACGAGCAGAACCCGCGAATTCAACAATTTTTCCTGTCCGCCCGCGCCAATCTCACGAAACAAAATCTGACGGCTGTATCTTTCGTTCATTTATTACAAGAATAGCAGAATTCGGACTTTAAAAATGATTAAATTTATCGGCAGACCAGGAAAGATGAAAATCCGCGCAATGTAAGAAAGTCTTACTTTTGCGCGGATTCAGGGGGCGTGAGGCGAATTATTGAGAAGCAATGTTTATTGAAGCGAAGCTTTGATCTCAACCTTTTGTTTTGTTTTCTTCATAAATCTTTCGAGCTTGCGTTCGATTCTGCCCATCGGAATTACCAGTCCGTCCTTGGTGTTGCCCGTCCATATTTCCGAGAGAAAATAAGTATCTTCATCGTATTGTGAAAAAACAATCTGGACGTTTTCAACCGGTGTTTCCGCCTGCAGACTCTGCGTAATAAAGACTTTCTTTTCCGCGATGTTCGCACCGCTCAAAGTCATCATAAAAGGATCTTTCTGAGCGTCAAGCTGTTCGATGACATATTGTCCGGCTTCGTATTGATCGCCGACAACTATAAATCGAAACGGTATCTCAACCGTTATTTTTTGATTTGTTTGAGCACTTACCGAAACTGCGCTGATGACTAAAAAAAATGTTAATAAAACGATAATTGCCGCGATCTGCTTTTTCATAATTTCCTCCTTTTTTGTATTAAAAGCTAAATTTTTAGCTTCTTTACATATGAGAACGATAAAAAGAGAAAAAAAAGGTCATCGTTACAAAAAAAAATCCGATTCGGAAGATCCGATGTGTGAAGTAAAGTTTAAAGACTGAAATGATCGGTATTTGATAAAACATACGATATTTATCAATTACCGATCATTTCAAAGGGTATTTCCGACATTAGCAGAAGTATTTTTCTTTAAGCCAATCTTTTCAAAGCCGCCTGACTCATTTCCTTCATCGGCGCGACTTTTCCCGTCCAGATCTTTTGCTGCTCCATGGCTTGCGCGATGAGCATCGCGAGTCCGCCGATTTTCGGAACTTCCGCAAGGTCTGCTTCGGTCATCAGAGGCGTTTGAAACGGAATGTAAACCAGATCGTAAACCAACTGCAAACCTTTTAACTGTTCGGCTGAAACGGGCGTTTCGCCTTCGGCTTTGCCTTTCATCCCGAGCGGCGTGGCGTTGACGAGAATATCAAAATCGCGGAAATCGGTTTTGGGTTTTTGGTCTTCGGTTTTTGCTAATTCCTTAAATTCAACCTGAAAATCTTCGGCTAAACTTTGCGCTTTTGCCAGATCTCTGGCAAAGATCTTGACATTTGCGCCCGCGTTTTTGAGCGCGTAGACGCACGCCCGCGCCGCGCCGCCGGCGCCGAGGACGGCGACTCTTGAATTGTGCAGATCGCCGTAGGAATTGAGCAGCGGTTCGATAAAACCCTGCGCGTCGGTGTTGTAGCCGTGAAGCTTGCCGTCAACGATCTTGACGGTGTTGACCGCGCCGATCTTTTCCGCTGTTTCATCCAGATGATCGAGATGTCTGATGATCGCTTGTTTATGCGGAAGCGTCACGGAAAAACCTGCAAAATTAAGCTCGATTTCGCGGGTTTCCGCTTTGACCATCCGGCGCATAAATTCGTCCAGGTTGTGAACCTGAAGCGGGACGAAAACCGAATTTAAACCGTGAAACTTAAATGCCGTGTTGTGAATATCCGGCGATATCGAAACGCCCGTGTTGCTTCCCACAATGCCGTAAATTTGCGTCGTTTCGTCCAATTCTTTGGCGCGGTAGATTTCAATTAAATCTCGCGCCGAAACTTGTCCGGGCGCGGTTTCGCTGCCGGAATCGAGCGCGGCGTAAGTCATAAATGCGCCGTGCGCCAAACCGAGAATCCGCGTCCATTTTCCGCTCTCGCCCATCGCGATCGGAATGATCTCTTTGTTTTCGGATTTTGCCTTTTCGAGCAGTTTCCAGATTGGAATTGTGTCGGTCAGGTCCTGGGTTTGAACAGCGATTTTTGCGACGCCGGGATTTTGCGAAAGACTTTCATAAATTTCGGATAAATTATCGGGAACCGCCGTAAAATCGTGGAAAGAATAAATTTTATTGAGCTTTACCCAATTTAAGAACGGCTCGATCAGATCAATTTCCAGATCCGCCCAATCGACATATTCATCGATGCCCGAGCACCAGAAAGTATGCCGCTCATTTTTCTTGATCTCTCGTTGACCGCCCTGTTCCTGCGGGCGAAAAGTTGCCAGAAATTCGTTCTTGTAATTCTTTTTTAAGCTTTTTATGTTTGGCAAAAATCTTTCAAGCTCATTTTCCTCCAAACAATCAAAACGAATCTCGATCACGTCCGCCAGATCGGCAGCGCGTTTTATTTGTTCTAAAAGAGCGTCGGCGGTTGCGGCGCAAACCGAAATACAGAGTTTTCCGTTATTCATTTGTCAGATACTTTTAATCCAAAATCCAAAATCCGAAATCAAGCTGTTTTATCAGCTGATGAAGGCATATTCATAACAAAACTGACGGCGGCGATCAGACACGCGATGACGGCGACCGCGGCTGCCGCGACGATCAAAGTTTTTCCGCTTTGTTTGACGGCGATCGCCGTTAAAGCCCACGCAATCGCTAAAGGATAGAAATAATTCGTTAATTTCAGGCGGATCAGCACGCCGAGAGCCGCCGCGATGAAGATCAATCCCGCGCCGAGCAGATTTGCCGTCCCGTCCGGAACTTTGACGCCGAGATAGACGAGCGCGATCGTCGCATTGAGGATCGTCGCCGCCGTCACCCAGCCGAAATAAATCCCGAAAGGAAATTTGGCGAGCCAGTATTCAGCGTTCGTTTCGGTTTTTTGCAGTTTGATGTTGATCCAGGCGAGCGTTCCGAGCAGGATCAGAATCACGCCGAGACAGACGACGATCATTTCCTGGCTCCAAAAATAGAGCCACGCGCAATTTGCTACGCAGCTCACGATATAAATTCGGCGAAGAGAGCGGAATCTTTCGATCTGCGACGGCAAAGCCTGATAAATGCTGAACGCAAGACACCCGAGATAGATCAGGCTCCAGATCGCAAACGCATAACCGGCGGGCGTAATATGCGTCGGATATTTGTCCGAAGGCACGTTGGTCGCGACGCCGCCCGCAAATCCGGTCGCCGCGAAATAATTGAAAACGATCATCCCGACGGTCGCGATTATCACCAGAAACGGCTGTATTTTATCGTTCATAATATTTACTTTGTTTTCAAACTGTTTAAGCTATAATACTGTCATAAATCGCGGCTCGGAAGAAGTTATGAAAGATTATTCGGATAAATTTTTGGTTATCGGCGCGGGACCGTGCGGCTTGGGCGTCGCGAAGGCTTTGAAAGAAGCCGGAATTTCCTACACGCAAGCCGAAGCCGACGACGAGGTTGGCGGAAACTGGTATCACGGCGTTTACGATTCGGCGCATATCATCTCTTCGCGCAAAACGACCGAATACGCCGATTTCCCGATGCCGAAGGATTACCCGGATTTTCCGAGTCAGAAACAGATGGGCGCGTATTACGCGCTTTACGCCGATACTTTTAATTTGCGCGAAAATATCGAATTCAATACGAAAGTCGTGATGTGTCTGCCCCGGACGGACGAAAGCTGGGAAGTCGAATTGGCAAACGGCGAAAAGCGGATCTACAAAGGCGTGATCGTTTGCAACGGGCATCACTGGGACAAGCGTTTCCCGAAATATGAAGGCGAATTTGCGGGCGAATGGATGCATTCGAAGGATTTTAAAAAAGCCGAACAGCTTGCCGGAAAAAGAGTTTTGGTGATCGGCGGCGGAAATTCGGCGTGCGACGTGGCGAGCGAAGCGGCGCGGGTTTCTTCAGAAGCGCATCTATCTTTGCGGCGCGGTTACTGGTTTTTGCCGAAAACGCTTTTCGGTCAGCCGAGCGCGGAATCGCCGGCGCTTTATTTCCCGGTCATTTTGCAGCGAGCGGTTCTAAAGTTAATGCTCAAGATCGTGATCGGCAAATACGAAGATTACGGCTTGCCGCATCCCGACCACAAGCTTTTCGAGCATCATCCGACCGTTTCAAGCGAGATCCTGCATTATTTGAAGCACGGACGCATTAAACCGCATAAAGATGTGAAGCGGTTCGACGGCAAAACCGTGGAATTCGTTGACGGCGAACGGATCGAAGTTGATACGATCGTTTGCGCGACCGGATATTTCGTCAGCTTTCCGTTTCTGCCCGAAAAGCTGGTGCCCGTCAAAAACGGCAATATCGCGCAGGTTTATGCGGGCTGTGTGTTGGCGGACTACAAAAATCTATACGTTTTCGGCACACAGCAGATCCGCTACGGTGTCGGACCTTTGATCACGCCTGCCGCCGCGCTGCTCGCGAAGATCATCAAATTGCAGGACGAAATGCAGCTGCCGATCGGGCTCGTGATGAAAGAAGCGGGCGCAAAGCTTCCGGCGACGCATCTGGTTGACCCGATTTCTTCTTTAAGACGAATGAAGATCGCCAACTGGACGCTGCCGCTGCTTTTGCGCAAGGAGAAAAAACTGCGGAAGAAATTTGCGGGCAAACAGCCGCAGAAAACGGATCTCTCGCTCCGACCAAATCCCGATATGCGCGTTTATTAAATTTTTTCACCCGAAAAAACACTTTTCTTTACGATTTCGTATAAAAATTACGTAAAACGTAAAGTTATGTAAAGCAATTAAGACAAAATTGCTGATAAATACGTCTAAAACCTGTTGTGGCATCAGGCTTGCAACGAAAATAGCGGCATCTTTCCCCGGAAATGCCCCCGAAATTGCAAGGAAAGAGGTAACAAGAAGCGTGATGAAGATTTTAAAACAATTTATATTTATGTCATTGATCATGATCGGTCTTTCGATGACGGCGACGGCACAAAAACAGGACGACAACAAAAATCGTCCGCCGAAGGATCCGCCGAAGATCGTTGCGCCGGACAAGGAGCGACCGCCGGACAAACCGAAGGACGATAACAACAACTCTAATCGTCCGAAAAAACCGCAGGATGCGATTTTCGTCAGCGAAAACAAAAAGGGCATTAACTTGGTCTGAAAATTAGTTAGTCATAAAACACAGAGAACGGCTTGAATTTTTTGAGCCGTTCTTTTTGTCTGTAAACTCAGCCGCATAAAATAAAGTTTGCCTTTGTTTGGCAAATGTTTTACATTGTTTATATGAGCCGTAAATATTCCTGCACGGCGCACACTTTCCGAATAACAAACACATTATTTATAGAAATTAAGCAATTTGAACAAACCCGGCATAATCCTTGCACTTTATCTTGCGGACAGAATAAAACTGTCTGACTTTAATGCAATTACTTTGAGTAATTGAAGCGGGCAAGGGAGGGATTATGCAAATATTTTTAACGGATCAAAGCGGTCGTCTTTCTGCACGACGCGGAACTTTCACACATAAGCGCAAATAAATTATGGAAGTTTATAACCGGCAGGAAAACGCGGATCCCGGCTCGAAGCGCAGTAAATTCAGGCGTTTTGTGCGGGGCGTGGTTTACTATCTGGCGGTCACGCTGTGTTTGCTTTCGATCTTTCATAGTTCTTTGCTCGTCACTTCACAGCCTTTGCGGGCGGACGAAAACGAGGCGGTCGGGCGGGCGATCGATCTGCTCGATGCGAAGGGTTTCGGGTACGAAGCGTTCTTACTGCGGCGTCTGACGGTTTTTCGGAATACGGACAACTGGCTCAATTCGCTCACGCAGAAGGAGAATGCCTATGCGGCGGCGAATTTTCCGTTTAATATCATCACGCTCTATCCCGATTTTTTTACCAAGGCGCAGGACGACACCGAGCGGGCGATGATCCTTCTGCACGAAGTTCAGCATTTGAAGGGCGCGGACGAGCACGAGGCTTACGGGTATGCGTGGCGCAACCGTGAGAGAGTCGGCTGGACGATTCTCACGCACGGCACGACGGAAAGCTACATCACCATCGAGGCGATGACGCGCGAAACCGTTCCCGAACTTTTTTCCTGCACAGACCGTTTGTGGAACGACTGCACGGGAATTCCCAAACCGGCGACCATCGCCCGCACGAAATAAATCTTTTCAGAATAGATCTTAAAATCTAAGACTTTTTCTCAGATCACCTGAGAAAAAGTCTTACTTTTTTGTGTTTGGATACTTTTTGCGGGAAACGGCGCAGGGCAGGGAAACGACCGCCGTTATTGACTTTGAGCGCGGAAAACGGATGTTTGACGGATTGCGGCACACGTCTTGCACAAGGGGACGGCATACGCAAATAAGACAAAACTGAAGGAAGCTCGGAAGGTTTTCAAGTAACTGTTACTGCGTTTAATTTAAGAAAAATTAGGAGATAAATGAAACATATGAAAAATCAAAAAGGCTTTTCCCTTATCGAACTTTTAGTCGTCGTTATCATCATCGGAATCATCGCGGCGATCGCGATTCCGTCGCTTTTGGCTTCGCGCCGTGCGGCTAACGAAGCATCGGCGATTTCATCGCTTCGCACAATCCACAGTGCGGAAGTTACCTATTTTGCAACAACGGGTGCAAATTCAAATTACGCAAATACTCAGGGTTTATATGGTGCCGGACTTATAGACTCAACTTTCAATGCCACGGGACCGACAAAAAGCGGCTATACATTCGCTTCGTCAACTGCTGCCGGAACATATTGCGCTTCTGCCGTTCCTTCAAGCACTTCGACCGGAACACGTAACTTTGCAGTCGGCACGGAAGGCGTTATTTATGAAGTTTCGGGTGCTAGTGTTTGCGCATCAGGTGTTTTGACGACAACCGGAGCCTCACCGATTCAATAATTTAACTAATTCGTAAAATTATTGTCCCCCTTTAAATACCCCACCCGGAAAAGCGGAAAAAGAAAAATCTCTTTCCGCTTTTCTTTTAAGGAAATTACCCGATGAACAGCTCGCCGAGTTTTAACCAAATGATCAAAACAGTGCCGTTCAGCCCGATCGCGCTGTGGTCGCTGTTGATTCTGGCGAGCTTTGTTCCGACCATTCCTCAGCCTTCGGCGGTTATCGGTTACTTGTGGCAGACCGAATTTGCGCTCGGCGGATTTATCTTTCTGACGCTTGTTTCGGCACTGATCTTTTTCCGCAAGGAAATCGCTCTTTCGAATTTTTCACGGCTCGAATTTTCAGGCGTTGTTCTGCCGTTGACTGCGTTCACGGTTTGGAGCGGGCTTTCAATACTCTGGG
>DATLOR010000505.1:0-8598 GCA_035536135.1 Pyrinomonadaceae bacterium | reverse complement strand
AAGGATTTTCCGAATTCTTTGCGGGCGCGTGAAGCAAAACTGCTCTGGGCAAATTCGGCGATCCAATCGGGACAAGCCGCGCAGGTTCCCGCATTTTTGCAGGATTTGAACGATAAAAATCAGGCGGACGCGCTTCTGCTGACGGCAAAATCCTTTGAAACGAGCGGCAATCAAAGCGAAGCGGTAAAGTTTTACCGGAAAGTTTATTTCTACGGCGCGGGAACCGGCGAAGCCAAAGAAGCCGAAACGAAACTGACCTTCTGGAGCCAGCCTTTGACCCCGCAAACGGCGGAAGAAATCACCGTTCGCGCCGATAAGCTCTACGCCGCGAAAAATTATACGGAAGCCAATACGGCTTACGGCGCACTTGTTTCGAGTTTTCCCGCGGCAATGACGCCCGAAATTCAACTGAAACGATTGATCACTTTTAGTAATCTCAAAAATATGACGGAAGCCGTTAATGCGTTCAATGCGCTTCCGGTTTCCGCCAAAGAAAAAGAAGAAGCCTATTACAATCTCGCGCTCGGTTATGCAAAAAACAAACTTTGGACGCAGGCGCGCTCCATCACCGAAGAAATGCGGCAAAAATTTCCGGCGGGCAAATTAACGCCGAGAGCGTGGATCGATACCGGAATGGCGGCGCGTGACGCGAAAAACAAGACGGACGAAAATTATTTTTTGCAGACGGCGGTTTCCGCCTTTCCGAACGCGATCGATGTTGCCAAAGCGCAATTCGAGCTCGCGTGGCTTCAGCACGAAAGCAAAAATTTTCAGATCTCTTCGCAAATGCTGCTCGAACATCTGGCGCGCTACGTTGACAAAGATTCGACCAATCGCGGCAAAGCGGGTTACTGGGCGGCGCGTGATTCGGAACTCGCCGGAAAGACCAGCGAAGCGTGCGCGCTTTACGACGCGACGGTTTACCGCTACGGCGCGAATTGGTACGGCTATCTTGCCCTGCAAAAACTGACGGCTTTGCGCGGGCAGGGCAAATGTCAGGGCGCGGCGAATTTCCCTGCCGGTTCGCTCGTGCCGAAAGCGGTCGCGAATTTGAAAGTGATTACGGTCGCGGCGGAAACTTCAAGGGAAAAGGAACTGGAACGCGTCGAGAAATCGGAAGACTTGAGCATCGTCGGGCTTTTCGATTGGGGCGTTGACGAGCTCAAAGAAGCGCAGAAAACCGCCGGGAACAGCCCGAAGATCAATCTCGCGCTCGCCAAACATTACCGTTTGAAAGGCGATCAGGTGAATGCCCTGCTCTCGCTCGCGAAAAGCTATCCCGATTACGCGCAGATGTTTCCCGAAGAAATGGGACGCGAAGAATGGGACATTTTTTATCCTCTGACGAACTGGAGCGACATCAAATACTGGGCGGCGCAAAGAAGGCTCGACGCGCATCAGGTTGCCGGATTCATTCGTCAGGAAACGATCTTCGACCCGCGTGCGAAATCGGGCGCGAACGCTTACGGCTTGATGCAGCTGCTCATTCCGACCGCCCGCGCCGTCGCCCGAAAATACAATTCGACGATCACCGCGATTTCCGCTGAAACGCTTTTCCAGCCCGCGATCAACATCGAGCTCGGCACGGCTTATATCCGCGACCAGTTCGATAAATTCGGGCGCGTCGAATACGTCGCCGTCGCGTATAATGCCGGACCGGGACGCGTCCCTCAATGGACGGCAAGCTTGCCGAACGAAATTGACGAATTTGTCGAAGCGATTCCGTTCAAGGAAACCAAAGGCTATGTCCAGGGAATCATCCGCAACTCGGCGCAGTACCGGCGGCTTTACGACGACAACGGCAATTTTAAAGCGAATGTCGGCACGCGTGCTTTGCGCGGTGAGATCGATTCAAAACCGCGTGAACAATTCACGGCGGAATTCCCCGAAATAGCGGTTGACGACAATCAAAACGGCGAATAGTTTAGGCAATTCAAATCTTGATCGGTGTGATCGGTGTTAAAAACGTCGCGGTTGGCGTAAAAAGCTGCAAAGTTGGCGTTCCGAACGGCAATGTTGAAGCAAGAAGCACCGAACATCGCGTAAAAAGCTCCATCTTCGGTGCAAAAAACACCAAACATGGAGTAAAAAGCCTCGAAGTTGGAGCAAAAAGCCTCATCGTTGAGGCTTTTTACTGCTGAGACGGAGCAAATAACGGCAAAGACGGAGCAAAAAGTCGCATCTTTATGATTTCTCCAAATTCTTATTTCACCTCAAATCTCTGCGGCGCAAGCGTTGCTTTGGCTTCTTCGTTGTAATAATCGTAAACCAGCGAAGGCGCGGTTTGCGCGCTTAAACCGAAGCGCGGTTTGAACTTAAAATTAAACTCGGCGGCGCCGGACGATGACCATAGATAGACGATTACGCGGTCGGGCAGAACATCGTAACGGCTGAAACGACCTTCCGCTTTGGCTTTTTCCAAACTTGCACGATCAACATCGGCACCCGGCGGCAAACCGATTTCCGCCAAAACCATTCCGTAACGACCTTCTTTTCTCTGCAACAGAACTTTACAAATAATTTCTTCGCCGATTTTCGCCTGCAATTTGTCAAAATCGACTTTCAGATCAAAATATGGCGAGACTTCCCGTGCGTCGCTCCAATCAATGTAATGTTTTGAAACGATCTGCGCCATTGTCAGGCTTAAATCCTCCGAAGTTCTGATCTCGATGCGGTTGTTATCGGCGGTCAAAAACGCCGACGCGTCGAAAATAACCGGACTGTTCAAGCCTTTGTCCGACACCGGAAATTCCTGCGCCTTTTTGCCGTTGATGTAGATTTCGGCTTTTTCGTCCCCGTTTTTTTCGCTGCTCAGCCGCGTTTTTTGAAACAGAATGAGCGCATCCAGAACATTGACGGTCGTTTGCGTCGAATGCCAAACGCCGTAGCGGTCTTTGTTTTTGAGGAGAAAGCTCAGACCGTAAAAGATTTGACTTTGAATTGCCAGATCACGCTGCGGCGGCTGAAACTGAAGCAATGCCTGCACGACAAGCGCGGTCGTTTCGATCTGGGCGGTCGTTCCCCAACCGTTAAACGGCGTGTTCGGGGTCGTCCAAAATTGCGAAAAGGATTTGGTTTGAGCGAGTTTTTGAAGTTTTTCGATTGCCTTTTGCGCCGTTTCCGTCTCGCCGGTTTCCTGCAAAGCGAGGGCAAGATTTGCCAGCACAAAAGCATCGTTGATGTTCTCGAATCGCTTCCCCAGAAATCCGACCGCCGTTTGCAAAGCCTTGCGTTTTTGCGCGTCACCACCTGCCGTCAGCGACAGCGAACGCAAAATATAGGCGGTCGAAACATCCGTGTTTCCCTGGCTCGATTCCCAGCTGCCGTTCACTTTCTGCTCACGCAGAAGCCAGTTTTCCGCGCGTTCGACAACCGTTTCGTCAATTTGCGTAAAATCTCCGGCATCGTGCAAAAAGCGCAGAACATAAGCCGTCAGCGCGGCATTCGGCGTGTCCGTTTTCCCCCAGTAGGAAAACCCGCCGCTCCCGGTTTGATAATTCAAAAGCCGTTTGTAGCCTTCTTCGAGATAGATTTTTGCCTGCGCCTTGATGCGCGGGTCAACGTCTTTTTTTAGTTCCTTGTCGATTTTCAGAATCATCAGATTCGGATAGGTCGAAGAAGTCGTCTGTTCGCCGCAGCCGTAAGGTCGTTTGAGTAGTCCTTCGACCGATTCGGCAACGTGCGCGAGCATATTCGGGTAAATTTTAATTTCCGCGCGTCGATTGTTCGGAAAAGCGGCGGTTGGAAAATTCACGTCAAAAGACGCGGATTTGTTAAATATATTCGATTGGGTTTCGATTATTTCCTTGCCGTTCGGACGAACCGTGACGGTTTTTTCGATCGCGTCGCCCTCGCCTTTGGCGAGCGCCGTCACCTTTTGTTTGCCGTCCGTGACAGGCGCAACTGCCTGAAAATTAAAGACGGCGTTGGCGCTCGCGCTCGCCGGAACTTCGATGTTCTGCGCCGCGCCGCTCAGATTGCGCGACCAATCGTTTGCCGTCATCGAAACCGTAACTTTCTGACGTTTATCCGTATAATTGCGAACGGGCACGGGCAGCGCGATTTCGTCGCCTTCGGTCAAAATACGCGGCGGATCGAGTTCGGCAAAAAACGGCTGAAAGGTTTGAAATTCCTGTTCGACCAGACCGATTTCGCCCGTTTCCGTCGAGCCGAAGGCGTAAAGTTTCCACGTCGTCAGATTGTCGCCGAGCTTGAATTTAAGTTCCGCTTTACCGTATTTATCGGTCAGAAGTTCGGGCTGCCAGAGCAGAGTTTCGGGGAAATATTCACGCACCCGCGGCGTAAAACTCGGCGCATCTTTGTTGTTTTCAAAAATTCCGGCGATTGATCCGGCTTCGC
Organism: Pyrinomonadaceae bacterium; assembly: GCA_035536135.1. GTDB lineage: Bacteria > Acidobacteriota > Blastocatellia > Pyrinomonadales > Pyrinomonadaceae > JAFDVJ01. Next base: position 4,239 of record DATLOR010000505.1, on the reverse strand, counting down.
TTCTGGTGACGGTTCTGATACTTGAACTTGAACTATTTACGGTCATCGAGACATCAGCCGTGACATCAACCGTCGAGGTAACTCCGCCGACTTCCAAAATTATCTTGATGCTTACCAGATTCATCGAGGAAACAACGACATTTTCGATCACATACTGTTGAAAACCGGGCGACTCAGCCGTTATTTTATATTTTCCCGAAGGCAGATTGGCAAGCAAAAACTCGCCGTTTTCATCGCTTCTGACGGAAAAAATTTCGCCCGAACTCATATTTGCCGCCGAAACGTTCGCGCCCGGAACGACCGCGCCCATTTGATCCGTGATAGTTCCGCCGACGGCGCCTTTCGCGCCGGAAATCCGCGTTTTGAAAATTTCTGTTTTCGGCTGGTCATTCGAGAGATCCTTTTCTTCCAGAACGACCGTGAAAGCCGCCAGATTAAAATCGTCAAAAACGCCTTGAATACCGTCGGCGCCCGCGCTTCTGATCCTGAATAAAATCACTTTTTGAGCAACGAGTTTTGAGCGCATGACCTGCTGGCGTTCGCCGTCGAGATTGCCGACGGTTTCAGGCGTTACTTTTTGAATTTCGCGGTCATACCGAATCTTTTCGAGATAAAGCGGGCGATTCCAGCCGTCGCGCAATGAATCAAAATTGATGCCCGATTCCTTCCAGATCGCTTTCAATTCTTCCGCCGTGTTCGGCGATTTTTCGGTCTTCTCCCGGTAGTTATTGAGCGCCGCGCTTAATTCGTTTTGAGTTTTCCGAAACCATTCAAACCGTATTTCCTTAACCGTAAAATCGTCGTCGCTGCCGGTTTTTTTATCCGCGCCCGCCGTTTTCAAAGTCAAAATCGTGTCGGCGCGGTCGGCAGAAAATTTAGCTTGAAAAGGCATTTCCCAGGCATCATGCAACTCGTCAAAATTTACGCCGTTTGCCGATAGAATTTGGCGCAGAGCGTTTTCATCTTTTGGGAAATCACCCGTTTTTTCATAATTCTCCTTTATAATCTTTTCAAAACTTTCGAGCTTTTTATTGAAATAATCCTGATAGATCCGGCTGAAATCGTACTGAAAGGAATCGCTCTCGAAAAAATTCGGCTCGAATGTTTTATTGACGAGCAAAAATTCCGCCGCAAGCTGCAAATCATTGTCGATCGGCTGGGTTAGATCGAGATTGTCCAAATCTCTGCGCGTCAGATTGCCGAAAGTGTCCGCTGTTCCGAGCAATCTGCGAATACTGGCGAAATTGTCGGGAAGCTGCTCGGTACGTGCGCGTTCTTCGATGGCTTTGTCTAAAATAAGCACGCCGAGCGCGGCGGTCTGCGGTTTCTTTTCGTTGTTTTGCACGCTGAACGTGAGTCGCGCGTCTTCATTCGGACGATATGCCGTTTTCAGAGATTTCAGATTCAAATTAAGATTTGCCGCGCCCGGATAAAGAATCGTTTTTGAACCGACGGCATTTTCGGAATATCTTTCGCTATTCTTAAAGTATGCGGCAATCGTTATTTCGCCCTTGAAATCGGGACGAAACGGAATCAGCAAGTTAGCGCGATTGTCTTCGATGCGGACGCGTTTGGAATAGATCACGCTCGAATTTTTCAGCACGTCGACAAAAACCGTCTGCTCGTTCTCGCTCGAAAAAATTTTCAGATCAACCGGTTCGTTCGGCAGATAGATCGTTTTGTCGGTTCTCACGCGGACTTGTTTTTCGTCGTCGTCAATCGACAAATTGTCTTCCAAAAGCCCGCGATTTCCTTTTTTGTCGTCGGCAATAATGCGGAAATTGAATTCATTTTTGGCTTCGGGAAAAGGTTTGTCGGGAAAACGCACCTCAAATTTGCTCGCGCCGTAGGAATTCGTTTTGTCTTCGGCAAGTTTTGTTTGCAGGGTTGTGCCCGCGTAATTTCCTTCGATCTTCAAATCGCATTTAACCGGTGTTCCGTCGGCATAAAACGTCGAAACATAAAAAAGGTACGGAACTTTCGGATTCGGGTCGGCACTTTGGCGAATAAAATAAACGTGGATCGGTCCTTTGCTGATGCGAATATCAAAACGCCGCTGTTCGGTTCGATTGGTCGTCAGATCGGTAAAATACGCGGCAAATTTGACATCGGCAAACCGCTTCCAGTTGTCTCGGGCGAGATTTTCCTGCGCTTCTGTCAGATCTATTTGGCGGGTGAATTTCCCTTCCGCGTCCGTTTCGCCTTCGAGCGGCGCGCCTTCTTCGGTTTCGTATTCCTGTTTCTCATAATTCCAGCGGCGCGACTTTTCCTGCACAACGCGCACCTTTCCGCCGGTCACGGGTTTACCGAAAAGATAATTGGCGTTGACCGTAATGAGCGCCGATTTTTCGGTTGTCAGATAAAACGGTTTTGAGGATTTGGCGGTCACCGTAAAATTCGGCAGATCATAGCGCGAAACCTTAAATTGAGCGAGACCGATCACGCCCTCGCCGTCGTTTTCGATTTCGATCTTATAAGTTCCGAGCTTGAAACTTTCGGGAATTTGCCACTCGATGTTCATCACGCCGAAACGCGAGGTTTTCGCCGTGCCTTCATATACGGTTTCGCCCTCTTCGTCGCTGATCTCAAAATTCAATTCCTTATCCGCGAGCGGACGTTTCAGCGGGTCGAGATAAAGCCCGCGCACGAATAATTTTTGGTTCGGCTGATAGATCGGTTTGTCGGTGTTGAGATAAACGAACGCTTCGACGGAAGTTTCGAGCGATTCATCAGCTTCGCGGACGATCCCGTTTTTGACGCCTTTGATCTTAATTTCGCCGTCGTCGAGTTTCGCGCTCGCCGGAATTTTAAAGTCGAGCGATGTGAAACCCTCGTCGTTCGTTTTGCCTTTCGCTTTCACGACGAGTTCCGTTTCGTCCGACTCGGTAGCGAGTTTGAGTTCGAGATCGCCGCTGATTTCGACGTTTTTGACCGGTCTTTTGGTAAACGGATGAAGAGCGAGAATATGCGCGCGAAGATTCATTCCGGCAAAGATCCGTTCGGGCGCGGAAATTTGCAGTTCAAAGACTTCGGGCATAATTTCCGAAAGCGAAACGATATTCGAAATCGAAACGGCGGAATTTTCGGGCAAAATCGTGTAGCGCAGCCGCTTCCAGAGCAATTCGCCCGTGTCGGCGACTGCGCTGAATGTCACCGGAATCAAAAAATTTTGTTTTCCGCGCCGCAGATTTTGCAAGGTTTCGCTTGACGCAAGAACATTGTCCTGCGCGTCGAGCACTTCGAGCTTGACCCTGGCGTTGACCGCCGCCGCGGAATTTTCCACGACCAGATTTGTCTGCAATTGACCATTTTCAAAATTTGCCTTCGTTTCGCTTTCGTTGACCTTCAAAAAAACCTGCGCGGTCGCGGTCAAGCTCGCCAGAAGACTAAAAAAAACCGTAAAGATGAGTTTCCTATTCATAACTTTTCCCCTTGTTAAAGACCTTATTTCACCTCAAATTTGAGCGGCGCAAGCGTCGCTTTGGCTTCTTCGTTGTAATAATCGTAAATGACCGAAGCCGGAGTTTGGGCGTTGATGCCGTAACGCGGCTTGAACGAAAAATTAATGCGCGAACCGCCGGCTTTCGACCACAGATAAAGGACGATTCGGTCGGGCAAAACGTCGTAGCGGCTCAGACTCCAGTCGGCTTGAAACGCTTTTTCCAAACTTTCACGCGAAACGTCTGCGCCCGGCGGAATCCCGATCTCCGCGAGCAGCATCCCGTAACCTTTGAACCCGACGCGCTCGGCTTCGACCGCACAATTGACGGTTTCCATAATTTTCGCCGTTTGCTTGTCGCATTTGTAATCAAGCCGGATCGCGCGCGAATCATTGACATCGCGATTCGAAATTTCCGCGTCCTTCCAATCGACGTAATGCGTTTTGACGACCTGCGACATCACCGTCGAATTATCCGAACTCGTTATTTCCAAACGATTTGCGTTCGTGATCTTATCGGTCAAGTCCAAAATGATCGGTTCGATCTGCTCTGATGAAACGGCGAAATCCTTGAGCTTTTCGCCGTTGATCGACACTTGAATGGTTTGATTCTTGCTCTCCGTGAGCGAGGCGAGAAACGCATCCAGAACATTGATAGTCGTTTGCGTCGAATACCAAACGCCGTAGCGGTCTTTGGATTTGAGTAAAAACATCGTCGCTTTGCTGATCAGTTCGTTGTTCGCCGCCGGCTGTTCTTTGTTCAATTTAATGAGCAATTGCAGAACCAGCGCGGTCGTTTC
>DATLOR010000504.1:0-5426 GCA_035536135.1 Pyrinomonadaceae bacterium | reverse complement strand
ATACAATAAAGCAGTCGTCAAACAAAATCACTACTTATACGGGTAGAATGTCTCAACCAGAGGCGGCAGAAAACGGTTTTATCGGGTTCAGACTAACTTTCGGAACCGTTGTTAGCCGATCGGTCAGGAAGTGGCGGCGATGCTCGAAACAAATCTCTAATTTGATCTATCGCCTGTTTCGAAAATTTACGTCCAAGCGATTAACCGGTCGCCGCCGCTCATTGTTCGGACTGGAGCGGAACGGTCAGCTTGACCGTCGTTCCCGAAGTTTTGCCGGAAACGATTTCGAGTTTGCCGCCCAAACCGACGGCGCGGGCGTTCATACTGAAAAGTCCGTGTCCGCCGTTCTCGCGGTTGTTTTCAAAACCTTTGCCGTCGTCGCGCAGGATTAGACGAATTTCCGAGTTTTCGATTATCAGTTCAATTTCGACGGTTTTGCATTCGGCGTGTTTGACAATGTTGTTGACCGATTCCTTAAAAATTAAATATACTTCGCGGCGCAGATTCGCGCCCAGAGCAATGTCGGCGATCGGTGTTGCCGCGTAAGTAAATTCGATGTTTCGCGCTGTGAAAACGTCCGCGGCGAAACGGCGCATTTTGCCCGAAAGCTCGCTCAAAAAATCCTTGTTCGGATTGATCGCCCAGACAATATCGCTCATCGCGTCAACCAGCTCACGCGACGAACTGGCGATAAATTCGAGCAGTTCTAAAACTTTTTCGTTCGATTTATCAACGCGCTGACGTAAAACCTCGCTGAAAATCGAGATTTGCGTCAGGCTCGAACCGATGTCGTCGTGCAGATCGGCGGCGATTCTCCGGCGCACCTGTTCGAGTTCGCGCAGGCGGTCGCTTTTCGCGGTTCGTTCGATTTCGTCGGCGCGCTTGGCATCGGTCACGTCTTCCATCACGAGAATCACTTCGAGCAGTTCGCCCGCGTCGTTTTTGACCGGATAGGCAAACGATTCAAACCACGGCATCGCGGCTTTTTCGACGAATTCGATGCCGTGATTATTGTCGCGCGGATTGTATGGTTCGGGCGGAAAATGAACGGTTTCGCCCGCAAAGACGCGCCGCAGTTTTTCGACGACGCCGATTCTGATCAGCTGTTCGTCGTTGAAAAAATCCCAGTTTTTGATCTGTTCGTAGGTGATTCCCCAAAAATTTTCGTAAGCGCGATTGACCGCGCGAATCGAACCGTCGGGCGCGAAAATAACGATCCCGAGCGGCGATTGCTCGTTCATCTGACGAAACCGATTCTCGGAAACCGAAAGCTTGCCGAAGGCGTTTTTCAAAGCCCGCAGACGCGCCGCGCGGGTGCGTTCGACGGCTAAAATTACGCCGACGACGAATATTGCCGACAACAATATAAACCACCAACGCCGGTAAAACGGCGGCGCGATGGTCAATGAAACGGTTGCCGGATTTTCGCTCGCCACACCATCGGCATTGACGGCGCGAACGGCAAAACGGTAATCACCCGGTTCGAGATTAAAAGTCACTGATTTCTGTTCGTCAGGCGCGCTCCAATCCTGTTCGCCGAGCTTGTATTGATAATGAAGCCGGTCGCCCGCACCGAATCCGAGCGCGAAAAAGTCGATCTTGATCTGTTTCTGATCCGATGAAAAACTCAAATTCCCGGCATTTTCCGCGCCGAGTTCGGAAATCTTCTGCGTCACGCCGTTGACGCTTATACTGCCGATAAAAACCATCGGCGCACGCAAAAGATTTTCGGTTTGCGGGACGAATTTGACCAAACTGTTGCGCGAAACGAACCACAGAGCGCCCGCCGAATCGCGGCGGCAGAGCGAAACGACACTGCCCGGCAAACCGTCGGCTTGCGTGTAAAGTTTCAGGTTGCCGCTCGCCGGATCGAGGCGGTTGACGCCGCGTCCCGTGCCGATGTAAATGCGCCCGAAATTGTCTTCCGTGACGCAGTTTATCTGGTTGCTCGCCAAGCCTTCGGCGGTCGAAATATTGACGAATTTCGGATTTTCGGCAGTCGGATCATCGGAACGAAAAACTCCGCGGCTCGCCGACGCGATCCACAAACGCCCGCTTTTATCGGCGTAAATACTTCTGATCGAACCGACCGGAATGCCGTCGGCGGCTTTGAAAAACTGAAACTTGCCGTGACGATAGCGCGCCAGCCCGCCAAAGTAAAAACCGATCCAAAGATTATTTTCCGAATCTTCTCCAAAAGCGATTGCGCCGTTTGAGGGCGGCAAATTATCGTCCGCCGAAAAGCGGATTATTTTTCCTGTTTGGCGTTCCCACCGCTGGAGAGTCGCGCCGCTGTTGATGGTCGTGATCCAGACATTGCCGCTCGAATCTTCAAACAGATTGGAAACTTCGTTCGAGTATAATCCGTCGGCGGACGTGTAGACCTTTTTGGGCGGAATCGTGCTTAAGTCGGTAAATTTTGCGGGTTTTGAATAAAAGCGCAACCCCTGCGTGGACGTTGCCCACCAATCGCCGTTCGCCGATTGAAAATCGAGATAAGTACTTCCCCAACTGCGGCTTTTTAAGCCGTTCGGGATAATGCTTTCAAACTTTCCGGCGGTGAAATGCGAAACCGTTTGTTTGCCGCTTGTGATAAAAAGCTCACCGCCGGAATTTGTAAAAATCGAAGAAATATCTTCGGGCTGAATACCGTCTGACTGGTCGAATTTGACAAAGCCGGTCGGGGAAATTTTCCACGCGCCTTCCTGAACCGTGCCGAGCCATAAACTTCCGCCGCCGTCTTCTGCCAGCGATTGAAACGCGCCGCGGGCGATAACGCGAAATTTCGACTCGTTTTCAGCCGCATTCGGCAGAAATTCGCATAAAGTTTCGCCCGCTAAAACCAAGACCCGCCCGTCGGAAACCTGGCGGATCTCAGACATCGCATTTTCGATCGGCAAGCCGTCCGTCTTTCGATAAGTTCTTTTAAGCTCCACGGTCTGCCCGTCGGCGGAAATCGTGAAAACGCGCAACCCCGCATTCGTTCCGCTCGCACTGATCCAAATCTGCCCGCTTTTATCAAGCAGGATCGAACCGCCCCCGTCGCCCTCGATCTTTTTGACAACGCCGTCCGGCGACATCCGGTAAATTCCCGAACTCGTCAGACTCCACAGATAACCGTAGGAATCGAACTGTAAGGCTGCAAAAACAGTGTCTGCGGGAAATAATTCGGAGGCGACTTCGTGAAAGATCCATTCGCCGCCCGATTTTTCCAATTGATAGAGAGCCGTTGCCGTTCCCGCAAAAACCTGACCGCTCGGCGACTGGACGAGCGTCAAAACGCTTCGCCTTTTCGCTTCATCATTTGGATTCGGCGTGAGAAAAGTGCGGAACATCGGCGGCGCGTCCGTATTTTGTTCGAGTTTTGAGGTTAGAATATTCCAGCGGTAAGCCGTCCCGTTCGGGTTGAAAACCGCCAAGCCGTTCGTCGTTGCGACCAGCAGATCACCGTCCGCCGTTTCCAAAAGATCGTTGATGTTGCGGTGCGGCAAACCTTCGGTTTGCGTGTAATTTTTAAACCCGAAACCGTCAAAGCGCGACAAACCTTCGCCCGTGCAGAACCACAAAAAACCGCGCGAATCGCGAAAGATCTTGTTGACCGAATCATTCGCCAGACCGTCAAACGTCGTGTAGGATTTGACCGGCAAATGTCCGGCTTGCGAAAAATTCGGCAAAATCAGCAGTAAGCCGGACAATAATATTATTCGAAGCAGACGTTCTATTTTCATCGGTCAATTTTTTTCTCGGCATAAACATAACATTATTCGGAAAAAGTATCAGCACTGAATTAAGCTCCCGGCACGCAGCTGTCAAATTAAAGCGCCCTTTGATGAAAATCTTTATTCAACGCCTTCATCGTCAAGTGCTCCCGTGACGACCATATAGCGCCGCGTCGAACCCGGAAAACCCATCGTGTAAACGTCGAGAAAAACGGCGAGATTGTCTTTATAAAGATAAACCTGTTCGATGTTGTAGGCATACGGGCAATTTCGGGCTTCGGGCAGAAAATTGTCCTTTTGCAAAATGCGGAGCGGCGATTCTGAATAATGGTCGATCTCCTGGAGCGTTAGTTCGATCATCGAGGCATCCGCCTCAACGCCGCGCACTTCGCAGGACTTGCCGGACGGATTCTGTTTTAGTTCGAGCTCGTAAAACTTCTCGTCCGCCGGATTGACCGGATAATTAAGCGGGTTAAAAATTATTTTATTCGCGTTGTATTCCTCCGGCAGCAGACTGTCGCCTTCGTAAAAAGGCATCATTTTTTTGATTACCGAGCCGTCGCTCTGAGCAATTTCGGTTTCCTTCATCACGGGTTTCTCGAAACTGTGATCGGTTTCCAGATGCGCGGCGACGAGCCTGCCGAGATTGCCGCGCACGATCTTAAAGCGTTTCATTCCGGCGGCGACGCTTAATTTGTAACGACGCATTTGCGCGGCTTGCGAAAAGCGTCCGGTGTGCCGCTCGTCATTCTCCGAAAAAGAATATACCGACGGCGCGGCGGCATAAATATTTTTGGCGACATCGACAAAATAAGTTGTGGCGTAATCGCCGCCCGAATGGACGTCCCATTCGCCCGCTTCTTCAAACGCGAGATATCTGCCGTCGGCGGAAAAACCCAAAATTTTCAATTCGGCGTAATCGCCCGCAAATAAATTCGCCGCCATTGCCAAAGTAAATAGAATTGAGCAAATGACTAAACTTAGATGTTTCATAAATCTTTCCTAATCGCTTTTTTTAACGTAAAATTTTGCCCCGATTCCCTTTTCGCCAGTATTTTTTGCGGTTTGAACGAACGTCATTTTTGCCGCCGTCAATGCCTGAATATTATTTCGATTCGGCTTTTACAGTCTCTGACCTGAAAAGATAAAGCAGCCCGCCCGCCGCCGCGCCGACAACCGCGATCAGCCATCCGAAAAGAAGCAAGCCGTATAAAAACATCGTTGTAATTACTTCGATCAGCCTGTAAAGTTCCTCGCTGTTCTGGTCGTTGTTATAAATCACCCCGAAAACAAGCTCGAAAATAAATAAGAACAAATACGCAAACGCGGCGATCGCCAAACCGCGACCGGCAGCCCCGATCGGGGATTTCGTCTTTTTTTCGTCGAGAATGCCCGCTCCCAACCACAATCCGCCGATCCCCGCCGCGAAAACCGGCACGACCGTCGTGACCACCCGGTAAATTATCCCGCTCGTAAACGGCGTAAACAGAAAAACCAGAAAATAGAAGCCGACGGGAATGGCGGCGGCGACCGCAAACCACAATGCCGCAAACGAACGGCGGGCTAATTCGGATTTCAACATTTTTCTCCTGTAAAATTGAACTTATTCATTTTTTCTCAGATCAGCTCATTAAAATTAATAAACAAAACTGCTTCCGCCGTAAGAGACGCGCGAACTTTTTATTTTTCGCCTAATTCAAGCGAAAT
>DATLOR010000503.1:0-5214 GCA_035536135.1 Pyrinomonadaceae bacterium | reverse complement strand
AACGTGATTGAAAACTCCGGCATCGATCTGCAGATCGTGAACGAACGCGAAAAATCCGACGCAGGAGCCGATGCTCGTGCCGATTATTCCAACTTTTTCGTAGCCTTGCTCTTTCAGCCATCTGACGGCGGAACGCGTGTCAACGACCGATTGCCGCAGCGATTGCAGAGTTTGTCCGACGTTCGGCGCGACCAGATAATCGGCGCGGTCGAGCTCGGGCGGCATCCGCTTTTCGTGATACGGCAAGGTGACGCGAAGCGCGCTCATTCCGAAACGATTGAACATTTTGCACAGATCGAAATACGTTCCCGCCTTCGCGTTCCAGTGCGGAAGCACGACGACCGCCGATTTTTTGTTTTCCGCGTGCGGGAAAAACTGCGCGTAAACCGTGTTGTTTTCCGCCGAAAAAGTTTTGATGCCGCTCGTCCAGGTCAGCTGATCATCCGTTAAGTTGTAATCGGAAATTCCGGGCGAGCAGAAAAAATCATCGCTCTTTGCAATAGTTTTGCGGGAATATTCGCGGAAAAATTCGCGCGGATCCGCGCCGTTCGCGTTTTCCTTGACAAACTCCATTCCCCAGCCGAATTCGCGCACGACGCGGTTGTTGTCACGCATCGCGTGTTCCCGTTCGCGCTTGTGCATATAGCGTTTGAGCATAAGGTTTAATGGTAGAGAAATGAGTCTCAAGTCTCAAGTCCCAAGTCTCAAGTTAAAAACAACAACTTGGAACTTGAGACTTGAGACCTGAGGCTGTTTTTAGGCGGTCGCTGATTTGGCGGTTTGTAAAATTTTCTCGTAGAACGAAATATATTGCGGAATGATCAGCTCCGAACCGTAACGCGAAACGGCTGATTCGCGTGCTTTTGCGCCCATTTCGATGCGCATCGCTTCGTCTTTGAGAAGTTTCATCACGTCGTCGGACATTTTTTCGGTATCGCCGATGTCGCTCAAAAAACCGGTTTCGCCGTCGGTGACGACTTCCGGGATTCCGCCGATTCTGGTTGCGATCACGGGAACTTCGCAGGCTTCGGCTTCGAGCGCGGCGAGACCGAACGATTCGAGCTCGGAAGGCAGCAGGAAAACGTCCGCGACGCCGAGATAATCCGAGATATTCGCCTGTTTGCCGACAAAAACGCACTCGTCTTTGACGCCCAATTTTTCGGCTTGATAATAGCAAGCCGAGCGTTCGGGACCGTCGCCGACCATGATCAAACGGGCTTTTCCGCCTTTGGCTTTGACCTTGGCGAGAATTTCGACGCAATCGAGCGGACGTTTGACGGCGCGGAAGTTCGAAACGTGGACGAGCAGTTTCTCACCGTTCGGGGCAAGTTCTTCGCGCAGCGGCGATTCGGGCAGTTTCTTGTAATGACACGCGCAGATAAAATTCGGGATCACTTCGATCTCGTCAAAATCGAAAGTTTCGATCGTCGCCTGTTTCAAAAATCTCGATACGGCAGTCACGCCGTCCGATTGCTGAAGTCCGTAGCGCGTGATCGGCAAATACGAACGGTCTGCGCCGACGAGCGTGATGTCCGTGCCGTGCAGCGTCGTAATCACGGGAACATAGCGTTTTTGCTTGATCGATTCGCGCGCCAGAATCGCCGAGATCGAATGCGGGATCGCGTAGTGAACGTGCAGCAGATCGAGCTTTTCCGAACGCGCGACGGTCGCCATTTTCGTCGCCAGAGCCAAATCATACGGCTGATGCTCGAAAAGCGGATAGCTCATCATTTCGACTTCGTGAAAATGCACGCGCTCGTTCAGTTCCGTCAGACGCGTCGGCAGAGTGGACGAGATAAAATGGACGTTATGACCGCGTGCGGCAAGCTCGCGCCCGAGTTCCGAGCCGACAATTCCGCTGCCGCCGTAAGTTGGATAAACCGTGATTCCAATGTTCATACTTTCGTTAATCGTTAATCGTTAATTATTAATGGTAAATGTTTATGAAGACAATTAACAATTAACAAGTAACGATTAACCAACAATTCATTAATTAACAATTTCCTTCAAAATAAATTCGTCCGGGTCAACAATAATTCTTTTCGGTTTCGCGCTTTTTACTTTAACGGTCGTTTCTTTATCGTTTGGCGTAATCGTAATGCGTTGCGTGCCTTTATTTGTCACGATTTCGATCGTCACGGGCTGCAGAAACGCTTCGTCCGTCTGAAGTTGTTTGAGCGTGATTTCAATTGATGTTTTGCCGGTTTCCTTCCAACTGATTTGATAGATCGGATGTCCCGACTTATAAATCCAACGCTCAAAAAAGTTTTTCAAATTCTTGCCCGATGCTTTTTCGAGCGCGGCGCGCAGATCTTCGGTCGTCGCGGTCGATTCCTTGTGCGCGTCGTAATATGCGCGCAATCCTTCAAAAAACGTTTTGTCGCCCAGCATTCCGCGCAAATTGTGCAGAACCCAGCCGCCTTTTTCATAATTGTTCGGCGTCAGCAGATCGAAAAGTTTTTCGGTTTCCGTGTCGTAGATCGGCGTTTTATTCTTTTTTTCGTATTCGAGATAGCTTTTTGCTTTTTCACGCATATAGGCGCGAAACCTCGGTTTTCCCTCGTTCTTTTCGAGAAAAATTCCCGCGAAATAGGTCGCAAAACCCTCGCTCAGCCAAAGGTCTGCCCAGGTGCTTTCGGTCACCGAATCGCCGAACCATTGATGCGCGATCTCGTGCGCGACCGTCTCTTCAACGCCGTTCGGAATCTTATAACGCCCGCTGCGCGGTTTCGCCGCTAAAAAGTTTTGAAAAAGCTGGGGCGTAAAAACGATCGTGTTCGCGTTTTCCATCCCGCCAAATTTCGTCGCGCCGACGATCAGCGCGAGCTTTCCGTATGGATACGGCGCGATCAAATTGCTGAAAGTCATCACCGACGGCGCGGCGGGCGAAAAGCCCTGCACGGCAAATCGCCGGTCGGATTGCGGAACGTAGTAAGAAATCGGCAGAGGTGCATTCGTTTTCAACGCCGCATTTGCAAATTTCCCGACCGCGACGACCATATTGTATGGCGAAACCGGCTTACTTTCATTGAAAACCCACGTTTTGGTTGTATCGGGATTGTTTCGCGAAGTTTCGAAAATTCCGTTGGCGACCACGACATTATTCGACGAAGCCGTGACGGTAAACTTTACGGAAGCTTTTGCCGACGGATGATCGAGACACGGAATCCAGTAATGAACACGGTCTGCCCAGTTATCGCCGACCGCCGAAGGATTTCCGTCGCGGTCTTTGGTCAGGATCAAGCCGTCTTTAGGAACGCCCGAATACGTCACGGAAATATTTATCTTTTGGTCTTTTCTTGCAGGTTGCGTTAAAAAAACGTCCAGTTTTTCGTCGTGTTGAGCAAAACGCGCCGCCGCGTTATCTACTTTGACCGCGCTGACCGGCATCGTGCCGAAATCAAAATCGATTTTTGTTACATCGTTCTGACGAATCAAAACCGTTATGTCTGTGGTCGCCGAATTGATTTGCGTCAGATTGTAATCAAATGCGAGTTTGACATCAAAATGAAGCGGCTGCCACGCTTCGATCAAACGTTCGCGCCGCGTCGCCTGAACGGAAACGAACAAAAAAACGGTAAGCAAGACGATGCCGAACGAGCGAATGAGATTTTGAGTGCGAACTTTGAAAATTTTGTTCATAAATTTTGAATTCTGCGATTTCTTTCGAAATAGGTGAAAGCTGATAACTAATTGCTGATAACTCAAGCTTTTCAATTATCAGTTTTCAGTTATTCCGAAAGTAGATAACCCGAATGTTATCCATTTTTCTTCCTCACATAATAAACGATTCCGCTGTAATCATCGGTAAACAGAAACGAATTTTCACCGAGTTTCATAATGTCGCAAGGTCGTCCGAGAACCTGTTTGCCCTGCAGAAAACCGTTGATAAAATCCAGCAGTTTCGCGCCTTTGCGCATAATCACGATCTTGTAGCCTTTTGCCAGATTTTTGTTGGTCGAGCCGTGAAGCGAGACGAGAAAAGAATTTTTGATAAAATCGTCCGGCGTGTTTTCGTCAAAATAATCAAACCCGAGCGCGGACGAATGCGCCGGGAAAAATCCGTAAGATGCCGGTACATTCGCGCAGGATTTCAGACGGTTTGTCGGCTTTTTTAGAGTATTTGGCGGAGTTTTATCGAGAAAAACTCTGCCGTTCGATTGATAGCACGAAGCCCAGCCGTAATCCGCGCCGTCTTTTAAGGCGTAGAAAGTTTCGTCGGGTTTGTTCAAGCCGAGATGGTCAACGCCCTGATTGGTCGCAAACAGCGAGTTTCCGATCCATTTCAAACTGACCGAGTTGCGCAAACCTTTCGCAAAAATCCGCTGATTGCTTCCGTCCGCGTTCATTTCCGTCACGGTTGCGCGAACCAACTCTTTTTCGTCGCAGGCGTTGCACGATGAGCCGACCGAAATATAAAGTTTGCCGTTCGGCGCAAACGCGATGGTGCGCGTCAGATGCCAGCCGCCGTATTTGTAGCTCAAACCGTAATCGGGAAAGGTCGCCAAAACTTCCGGCTTGCCGCCCGGTTTTGTTTCGCCTTTGGTAAATTTGCGGCGCGTCAGTTTGTCGGTTTCCGCCATATAAAACCAGTCCTGCCCGCTTTCGTCGGTGTAAAACTGAACGCTGTTCGGATTTTTCAGATTTGTTAAGTAAGGAATGACTTTGCCGAATTTTCCCGTGCTTTCGTCGAACGCATCAAGAATATAAACCGTGCCTTTTTTGTTATCGGTCAGATCGTGCATATCGGTCACGAAAATTCGACCGTCGGGCGATTTGGCGAAAAACCTGACGCGTTTTAAGCCTTCGGCTGCCGGGATTATTTCGTAATCGGCAGGCAAATTCAAGCTGAAGGTTTTACCGTTTTTCAGGCTGATTCTATGCGGCGTAAGTTTTGTCTGAGAAAAGGTCTGGACGGAAAAAATTACGGAAAGAAAGCAGAAAAGCACTAATTTTCGGGCAAGATTTTTATTGATCGGCATCGGTTTTTCTCCAAGTGTTTTGAGAAAAGTTTAGCCGATTATACGTTTTCAAGCCAGATAAGTTTTACAGCAGCAATTGTTTCGCGGACTTTCGGGGGTTAAAATCCGCGAAACAATTTGTTCAAAGCGCGTTTTCCCCAAAACGCCTTGAAAATCAAATCTTTCAAACGGTGAGAAGTGAGGTTAAACCGAGATTATCGGTTACAATTAACAAAAATCGCTTGATTTTAAA
>DATLOR010000502.1:0-17067 GCA_035536135.1 Pyrinomonadaceae bacterium | reverse complement strand
TTCAAAACCCGATTTGTCCCATCACGAAGCTCTCGAATATCTAAGCTCGAATATGGCGAAAAGATTCGATCCCGAGGTCGTCGAAGTTTTCTGCCGATTGAATTCAACCGGGCAAACTGTCAATCCGGACGTTAATGTCGTCGATGGCGGAGAGTGCTTCCGGAACGGCTCTGAAAGTGAAAGTAAATTAGAAGACGCCGGGTATTATGTTCCGGCGCGGGTTTGATTGTTTTCAGTAATCATTGTGATCCAACCGGCTTTCTGTGCCGGATACATCTTGAAAAACAAAAACTGTTGGATTTAACTTCCAAAAGAGGTGCGATATGTTTCCAAATGAAGATTGTCAATTTAAAGTTCAAGAACGCGTATATTATGTAAATTTTGACGAGCTCATTGAAAAAACAAGAAACGGCAATGTTTTGCGTCACGATCCTGTTAAAATAGGTAAATCGGTCTGGCTTGATGCCGAAAAAATTCCCGAACTTGCTAAGGTCTTTGAAGAAAACGACTTAAAGAATACCTTACCGAAAGGCGTCGATTTTCGGAATATATTTACAAACTTTCAGGCTGGGGAAACCAATTACAAAGCGATTAACGAAACCGAAGCGCTGCCCGGTAAAGTTTGTGCGCTTCACGCCGACCAGTCACCGCATTATGTCTGTACGGTTTGTGAAAATTTGTTTTGCCGCGATTGTCCGGCGCAAAATGCCGAAAAAAAATGGATTTGTCCCTTCTGCGGAGGGAACTGTGTTCTCTATATGGGGCAAATCTGGCAGTTTGAAAACAAAAAGGCGGAAGCAAAATACGAATTCGAGGAAGAAGAATCCGCTCCGAAAACCCTGAATTATCAGGTCGTTTACACAAAACTGAGCTTCCGGGATTTTATCGACGCCTTGATTTTTCCGGTGCGGTTTCCGTTGGCGCTGCTGGTCGGCGGGATTTTATTTTCGGTTCTGGTTTTCGGGCAGATCGTCACTTTGTTCAGAGGCGGCGGACTCCTTTTTGTGTTTGCGGCGATCACCGCTGTGATCATGATGCTCAAATTCAGCATTTTATCCAAGTGTTTTGAAAACCTTTCGCAAAAAGAACGCCGGGGCGACAGTTATATGCGGAACATCAAAAAATTCGGCGTCGTCGAAGATTTTGTGATGCCGTTTTTTACCGGATTGCATTCCTATTTCGTGGCTTTCGGATTATTCATTATTTTAGCCACGGCGGCGGGATTCTACGGATGGTTCAGTTTCACCGGCAATCTGGAAACAATGGAAACTGATGTGCGGCAGACCGAACAACATCTGGATTCGGTAGTCAACGCCGGAAAATTCGATCCGAATTCGGCGCGAAGACGCGAAAGCGAACTCAAAAAAATGATCGATGATCTGCGTTTGACGCGGATGGAATCGGTTTTCGGGACAAATCATCTGGCGGACAACAAACAGCTGGAACGGCTGATCAACTCCGTGATGCGGCTGACGCTCTGGTTTCAGATGCCGATTTGTTTCTTATTTATTGCAGGTGTCTTGTTTTTTCCGGCAGTTTGTTTGTCGATCGGCGAAAATCATTTTCTCTCGATCGGAAAAAGCTTTATTTCCGGCTTTAAAATGATGCGGATAATCGGTTTCGATTATGTCAAGATCCTGTTTATGTGCTTTGTTCTACTGTTATTTTCGGCGTTAAATATTTACGCGTTAAGCTGGCTTTTTTCAAAGATAGAAATGCCGGTTGCCGGAGTTTTTTCGGCAATCGTTGCCGGAAGCTTTTTAATTTTTTACTTCTGGGTAGCATTTTCGAGTATTCTAAGCACTGCGCTTTCGAATAAGGAAACAACCTTTGAATATATTGCCGATGACAATCAAAGATAATCACAAACCGCGTATTTTGATCGTGGACGACGAACCGCCGGTGCTCAACCTGCTCAAAGATCTATTATGCGAAAGCTACAACTGCCGTACGGCTGGATCCGCCGAATCGGCGCTTGCGCTGATGAAAGAGGAAACTTTCAATCTGGTGATCAGCGACATTAATCTGGGCGGCATCAGCGGAATCGATATGATTCCGCAATTGTCCGCCGCCGCGCCCGACACGGTCGTTATGATGATCAGCGGCAACCAGTCGATCGACTGTGCGATCGAAGCGCTCAGACTCGGCGCCTTCGATTACATTAAAAAGCCTTTCGATCTGGAACATGTCGGGTTTGCCGTGCGGCGCGCGCTCGAACATCAATCGCTCGTTTCGGCGAAACGCCGGTATGAAGCCCAGCTCGAAAAATTGGTCAAACGCCGCACCGAACAGCTGAATCATCTTTCCTATCACGACGCGGTCACGGATCTGCCGAATCGAATTCTTTTTGAAGACCGGCTTTCTCAGGCAATTACCCAGGGAACCCGAACCAAAAAGACGGTCGTGCTTTTTATTTCTTTCGACCGGCTGAAAGAGGTTTGCGATATGCTGGGTTACTCGGCACAAATCAGCATTCTGAAAGAAATTGCCGGACGTTTGAAGAATTGTGTGCCGGAAAGCGCGACGATCGCCAGATTCGAGGGCTACGAGTTCGGCTTACTGCTCACGCAAACCGGTGTGAAAAAGTCGATGGAAATCACACACAAGATTTTCGAGGCTCTGAAATCACCGTTTGTCATCGAAAACCACGAAATTTTCGTGACGGCAAACATCGGAATCAGTGTCGCGCCCGAAGACGGTCAGGACAGTCAGACTCTTCTGAAGAACGCCGGAGCCGCGCTGACCCGCGCAAAACAACAAACAACCGCCAACAGCCGGGAATTCTACGCTCCCGATATGAACGTGAAGGCGATGAAGCGGTTAGCCCTTGAAAAAAGTCTGCGGCGCGCCTTCGAACGCGATGAGTTCCGGGTCTTCTACCAGCCGAAAATCGACATCAATGACAACCGGATCATCGGAATGGAAGCGCTTGTCCGCTGGCAGCACCCCGAGCTTGGTTTTATTGCGCCGGACGATTTTATCCCGCTGGCGGAAGAAACAGGATTAATTGTGCCGCTGGGCGAATGGATTTTGCGAACCGCCTGTACGCAGACAAAAGCGTGGCAGGACGAAGGTTTTAACCTCAATGTCGCGGTAAATTTTTCGGCGTACCAGTTCGAACAGCAAAACCTGACGGAAACGATAAACCGGATAATTATGGAAACGGGCATCAACCCGGAATCGCTGAATCTCGAGCTGACGGAAAGCTCGATTATGAGAGATGCGGAATCCGCCGTGAAAATTCTCGGCGAGCTCAAAAAGACCGGAATTAAAATATCGATCGATGATTTTGGCACCGGCTATTCTTCGCTTTCTTATCTCAAACGGCTGCCGATCGATGTTTTGAAAATCGATAAGTCTTTCATTATGCACGTCACCACGAATCCGGAAGACGCGGCGCTGGTGATTGCCATTATTTCGCTGGCGCACAATTTAAGATTAAAGGTTGTCGCCGAAGGAATCGAAACCGCGGAGCAATTAAGATTTCTCAATCTGCTCAGATGCGACGAAGGACAAGGCTATTTTTTCAGTAAACCGATCTGTGCCGGGGATTTTAGAAAACTGCTTAAGCCGGAAATTACAAAATAAATTCAGAAATGGAAAAGGTCTTTAGCCTTTCAAATGTTCGCTTTTTCAGATCGCTCCGGATCGGACGTCCGGCAAGCCGGTTCCTGAGTTACGAAATCGAAGTGTCTGACAGAACCGTCGATAAATGATGTCAGAGTTATCAAACCGGGCGGCAAAAAGTTCATTTCCACGCTCGATTGTTCGCGTTCGGCAGAACCGTTTACTGCCTGAAGCCGCCGGTTTTCGGGATTGCTTGAATTTACCGTTTCACTTAGGGAAAGATCAGAAAGTTGTTTTTTCATAGGCGTTTTGGGGAGTAATTTGAATAATTACGAGTAATTGGTAAAGCAACAATTGTTCCACGCGGTAGTGAGAAAGGATGCGGGCGTATTTATTCAGGCAAATCCTAACTGCTGAAGTTTCGGAACCCGCTAATCAAACAAAAATACGTTAAAAGCCGGAGCGCGGGCAGCGGCTGGAAAATTCGATTTTTGGCGCCGCTTAAAATGTCCGGACGGATTAATTGGGCGTCGTAATTTACGGCACGGTATGTGCGTACAGTGATAGCGGTTAGCTTATTACTTAAAAAGTTTTACCTGCTGCTAACTTTCTTTTTTCGTAGTTCGCCACTGCGTTTATGACACTTCGAGCGTTCCTTCAGTTTTCTGCAGAATAAAAGGCACAGTCCATCTAACAGGCTGTGCTTTTTTCGTTTTTTTTAGAAAATTTTCAGTTCTAATTTAAATTAGCCGCTAACCGGTAGTGGGGTATTTGTCAGCACTTTTTTGCCCCATCATAGGAATTTCTCCGATTAAAAAATCTCTTATCGATAAAGGTAAAAACAGGACTTTGCGGCATCAGTCACTAACGAGCCAGGTTTAAGCCCATCCGAAACAGAACGAATTAGCGGCACAAAGCCCCGAATCACGAAATCTGTTTGCCTGTGATCGGAAAGATGATAAATTATTCAGAATGCAGCTTGACCCTTCGATCAAAATCAAATCGATCAGCCATTTGTATGAAGTGCTTCCCGAATGTGAACGGATCACGGTCGATGTCCTGAGGCAGATCATCACGGCTCACACGCCCGCGACCTGCAGAGAGAAAATATCCTATAACGTCCCGTTCTTTTACGGAAACAAAGGAATTTGTATCGTTTATCCGGCTTTTATCCCGCGCGGAGGAATTAAAAAAGGCGTTTTACTGGGATTCTGGTACGGCTGTAAACTTAAGGATACGGATAATTATCTGACCCACGGAACCAACAAACAGATCTTTTATAAGATCTATAATTCGGTCGGGGAAATAAATGAAAAAGCGATCGTCAAACTATTGAAAGAAGCCGTCAGATTGGATGAAAAGTGGACGGATAAAATTAAGAAAGCCGGGGCTTAACCGCTCAGCGACCGATCACGGTCATTATGACACCGAACGAAACAATCTATTTGATCAATCAAAATTCCGGACTTTTGAAAGCCTGGCGCGAGCTGACGGACGCGCAGAAACGGGCTGTTATCAAAGCCTGCGAAAAAGAGTCGGAAGAAAGCCATATCGAAATTATTATCGAGGAAATCGTTGACGGACAAAGAAGATTATTCCGTTGAAAGAAGATTTTTCCGACCTTAAATCTCCGGCTCCTTTAAGATTTCTAAAAATTCTTTCTTAAAATTTATGATAACCAAACCTTCTTTCCTTTACTCGTGACGAGAAAGGAAAGATCGTGGGATTGTGTTCAATTCGGCAGTTGATACGCGAGAGATTACAAGAATCACTTTTCAGCGGCAGCAGAATTATTGAATGCGTTCTGAAATTAGAATATTTTTAAGAGATGTGAAAATTTATTTCTCCTAGGTGTTAATAATTCATCGGCGCGCGCGTTTATATTTGTGGATGACGATTCAAAGGAGAAAAACGTGAGCACCACCGCCAGCAATATGCTATTTACAAGCAATTCAATCGACTCCGCAAAAAGCGCGGTACCGCCGAGAGCGGTCGCGGAAAACGCGGAGCTCGAAGAACTCGCGGTTCTTTTTCGCGAACATCATAAAGCGATCTTCCGCATCGCGTACCGGATTACGGGCAGCCGGAGCGATGCCGAAGACGTTTTGCAGACGATCTTTCTGCGGCTTACGCCGAACCGGCGCGACCTGTCGCCGAATCCGGAAGGCTATCTGCACCGGGCGGCGGTCAACGCCTCGCTCGACCTGATTCGTAGGCGCACCCGCGCCAATTTCGTCGCTTTTGATGTCATCGATTTTAATCAGGAAGCAAAGCTCTCGAGCCAGAGTCCTGAAGATGATTTTGCGGACGTTGAACTGCGCGAGCTGATCCGCCACGCCGTCGCGAAACTCGAAGGACGCGCCGCGACCGCCTTCGCGCTCCGTTATTTTGAAGGCTACGACAACGCCCGCATCGCCAACGTTTTAGGTACGTCGCAAATGGTCGTCGCGGTCACGCTGCACCGCGCCAGAACCCGTTTACGCAAAGAGATCGGCAATTATTTGGAGAAACATCATGAAGCATAATAAACAAAATTTGGACGCAATCATTGACGCCGCCGCGCGCGAAATCCGCGACGAGCAGATCGACGAATCGATCATTGAGCAATCCGCAACGAGCGTCTGGGCGCGGGTCAGCGAGCAGTTAACGGACGAGAATGCTCTGTCCGCTGGAGAGGCAAATTTGGGAAATTTAAATACAATGAACACAAACGCTACTTCCGAACATATCGATGGATGCGCGGATTTCCAATCGCTCATTCCGGCGTATCTCGACAAGAAACTTTCAACGGCGCGCACGCTGCTCTTAGAAGATCATACGAACGAGTGCATTCCGTGCCGCCGGGCGCTGAAAAAACAACGCACGAACCGGGCGACCGGAGCGGCGGCTATCGTTCGTCAACCTGCGAGCCGTCCCAAACAGGAACGTCCGCGCGCATTTATGAACAGCTGGAGCCGAACCCACGTTGCCCGCTGGAGCATTGCCGCCGCGCTTGTGATCTGTCTGGGATTTGTCGGATTGTTTATGTACGAGCGGCTCGACCTGTCCGGGCGCACGCTGGCGGCGACGGTCGAAGATGCGAGCGGCGCGGTCTATGTAGTTTCCGACGCGCAGGAAAGTCGCCAGCTTACGCCGGGCGAGGTGCTTCAGAAAGGCGAACGCGTGCGCACGGCGAAAGATTCGACGGCAGTGCTCAGACTCGCCGACGGTTCGTCGGTCGAGATGCGCGAACGCTCCGAGTTTTCGGTGACCGAAAATATGCGCGGCGTGACCATCCGGCTCGAACGCGGCGATGTGATCGTCGAAGCCGCCAAACAGCATAACGGTCGCCTGTATGTTCAGACGCCCGACTCGCTCGTCTCCGTCAAAGGCACGATCTTCGCGGTCGAAAGCGGCACGAAAGGCTCGCGCGTTTCGGTCGTTGAAGGCGAAGTAAAGGTCAATTATGCGGGTAAGGACGAAACACTGCTTCCCGGCGATCAGACGACGACGAACCGCAGTTTGGACAGAACGACCGTCCAGCAGAACGTCGCATGGAGCCGCAATGCCGCACGCTACGTGAATCTCGTCGGAGAGTTGGCGAAACTGCGGCGCGATATTAATCAACGCGTCCCGCGTCCCGGCGTGCGCTACTCTTCCAAATTCGTGGATCTCGTGCCGGAAAACACCGTATTCTACGCCGCGCTGCCGAATTTGAGCGAAACGATCGCCGAATCACAGCGCATCATGCAGGAGCGCATCAGCCAGAATCCGGCGCTCGCCGAATGGTGGAAGGGTAACCGCGGCGGCGGCGACGGCTCCGGCATTAACGAACAGACATTGGCGCGCGTGCAGGAGTTCGGTTCTCAGCTCGGTGAAGAGATCGTCGTCAGCGCGGCGATGGACGCCAAAGGGGAGCCGAACGGCGTGCTCGTATTAGGCGAAGTGAAAGATGCGGCGAGTTTCCGCACATATCTCGACGCGCAGATCGCAAACTTCGCGAAGGAATCGAAAGATGTGCCGAATGTCCGCATCATTGACGATCCGATGACGGCAACAGTCGCGAATCCTAAGACACCAGAAACGGTCGACAACGGTGCGAAAACGAAAGATGCGCCGGTGAAAAACGCCGCGGCAAAATCCGAACTGCTTGTCTGGATTCACAACGACATCTTCGCGGCATCAACCGGGATCGAAAGTCTGCGCACTCTGGCGGCGACGCTCAGCGCACCGGGCACGAATCGGTTCGCCGGTTCGCCGTTTTATCAGCGCATCAACGACGTTTACAGAGACGGCGCGGGGATCCTGGTCGCCGCCGACCTCGAAAAGATTATTGCGCAAGCGGTTACTAAAGATAAAAAGCCGGACGCGGAACGCGAGCTCGAAGGCTTCAAAAAGCTCGGCGTTATGAACTTGCGCCATTTTGTCGTCGAGCAGAAGGAAGTCAGCGGCAAAACTTTGAGCCGCGCGGCGCTGACCTTCAGCGAATCGAATCGCGGTATCACGTCGTGGCTCGCCGCGCCGGGTTCGATGGGCGCACTCGATTTCATCTCGCCGAATGCGAATGTCGCGACCGCATTCGTGGTTAAAGAACCGGCGCTGTTGGTCGATGATCTGCTCGGATTTTTAGAAACGGTCGATCCCGACCTGAGACGCCAGATGCAGGAAATCGAAAAGTCGCAGGGCTTTGATATTCGCAACGATTTTGCCGCGCCGCTCGGCGGTGAGTTCGCCTTCGCGATCGATGGTCCGCTCCTGCCGACCCCTTCGTGGAAAGTCGTTCTGGAAGTTTATGACCAGGCGAAATTGCAGGGCGCGTTCGAACGCGCGATCGAAAAGCTCAATCAATTCTCCATGCTCCACGGCAAAGGCAAGTTGATTTTGGAGAGTACGACGGCGGGCGACCGTACATTTTACTCGATAAAATCGGCTGACGCGGGACTTGAAGTGCATTACACATACGCGAACGGTTATCTCGTCGCCGCGCCGAGCCGCGCACTGCTCGAACAATCGATCGCGAATCGCGATTCGGGCAACACGCTGGTTCGTTCGTCGCGATTTATGAGCGCACTGCCGCAGGACGGCAACACGAATTTCTCCGCGCTTCTTTATCACGATCTCGCGCCGATTATGCAAACGCTTGCCGAAAAGATGAAGAATGCCGGTGGTGAGTTGACCGACGAACAGCGTCAGACACTCGGCTCGATCGACGCAAATGCTCCGCCGACCTTGGCTTACGCTTACGCCGAAGGCGACCGCATAACGCTTGCCGCGAACACCGAGGGCGGCGCGTTCGGTTTAAGTCCGGCGAGTCTGATCGGTCTGCCGCACAATTTCGAGATGCAGCATATTTTAATGAACGCACTCGGCGATAAAAACGTAGAGAAGAAGTGATGAACGGAAACAAAGCGAATTAGCACGAACAACGACGGACGATTTCGAAATCGTCCGTCGTTGTTCGTGGTGCTATAATAAAGCGTTTTTACCAAAAATGATAACCGTATTGCGATAGCTATATGACAAGTGTCATCGAACTTGAACAACTGAGCGTGACGTTCGGAAAGCGTCCGATCCTGAAATCTCTCAGCGGCACGCTGAGCGGGCGCGCCATCGGCTTGCTCGGACCGAACGGCGCGGGAAAGACGACGCTGATCCATACCTTGCTCGGCTTTCACCCGCCGACTTCCGGCACGGCGCGGATCTTCGGGCAGGATATTACCGGCGAAGCCAAACAGGTGCGTTCGACGGTCGGCTATATGCCGGAGAGCGATTCGTTTATCGCCAAAATGTCGTGCGTTCACCTGGTGCGTCTGATGGCGGAACTTTCCGGCATTCCCGCCGGGCACGCGCTCGAACGCGCCCACGAGGCGCTCTTTTTCGTCGGCTTGGGCGAAGCGCGTTATCGTCCGGTCGATAGTTACTCGCTCGGTATGAAGCAGCTTGCAAAATTGGCGCAGGCGATCGTTCACGGACCGAAACTGATCATTTTAGACGAACCGACGAACGGTCTCGATCCGCCGACGCGCAGCCGGATGATCGCGCTGATCCGGCAGATTCGCGACGGCGGGCGGGCGCACATACTCTTGTCGTCGCATCTTTTGCGCGACGTTGAGGAATGCTGCGACGAGATTCTTGTGCTCAAGGACGGCTACATCGCCGCCAACTGCAATCTGGAAGAGGAGCGCAAGGCGAACCGTAAATTTATCGAGCTTGAAACGCGCGGCGGCAACCGCGCAGGCTTCGTCGAAGCGCTCGGCAATTTAGGCTGCGAGTACGCTCTCTCGGGCGAGCGGCGGATAAAATTGATTATGCAGGAAAGAGTTGAAATCGGCGATTTGTACCGCCTTGCGCTCGAACACGCGGTGCAGATCAGGCGTCTCAATTTCAAGCGCGATTCGCTCGAAGACATTTTCTTAAAGGCAATGGAGAACGGTGCAAACGCGGGTGAAGGCGTCGGCGCGCCGGTCAATAACGGGAACCAGACCGGGAACGGGAGGGCAGAAGATGGCAGTTTATGAGCATTTATACGGGGCGTATGAAGGCGCGCCGCATTCGGCTCGCCAGCGTTTTCTGGTGATCCCGCGCTACGCGCTGCGCGAAGTTTTCAAGTCGAAACTGCTCGTGACGATCTTTATCCTGTGTTTTATCTACCCGCTCGTCGCGACCATCCTGGTTTACCTGCATCACAACGCGAATGCGCTCGCGGTGCTCCAGATAAACGTGCGCGAGCTGCTGCCGATCGATGCTTCGTTCTTTCGAACTTTTCTTGAGGTGCAAGGCGCGTTTGCTTTGATCCTGACGGTGCTCGTCGCGCCGCCGCTCATCTCGCGCGATTTGTCGAACAATGCTCTGCCGCTTTATTTATGCCGCCCGCTTTCGCGCGCCGAGTATGTGCTCGGCAAGATGACCGTCATTGTCGTCCTGCTCTCGCTCGTAACATGGGTTCCGGGTTTGCTGATCTTCTTTTTTCAAGCATCTCTCGCCGGTTTGGCGTGGTTGTGGGCGAATCTGTGGATGATTCAGGCGATTTTTTCGGGAAGTATGGTCTGGATCATCCTGCTGTCTCTAATGGCGCTTGCCGTGTCGTCCTTTCTCAAGTGGCGGGTGGTCGCAAGCGGCGCGCTGCTCGGTATATTCTTTGTGCCGAGCGCGTTCGGTGAGATCGTCAATCAGCTTTTTCTGACCCGCGCGGGAAGTTTGATCAGTATTTGGGCGTCGATGAACAGCATTTGGCGCGGGTTGTTCGGACTTTTCGTGCGGCAGTCCGGAACCATTCGCGGAAGAGTCGATAATCCGGTTTACGACGGACAGATTGTGAACATTGTCCTGATGGAGCCGCCGCTGTGGGCTTCGTGGCTGGTGATCGTATTGGTTTGCGCCGTCTGCGTTTGGCTGCTCGCGCGTAAGGTGCGCGCTTACGAGGTGATCAAATGACGCCGACAACAACACCGACAACCGCATCGTCACCGCCGACCGTTTCGTCGCCGACCGCGTCTGCCTCAATTTTGCCCGCCGCGTCCCTTTCTTCCGAGAAAATGATCGTCTTTGAAGACGTGTCGAAATTCTACGGCGAAATTCTCGGCGTCAATCGCGTTAATTTGCAGATCGCTCCCGGCATTACGAGTCTTGTCGGACCGAACGGTTCGGGCAAGACAACTTTAATGAATTTGATGACCGGACTGCTCAAGCCGACGCAGGGGCGCATCACGGTTCTCGGCACATCG
This sequence comes from Pyrinomonadaceae bacterium, assembly GCA_035536135.1. Classification (GTDB taxonomy): domain Bacteria; phylum Acidobacteriota; class Blastocatellia; order Pyrinomonadales; family Pyrinomonadaceae; genus JAFDVJ01. Next base: position 5,797 of record DATLOR010000502.1, on the reverse strand, counting down.
CCCGACGAGCCGGAAACGCTCTTTCAAAAGCTCGGCTACTGCTCGCAGTTCGATTCGTTTCCGCGCGGCGCAACCGCCCGCGGGTTTATCGAATTCTACTTGCGCGTGCACGGCTACACGAAACAGGAAACCGCTCAGATGACGCAGGCGGCGCTCGAACGCGTGTCGCTCGCGGAGGCGGCAGACCGCAAGGTTTCGGCGTTCAGCAAGGGAATGCGCCAGCGCGTCCGGCTCGCGCAATCGATCGCGCACGAGCCCTCGGTGCTCGTGTTGGATGAGCCTTTGAACGGGCTTGACCCGATGGCGCGTGCCGAAATCATTCGCCTCTTCCGCGAGCTGGCGGACGCGGGAATGTACCTTATCATTTCAAGCCACATTCTGCACGAAGTGGATATGATGTCTGATAGCGTCGTGCTTCTTCATAACGGCTATGTCGTCGCGGAAGGCGAAGTCCACGGCGTGCGCGATGAGATCGACGAACATCCGATCCAGATTCTGATCCGCTGCGACCGACCGCAAGTTTTAGCCGCGCGTCTGTTCGAACACGAACACACGGTCGAAGCCCGCATCCACAATGACCGGAACGGATTGTTTGTAAAAACGCGTCGACCGGATGAATTCTACCTGCTGCTGAACAAGGTGATCACCGAGCAGAATCTTCAGGTCGAATCGGTCGCGCCCGTTGACGACGACCTGAATGCCGTTTACCAATACTTGATCACATCCGACGGAGGGCAAATTCGATGAGTACTACGTCTGAAATCAGGGAACAGACCGCCGCAGTAATGAACGAGCCGAACGTGAGCCGGAAGCAAGCTTCTTCCTGGTCGCTGTGGACACGGCAGACGCTCGCGATCCTGCGTCTTGAGATCAGGAAAAACTTTTTGAGCCGCCGCGCTCTGCTGCTTTATCTGATCGCGGCGTCGCCGCTCGGCTTATTGTCGCTGTTCGCGCTTTTTCGGATGCCGACCGACGATGCGGGAAGCTTCAGCGAATTGAGCATCGCCTATGCCGCGATTTACGGCGGGCTGATCCTGCGCACGCTCGTTTTCTTCGGCTGCGCGTGGGTTTTTATGAATCTCTTTCGCGGTGAGGTGGTCGACCGAAGCCTCCATTACTATTTTCTCGCACCCGTCCGGCGCGAAATCCTCGTTGTCGGCAAATATCTGTCAGGACTGATCGCGACCGTTCTGCTGTTCAGCATCACGACGATCGGCTCGATGTTAATACTCTATTTCTCGATCTACCCGTCAGAGTCCGCGCGCTTCTTTTTCGAAGGCGCGGGTGCTGCTCAGATGCTCGCTTACCTCGGGGTCACGATCCTGGCGTGCATCGGATACGGCGCGGTCTTTCTGCTCGTCGGGCTGTTTTTTCGCAACCCGATCATTCCGGCTTTGCTGCTCTACGGCTGGGAATGGCTCAACTTTCTGCTGCCGCCGCTGCTCAAAAAGATCAGCGTGATTCATTACCTGCAATCGCTCGTGCCCGTTCCGATGTCCGAAGGTCCGTTCGCGGTGCTCGTCGAACCGACGCCCGCGTGGATTTCCGTGCCGAGTCTTTTACTGTTTACGGGCGTTGTGCTCTTTCTGGCGAGCCGGCACATCCGCCGCATGGAGATCAGTTATGCAGGCGACTAACCGGAAAGATCTGCGCACGGGGGAATTCTTACCGCTCACGATCGGACCGGTTCGGCGCGTTCGGAATCTGCCGCGCACGAAATTCTTGCTTTTATCATTTTTAGGTTTAGCCTTGCTGCTTGCCGGCTCGTCGGGGTGTGCGCCGTCTAACGGGAATTCGTCCGATTCCGTCACAAACGACTTGCCCGAACTTACCGAAGAGATCATCCGCGAACGGATCAACGACGCGGCGATCTGGGACGTTCCGGAAGCGAACGGAGCCGCCGAGCCGATCGGCTGGCGCTTCGGCGAAGATGAACCGAAAGAGATCACCGTCGTCGAAAAACAGATGGAAGGCACGCGCGCCACCATCGTTTTAGACATCAAAACCAGAACAGCTCCGAACAGGCGTAATCTGCGTGAACTCGCCGGACAAATTCGCACAAAATGGGAGCTCAAAACCGGCTGGGCGCTGCGCAGATGGGAGATCGTGGAAATTGAGAATATTTCGATGAAGTATAAAGATCTTCCGAAGCCTTCCGCGCAAAATTCCAACCGCTGACCCTTTCCTAAAAACTTCAACCGGGTTGATGCCGCAATTGACATAAGAAAAATATCTTATGATCGGTCAATTTGCTTTTCCATCAAGCCGAAGGTCGTAATTTTTAGCTTTGAGAATCACCGGCATTTGATATACGAATTACCGGTATTAAGTAGTGTTTGAATGTTGCGGTGCGCAAACTTTCCGCTGATCTTTGACCGCCGAGGCGCAGAGAGTTTAGCACAGAGATTCTCGGCGAAACCTCTCTGCGCCTCAGCAGTGAAACTCCTGAGCAGGACAACATTTTGGTTATTATTTATTGAAAATCAATATTGTAAACCTGCTGCGGCATTTTTCGCGGCTGGAGGCTATTTATTTAACTTAGATTTTACTTGGTTATGGATGCCTTTGAATGACAAATTTTTGGTATCGGAATTGCTTTCTAACCAACACAAACCTGAGATAAACACTTGGGAAAATTATTAAGCAACCAGACACAGCTCGAATAGTTCGACTAAACCGCTGAAAAAAAACGTTTTTCGGCAAGTAGGTTGTGTGACTTCGAATAGGTTGTAATAGTGTGCTTGGGGTAGCAGAAAATCCAAAAAATAGAATAAATATCCAGATTCCAATATTTCAGACCGCTTAAGTTTTGAACGAAGGTAATTTTTATAGAAATATGCGAACCACGGATAGGAAAATTATGATGAATGTAAAAATGTTTATAAGAGTACTCTTAGCCGCGGTGGTTACAGCCATCGTGCTTAATGCCAGCATCTTCGCACAGAACCAAACTACCGGTGCGATTGGCGGCAAGGTCATGGACCCGCAGGGCGCGGTGATTCCAAATGCGACCGTTACAATAACAAATCTTGGAACCAATAAGGCTACGACTGTCACGACATCGGGAGATGGCGAATACCGTGTTACAAATCTTGAGCCCGGTACCTACTCTGTTGAAGCCACATCCGGCAGCTTTGCGCCTGCAAAGGCTGAGCGTGTGATCGTCGAGGTTGGACGTGAGACCGCACTCGAGCTATCGATGTCGGTAACCGGCACCAGCGCACAGGTGGAAGTTACCGCCGAGGCGCCGGTCATCAACGCAAATGATATGTCGAATGCGACCAACATCGACCAGACACAGATCAGCGAACTGCCGATCAATGGACGGCGCGCCTCCGATTTTGCCCGTCTGACTCCGGGTGTAAATTCCGAGGGCGATTTTGGTCTTAACAGTTTTCGCGGACTCTCATCGCTCTTGAATAACCACACGCTCGACGGCACCGACAACAACAACACGTTTTTCTCGGAAGAACGCGGGCGCACACGAATCCAGTACTCGGTGAGTCAGGCGGCTGTCCGCGAGTTTCAGGTCAATAACACGAACTACTCGGCTGAGTATGGACGCGCCGCCGGCGGCGTCATCAACACCGTTACGAAGAGCGGTACCAACGAATTTCGGGGTGAGCTCTTTTTATTCGACCGCGATAATCGATGGGGAGCGCGCAATCCTTCGGCTCTTCTTCCGGTGCTAGGCGGTGGTTCGGTTGCCGTTAAGCCACGGGACACGCGCTACCAGTTCGGCGGAGCGATCGGCGGTCCGATCATCAAGAACAAACTTTTCTTTTTCTTTAACTACGATCAGCAAAAACGAAATTTCCCCGGCGTGGCAACGCCCCAGTTCGCGTCGGCGTTCAACCCGATCACTGTTGCGACAACACCGACCTGCAACAACAGCAATACGGCTGGTAATACGTTGTGTACTAGAGGAGTAACTCAGTCTCAAACGGATGCCGCTCTTGGTTTCCTCCGCTCGCTGACGGGAACAGCGCCGAGAAAGCAGGATCAAAAGATCATTTTCCCGAAGATCGATTGGAACATCAATAACCAGAATACATTAACGTTCTCGTATAACCGCGTCCGCACCACCGGATTGAACGCATTTCAGACCCCGACGGTGGTCAACGTGGGAGCGGCAGACTTTGGTGATGATTTTGTCGACATCGATACATTCAATATCCGATTAACGTCAAACATTACATCCACGATCGTCAATGAGTTTCGTTTTCAAAAGGGTCACGAATTTGCCCGGTCCATCCTGCAAAACCCGAGCGCCGCAGAAGCCGCGCTTGCCGCGCGCGGGACGACCATCAACGGACTGCTGCCGTCGGTTTCATTCGCAGCCGGTGCCCAGGTGGGTTTCCAGTTCGGCACGAGCACTAACTTTCAGCGTGCCCGTTTCCCTGACGAACGCACGACTCAGTTTGTCGATACCCTGACGGTCGCCCTCGGCAACCATACACTGAAGACCGGGTTCGATGTTAAGTTTTCGAAGGATGACATCAGCAATCTGCGCAGCGAGTACGGCTCTTACTCGTACAACACGCTCCAGGATTTCATTACCGATTACACGACCGCGGTGAACGCGGCGACACCTCGGTGTACCACGGGTTCCGGACCGACCTTGAGGAACGTTGCCTGTTACAGCACCTTTCAGCAGGCGTTCGGTTTGAGGGATTACACTCTTAAGACGCCGGACTATGCGTTCTTTGTTCAAGACGACTGGCGTGTCAATAGCCGGCTGACCCTTAATCTGGGTGTTCGTTATGAATATCAGAAATTCCCCGATCCGCAATTCCCCAACACGCTTGTGCCGACACTGAACACGCTGACTGCGACGATCCCCCAGCGCTACTCGCAGACAGAGGCTAACGCGATCATCGCCCGCACCGGAAGTTTCCCGAGCGACAAAAATAATTTCGGACCGCGGCTCGGTGCCGCCTGGGATGTCTTTGGAAACGGCAAAACCGTTCTGCGCGGCGGCTACGGAATCTATCACGGTCGAGTGCCGAATACATTCCTGTCGAGCGCAATTACTAATACTGGAGGGATCGGATCGCAGCTGTCGGCTCAATCGGTCAGACCTATAGACGCTGGATTCGTAGACGCCAACGGCACTCCGATTCTGCCGCCCAATTTCCCGAGCGTGCTGTCGGGAACTCCGACAAGATCGAGTGCGGCTTTGAGCATCACGACGATCGCTCCGAACTTCGAGAATCCGGAGGTTCACCAGTTCGATATTATTTTTGAACGCCAGATCGCGAAGAATACGGCATTTTCCGCATCGTTCTTATACACCGCAGCCAATAAGCTGCCGGCGTTTATCGATCTCAATCTTCCGCCGCCGACGAGCACTAAGACCTATACGATCAGCGGCGGTCCGGATGATGGAACAACTTTTACGGTCCCGTATTTTCTCAGTTACGGTACTACGTCGACGACGACCCGTCCGATCACGAATTTCGGGTCTATCATTGATATGGAAAGCGTTTCCAAATCAAGATACCGCGCGCTCGTACTGCAGTTCCAGCGCCGGATGACCAATGGATGGAGCGTCCAGAGCAACTACACCTGGTCGCGAGCGATTGACTACGGTCAGCAGTTCGGAACTTTTGCGGCGTCCTTTATGACCGTCAGCAATCCTTTCGATTTGTCGTACGACAAAGGTTATTCGGCTAACAACATTCCGCACAAGTTCGTTGCGAGCGGCGTCTTTAGACCTTCCGAATTCTTCGGCTTGTCGAAAAAGGGCGTGGTCGGAGCGATCTTCGGAGACTTCCAGATTTCGCCGATCTTCGTA
>DATLOR010000501.1:0-25063 GCA_035536135.1 Pyrinomonadaceae bacterium | reverse complement strand
TCAAAAGCAGTGACGGAAGTGTTTTGAGCTTTTCGAATATTTCGTCGGGCGTTCCGGCGGCGGGCGATTTTGACGGCGACGGCAAGGGCGATTTTGCACCTTACAGCATTAACGGCTGGGTTATTGCGAGATCGAACGTTAATTACGCTTCAGTCACGTTTACCCGTTGGGGCATATCGGGCGATCAACCCGTTGCCGCCGATTACGACGGCGACGGAACCGACGATCTGGCGGTCTTTCGCCCGTCGAACGGAACCTGGTATATCACCAAAAGCGGCGGCGGAAACGATTTTATTCCGTTCGGTATCGCAACCGATATTCCCGCGCCGGGTGATTACGACGGCGACGGCAAAAGCGATATTGCCGTCTATCGCGGCGGAACCTGGTATCTCAAAGGCTCAACTTCGGGCGTGGTCATCACGCAATTCGGTCTGAGCGGCGATATGCCGATTCCGAACCGTTATTTACCGTAAAAAAAGGACCAAAGGCGAAAATGCTTTTCACTTTCGGAAAAAGTGTTTTCGCCTTTGGTTCTTCCTGAAAAAATCTGATATTTTGTATTCTCGTGGAAGGCAAAAAAAATAACACCCCTGAAGCTTCCAAGCTATACGAACTGTCTTTTGAGCATCGTCCGCAATATCTCTACGCCTATGTCTGCGGCGCGCACGACAGCTACGAAATTTCCAAACAATACTGGCAGGAAGTTGCCGATGAATGTCAAAAGACCGGCTACAAAAAGGTCTTGATCGACGAAGACATCTCGGCAAACGTCTCAATTACCGAAATCTACGAATTTGCCTCGGAAATCCCGCGTATGGGTTTTCAGGGAATCCGCGTCGCCTTTTTCGACCGCTACCATCTCGAACAACAGGAAATCAACAGCTTCGGCGAGACCGTCGCGACCAATCGCGGACTTTTCAGCCGTATTTTCACGGATTTTGACGAAGCCGAAAAATGGCTTTTGTCCGAATGATTTTTTTGTCATGAAAAAAATGAATATGATTTTTCAAAAGGCGTGTGAGGCAAATGCTATAACGCCGACGACGAATTTAATCTGCCGATTTATCTCGAACCGGAAATAGCCGAATTTGTCAAAAAAACTCACCGCCGAGAAAAACCTCGACCAAAGCCAAATCGTCAATCTGCTTTTGAAAAAGGATAAAGAGATTATTGAGATATGATTATTGTTTGAATTTTTATTGATTTGACGAAAAAATCGTATTATGAATAATTTCCCGATAAGTTTTTCACTATAATGACTCCGTCTATTCTTAAATCAGGCAACGGTTAGTCTGTTTATTTGAAATATTTTTTGAAGAACAAATTAGCAATAAAAAAGGAGAAATTAATCTATGAAGAGTCTTATTATTCTGATGAGATTCAAAATTAAACTTCTGAATCTGCTTCTATTTCCAGTTCTGTTTCTACTGGCTGTCGGATATTTTAATCAAGCTTCGGCACAACAAACTTCCGAATCTATTCTTGCTGCTTACAATGCTGCCATTTATGATGCTTCGGTTTACAAGTTTTCAAATCTTCGACCATTGTTTCCGGTGAAATTTGACGGCAATAAGACGGCAACGGTTGCGACTTTGACCAGTTACAATTATACCAAGGGCGAAACCAAATTAGGCGTAGATGTTTGGGTCACGGTCGTTCCTGAAGTTCAGACAATTTGCCGGAGCTTCAGTGATGTTGATTTGGCATTGCGCCTCAGGCAGTTACTTGGCTTGCATCCCGGAAAAAATATCAATAACTTCGTAGTTTTTTCTGTGAAAGAAGGCGACATTTTTAGACCGGCTGCCAACCCCGACCCAACAACCGTTCTTCCCTGCTCAAGCGATATACCGACGAATTGCGGAGAAATATTTCCGAATAATGTGTCGCCGGAACACATCAAATGGATGGCAAATCAGATGCTGAGCAGTTATGTTATTTCTGAATCTACCCTAATACCAATTGGTTATCCGTGGACAAGGTTGGGTTATACATATGATTGGAAGCCCAGCGCAAACAAATACGGAGCGTCTGAATATATAATCAAAAAAGGCTCGACGGTAAATGTAACTGATATTGTTTCGTATCAGGATTATTGCAAGCCGGTTAAATAACAAATAAGAAGTTTTTTATATTAATCCAAGCTAACCAGCGTCAAACCCGAAGTCGGATTGATGCCGTTGAGCGCGTTTTTGAGCATCGGCACGAGTCCTTCGGCTTCCATATAATCACGTCCGAGCAGACGCCGAAAGCGTTTGTCTTTGGTTTCGCCCGTCAATTCCTTTAACATTCCTTTGAAAAACGCGGTGACGAGCTCGGGCGCAAATTGTTTGCCCGAATTACGCTGCAGATCTTCGACGATTTCGTTTGCCGGACGGCGGCGTTTGTAGGGTCGGTCGGTCGTCATCGCGTCGAACGAATCGGCTAAATTCACTATTTTTGCGATATACGGAATTTCCCTGTCGTATAATCCGTCGGGATAACCGCGCCCGTCGAGCCGTTCGTGATGATATTTCGCCGCGAGCGGAACGTCCGCGTACGGATGATGGATCGGCAGTAGAATTTCGTAGCCGACCGACGGATGTTTATTGAGTTCGGCGGATTCTTTGGCGTTGATGCGGTACGGCGCGTTGATGATATTGCGTTCGACGGTTAATTTTCCGACATCGTGCAAGTATCCGGCGACCGCCGCGCCTTCCGTTTCGTTTTCGTCCCAGCCGAGTTCCTGCGCGATGATCTCCGAATATTTCCCGACGCGGACGGAATGACCTTCGGTGTATTTGTCCTTGCAGTCGATCGCCGTCGCAAAGGCTCTGACCGTATCTTTGTAAGTTGTTCGCAAATCGTCGTAAAGCTTGCGGTTTTCTTCGGCGCGCCGTTCGAGCTCCGCCGTCAGATTGCGCTGGGCGATCCCGACTCCGATATGCCGCGACATCGCACAGATAATTTCCAGATCGTATTCGCTGTAAGGCTCGCCGTTCGCCTTTTCGCCCAAGAGAATCACGCCGACGATCTCGTTGCGAATCACGAGCGGCACGAGCAGATCAACGCGTTTTTTCTCGAAACTCGTGTCGTAAATCTGAAAAAACGGCAAAACTTTTGCCTGCGCGACCTCGATCGGAGCTAAACCGTTGGTCAAAAACTGGCGTTCATCCTCGTAGCAGAGCGACAAACTGAGCGGAAAATCTTCGCCAAGTCCGCGCATCACAAGCATATTGAGCTCGTGCCCGAAACGCGAATAACGCGCGACGCCGCCGCGCATAATCGCGAGACTTCCGAGCAAGAGATGAAGCGATGTCCGAATCATCTCCTGAAAATTCTGCTTATGCGCGACCTCATAACCGAGCTCCGCCAACGCGCCGAACGTATGAACCAGTTTTTGTTGATTTTCCATTTTTCTAATGGAAAACGGAGAATGGAAAACGGATTTTTTTCCGATCATTTTCCACTTTCCGTTTTCAATTTTCCATTTTCACGTGATTCGTTAATCCGAGCATCTCGAAAAGCTCGACCGTTTCTTCTTTAACATCGGAAAAAACGACTTCCGCGCCCGCGTTCTGCGCCGCGTCGATCACGCCGAGCAGAATCGAAACCCCGATACTGTTAACGATTTCGGTTTCGGAAAAATTAACGACGAGCCGTTTCGCGCCGTCTTCCAGACGCTTTTTGCATTCGCGTTCGATGGTTTCGCCGCTCAATTTGTTCAAATAATCGCCCGCGAAAACGGTCGCCGTTTCGCTCGTCTTTTGGACAGGAATAGTTATTGTTGTATTCACGGTTTGTTTTGTAACCTTTTTAGGATAGATTTAGGACTCGAAAGCTAAAGTAAAACTTTAACCGCGAAAAGTCAACTATTTTTTCAGATATTTCGTCATCGAAATGCGCGTTCCGTCGTCGGTCTGCTCGAATTTTACTTCGTCCATCAGATTTTTCATCAATTTCAAGCCCCAGCCGCGGCGATCCTGCCCGGGCGCGATTTCCTGCGCTTTTTTGTCCGCCAGACGAAGCCCGCGATTTGAGATCGTGATAATAATACGATCGTTTTCGACCGTAAACTTCTGGTAGATCTTGCGGTCGGGACTGTGTGAATGTTCGGTCGCATTGATGCACGCTTCGACCAGCGCGGTCTTGATCTGGTTGATCGCGCGGGGCGCAAAATGGTGACGTTTGGCGATTTCTTCGACGGTTTGCGCGGCGATCAGTTCCGTGTCTTCGCCCATCGGCACGACCATCTCGTATTCGTTCGCTTTGAGTTTTTCGCCGAGCGCATCTTTCGCGCCGAGAAATTCGACCAGGAGTTCGACCTGTTTTTTGCTCGAACCGAAAGCGCTGCGGCTCTGCAAAACTTCGACCGCATCGGGCGCAAAGCCTTCGGGCGCGACGAGCCAGATCTTATAATTCGAAAAATTACACATCAGCGCAACCATTTCCAGGCGGTCGCACCAGAATTCCGCGAGCTCTTTTTTCGCTTCGAGTTTTGAATCGATCTCGGCGGCGATCCAGACCGTTTCGTCGTCGTCCGTGTAGTTTGATTTGATAAAACCGAGCGCGACCGCCGAGCGTTCCTTTTCGACGACCTGCGCAAACTGCGCGTAAAACGAAACCGTGTGCGCCGTGTAAATGATCTGCGGCAGAGTGATTTTTTCCGGTTCGTTTTTGAGCTTTTTCAAAATTTCGGCGTTCGGCGCACCTTTCAGTTCATCCTTGAACCGCGAATAATCGAGCAAACTAACGGGAATTTCCTGACAATCGAAAACGCCCAAAAGCGCACGCAAACCGATCGCCGAATTTTTCCGGTAAAAATCCGCCATCAAACGCGGCGCGCGTTTTAAAAATTCGGAAAGCGTTTCGCCGACGGTCAAAGCGCGGTTTTGCAGGACGATTTCGAGCCGGAAACGTCCTTTCACGTAATCGCTTAAGACCAGATTTTCGCGCATCGTTTCGACCAGATTCGAAGTCAGGCGAACGATCTCATTCGTATTTAAAAGCCGCATCACCCGCGAAAATTCCGCGTCCGCCAAATTCATCCGCGACTGCCACGTTTCGATATGCGTTTTTTCGTGTTCGACGCTCAGATCATCGAACAAAAGACTCAGGAGATGTTTCTGCGTTTCCGTGCGCGGCGCGATCTCATCGAAACCAGCGTCGTAATATTTGCCGATCTTACCGCCGAAAATCTCGTCCGCATAAAGCTGTTCGACCTTTTGAAAACTGTCGAGCGCAGATTTTTTTTCGCTTGCCGACTGCATCAAAGACTTGATGAACAAAGGATTTCCGTCAAACTGGACGGCGATCAGATCGCGTGTTTGTTCGTTAATGCGCACGCCGTATCTGACGGCAAGATTTTCGGCGAGCAAGCCCGCATCGACAAACGAAAGCGGTTTTATGTCGAGCGATTCAAAATCATTCGCGCCGCTCGCGCCGAACGAAAACCGGCGCCGACCGCCGAAGACGAACGGCATCTCGAAGCGCGAAAAAATCTCGTTAATTTCTTCGATAAAATCGATCTCGCCCGCGAAATGTTCGGCTTTGTGCAGATCGTCGATCATCACGAAAACGCGTGCGCCGTTTGCGAGAGCACGAAGCGGTGCGCTCAGACAATTTTTGACAAAGGCGAGCTCGTTGTTGAGTTTGCTTTCGGTCTGGCAGGTTTCGATCAGCCGGTCAATCCAATAACCGTCGCTCGGCAGGGCGATTTCGGAAAGCTCGCAGACATCGCACGCGGCATCGAGAATTTTGCTCTCCCGGCGGCGGAAAGCGACAACCTGCTGGAGAAAGCTCTGCAAAAAACGCGTCGCCGCCTGATGCGCCGTCCGGTCGGATTTTTTGAGCGCGAAATAGAAAGGAATCGATTCGCCTTGCTCATAAAATAGCCGGTCGTAGGTTTGGCGCAAAAGTTCGGAAACGCCCACAGAAGGCGCGGACGAGATCAAAAGAGCATTTGTTTTGCTTTCTCCCCGGGCATGGCGCAAAAGCGCATCGAGTTCGAGGCTTCTGCCGATCAGATCTTCCGCGGCGAGATTTGATAAAATTTTTTCGCGCTCGTTATTCATTTTTCGTAAATCGTAAATCGTGAATCGTAAATCGTAAATCGTTTTTAGAATTTCCTCTATTAACGATTTACGATTTACGATTCGCGCAAATCGCCCTGGCTACTTTTTTCCGGTGTCGCCCTCATCCTTTATTTTTTCGTAAACCTGTACGTTATTTCTGCCTTTTCGTTTCGCCTCGTAAAGCGCGTTGTCAGCCGCGACGATCAGTTCGTGCGTTGAATTGAGTTCCAGACAGCATCCGGCAATTCCGATACTGACAGTGATCTGACGATTCGGAAACTCGACCGCTTCGATGTGTTCCCGAAGGCGTTCGGCGATGGTTTCGGCTTCATTGATGGTTGTTTGCGGAAGCAGGATCGAAAATTCCTCGCCGCCGTAACGCGCCGCGATGTCTGCGCTCCGCAGAGTTTCACGAAAACAATCGGCGACAATTTTCAGGGCTTTATCGCCTTCCGCGTGTCCGAATGTGTCGTTGTAGGATTTGAAATTATCCACGTCGATCATCATAAAGCTCATCGGATAACCGTAGCGGTTCGAGCGTTTGATCTCTTCCGCGAGACGTTCTTCCAGATATCTTCGATTGAGCAATCCGGTCAGAGCGTCGGTCACGGAAAGCTGTTCGAATTCGCCCGCCTTGCTTTTCAAACCGGCGCGGTCAATCAAAACGGCAACCTGCGGCGCGATCGCGTTCAGAAGTTCGAGATCCGCTTCGCCGTAAGCCAGACCGTCGGCTTTATCGGTGATGTTCAAAACACCGACGCGGCGGTCGCCGACATTGAACGGATAGCTGATAAAGGAATTCGTTTTGTATTTCCAATCGGACGGCGCCGGCTGCAAACCGACGGCACGCGTATCGACGACGACGACGGGTTTGCCGTTTTGCAAAACAAGCCGCGCGACTCTTTCGCCGATCTTTTCGCTTTTATTTCTGATCCGGTCGGCGGTTGCGCCGACTGCGGCTTTGACGGTCAAAGAATTGTTCTTTTCATCAAAAACGAGCAGTGAGCTGCGCTCGGCTTGCATCAGTTCGGCGGAAACACGCATCAGATTCGCCCAAAAATCTTCGGTGTCGATGTTTCTGAGGCTCGCGTTGAATCTCTCGACGGCGTTTGAAAAGCGCGTGCGCCGCTCGACTTCTTCACGAAGCCGGAGAATTTCAAGCTCCGACGCGACGGTTTTGCAAAATCTCGAAATCCGCCGTTTCAAAGCGTCTTCCGTTATTTCATCGGCAACCACCAACGCGCTCTGGACTTCGCCGCCGACCGATATGGGAAAGAGCGAAATCGTCTGCGGTTTCCCGGTTTCGCCTTGATGAGCGCGTTCGCGGAGCTCTAACGAGAGTTCGCTTTCGAGCGCCTCGAACAATAATTTATCGTTTGCCGGAATGTTGATCTTAAACTGCTGACCGTCGAGCGTGCCGGTCGCGAAAAGACTTTCAAATCTATTTTCCTTACGTTCGAGCCACGCCATCGAGCCGAGCGAATAACGCTTCGACAAAAATTTGATGATCGAGCGGCAGGCTTCCCCGTAGCTCAAACTAAAGAGCGAACCGAACAGCGAACGCCAGACGGCGATCTCGTCCGATTCGTCGCTCATTTTCTTCGTCACGGATTCAACCACGACCGGCGGCGGATTCTGATGAAACTGCTCGATCAGTTTGTTTAATTCATCGTTCTTTGCCCGCTGCTCGTTGATTGATTTACTTTTTTCGTCAAACCTGTCCGCTACCGCAGAGGGTTCCGACCTGTTTTCCAAAACTTCGTCACCCAAAACCTCCAAACGCTTCGCCGCCGTTTCCAGAGCTTTCGACGAACTGTTGATGAGCACATTTTCAAAAAATTCTTCCTGCGGAAACGCCTGCCAATCGCCTTCAAAAGCGCGTTCGGTGGCTTTTTCAAAATTTTCGCCCTTCGTAAAAATTCTGCCGACGATCGCGACCAGCGGTTTTTCCGTCCGGAGCGGAACCGCCAGACAGTCGAGTCCGGCGTGGCATCGATACGCGACGGATTCTCCGGCTTCGGTCGCCATTTGAAAAGCGCGACCGCAGAACGCGGCGCAGCGCGGCGCAAATTCTTCGGACGAATAAAGATGCTCGCAGATGGAGTTGTTGTTCGATTTGGAAACAGAACCGCTTTCGCCCGTGATGATAATTGCCAGACCGCTTTCGTCGGCAATAATTTCGAGCAGGTTGTCGGGAGCTTCCGTTGTCGGTTCGTTGCGTTTCATTCAATTACAAAAAACTCTTACTTCGGAGCTTCTGAAGTTCCGCGTGAGTTCGGCAAATTTGTGCTTACTGCTAAATAGATTTAATCGACATTAGATTTCAATAAATTGAGCTTTAATTTTGGCGATTTTTTATTATGGCATATAAATTGTTTTCGATTCTATTCAAACGATGAAACGAATCACTTTCAGACAGATTCATTTTGTTTTTTTTAATTCACGGAGGTTTTATGAGTAATAAATTAGATGGAGTAAGGGTTGCGATCCTCGCAACCGACGGATTTGAACAAAGCGAGCTTTTCGAGCCGAAAAAGGCGCTCGAAGAAGCCGGCGCGACGGTTTCGGTCGTTTCGCTCGAGGCGGGCGAGATCAAGGGCTGGAATCATACGAACTGGGGCGCGACGATTGATGTAGATCTCACGGTGGCGGAAGCAAACGCCGATGATTTCGACGCCTTACAGCTGCCGGGCGGCGTGATGAATCCCGACAAACTGCGGATGAACGAACAAGCCGTGAGCTTTGTCAAAGCGTTTTTCGACGCGGGCAAACCGGTCGGCGCGATCTGTCATGCGCCGTGGACGCTGATCGAAGCCGACGCGGTGCGCGGCAAAACCCTGACGTCGTGGGCATCGCTGCGCAAGGATCTGGAAAACGCGGGCGCGACGTGGATCGACGAGGAAGTCGTCGTCGATAACGGATTGGTCACGAGCCGCAAACCCGACGATATTCCGGCATTCAACGAGAAGATCATCGAAGAATTTGCCGAAGGCATTCATCGGCGTCAAAGATCGGCAACGCAATGATTTGATACAGAAATGTGTTTCGATACATAGCACAGGCAATCCGCGCCGAAAACCTAAACGCCGTAAACAAAGGCGCAAAACTTTTGGCACAGGGATTGTTTTAGTAAAACTATTACGTCAGGGGAACGTTACAATTTTAGGTCAAGGAAGGGAGAAATATTTATGAATAACGAATATGGAACAACACAACCGGATCATTCGAATACGCCGTCAAACGACGATGTGATTTCGACGATCAACGGGTTAATTCAAACTTGCAAAGACGGACAGGAAGGATTTCAGGAATCGGCGGAAGCAGTTAAAGATTCCCAGTTAAAGTCGGTTTTCTACGAACTCGGACAACAGCGCGCTCAATTTACGGGCGAGCTTCAGGGCTTGGTTCGCGAACTCGGCGGCGACCCCGAAAATTCGGGAAGCTTTGCGGGCGCGGTTCATCGCGGCTGGATCAATCTTAAATCGGTCGTCACCGGACAAGACGACGGCGCGATCCTCAACGAAGCCGAACGCGGCGAAGACGTGGCGAAAAAGGCTTACAAAGACGCGTTAGAGACAAATCTTCCGGCAAACGTCGCGAGCGTCGTGCAAAATCAATATTCGGCGGTTCAGGCGGCGCACGATCAGGTCAAAGCCCTGCGCGATTCGACGAATAACACGTCGTCAACAGCGGCAACGAATTACTAAGAACTGAGACAGAAACTACTTTTCATTTTAGCTCCTTAAAGTTAGCTCCTTAAAGCGGAAAAAAGGCTTGCACCTTCCACAGCAAGCCTTTTTTCTTTTAAATCGAAGCGCAATAATCGAAGCGCAATATTTGGAGCGCGGGCATCCCTGCCCGCCCTTCGTTAAGCGCAAGCGAAAACGAATCAGGATTCGCCAAAAAACCGGTTTGAAAATAAATCACAAAAGATGCCCGTTCACAGCCATCGCTCGAACGCGCCTTGCGGGCAGGAATGCCCGCGCTCCAATTGATAAAAATTTTTCTTGACAGCAAAAAGCTTCTGATGAGGACGTGGCTCTGCGTAAAAAAAAGCCTCGTGAACGAGGCTCTTAAGATTCTATATAAAACTTTCCTTATTAAATAACTTTGCTTTTATCAATTTCCGATTGCGCCCAAGCCCTGGGAATCGTTTTCGTCGATGTACGGTTTTTCGGCGTTGATGCGGATGCAGGCGGCGAAATGTCTGGGTTTGATCTCGACTAATTGCGGGACGATCTGTTTGCATTCGGCGATCGCGTACGGGCAGCGCGTGTGGAAATGACAGCCGGTCGGCGGGTTGATCGGCGACGGAACATCGCCCGTCAGGATGATTCGTTCGCGTTTGGCTTCGATCACCGGGTCGGGCACGGGCACGGCGGAGATTAACGCCTTTGTGTAAGGCATCAGCGGGTCGCGGTAAATCTCTTTGCCGCCCGCGAGTTCGACGATTTTGCCGAGATACATCACCGCCACGCGGTCGGACAGGTGACGAACGGCGCGCAGATCGTGCGAGATGAACAGATAGGTCAGATTCTTTTCCGCCTGGAGGCGTTCCATCAAATTCATGATCTGCGCCTGAATCGAAACGTCGAGCGCGGAGATCGGTTCGTCGGCGACGATGAATTCGGGATCGACGGCGAGGGCGCGGGCGATGCCGATGCGCTGGCGCTGACCGCCCGAAAATTCGTGCGGGTAACGTTTCACAAAACGGCGCGACATTCCAACGGTTTCCATCAGATCCTGAACGCGCGCTTCGACCGATTTGCCGTTTGAAAGATTAAACGTACGGATCGGTTCGCCGATGATCTGCCCGACGTTCATGCGCGGATTCAAGCTGGCATAAGGGTCCTGGAAGATCATCTGCAAATTCTTGCGCTGATTCTGCATGGCACCCGGTTTGAGATGCGTCAGGTTTATTCCTTTATACAAAACCTCGCCGCCGGTCGGTTCCGTCAAACGCAAAATGGCTTTGCCGAGCGTCGATTTTCCGCAGCCCGATTCGCCGACCAAGCCCAAAGTTTCCCCCTTCCGAATATCGAGCGAAACGCCGTCGACGGCTTTGACGTAATTTGTTTTCTTAAACAAACCGCCGCCGACCTTGAAATAAACCTTTAAGTTGCGAATCGCGATCAAGACCTCGCTCGTTTCATCGAAACGGTTGTCGGCGGCTAATTCCCGAACGCGTCTGGCGGTCTCCGCATCGTAAACTTCGGTCGCCTTATCGGTCGCCGAAAGTTCCGCGTCCGAAGTTTCGACCGTCACGTTCTCGGTCAACGCTTCCTCGCCGTTCTCGTTTGTTTCGTTCGGAAAATTGTTGTCTTCTGTCATATCTTTATAGTCCCAAGTCCCAAGTCCCCGGTCTCAAGTCCCAAGTTTTCGATTTTGACTTGAGGCTTGAGACTTGAGACTTGAGACTTTAATTAATCTTCGGTGCTTCGATGGTGACTTTTTTGTCGTAATCGTAAACGGTCGTTTGTTTTTCCATCTTTCCGCCGACATTGGCTTCGACTTCGTTTTTCAGCTGTAATCCGCTTTCGGTTCCGATCCAGACTTTGGTCGTGATGTCGCCGAATTTATGCGAATAGACGGTCGCCTCTTTGCCGTCAACTTTCTCTTTGCCGACGATTTGCACGTCTTTCAGATTCTTAACACCTTCTTCGATTCCCGTTCTGGTCTGTTCTCTGATAAATTCCCCGATGTCGTCGTCGAGCTTTTCCCATTTGCCGTTTTCGTTGGAATACGAATCGTTCCCGATCACGACCACTTCGCCGTCCGTCTTTTTGATGCGGTAACGGTCAGGCGCGACAAACTGCATTTCCGCATTCGCTTCGGGCGTCGTTTCGCTCGTAATGCGCGCCGACCAAAATGTCAGTTTCTGAAGCTTCTGCGTCGCGCTGATCAGATCGGCACGCGGATTTGCGCCCGCCGTGAAAGTTTCTTCTTTGACGGGTTCGGTCGTTTGCGTATTCGCGGGCGGGGCATTCACCGCCGCCGAATTTTTGACTTCGTTCGGTGCTGCGCAACCTGCCGCAATTAATGCGAACGCGGTTAAGAAAATAATTCTTTTCATAATTCCCCGGCTTGTTCTTCTCCTATTTGACATTGTTGGCGACCGATTCGGCGTAAACTTCTTTGGCAAAATGGCAGAGCGACCAGTGATTTTCGTTGATCTGGACGAACGGCGGATATTGCTGTCGGCAAATGTCCTGCGCCATTTCGCAGCGTTCGGCAAACGGGCAACCCGGCGGCAGATGCGCAACATCGGGCGGAAGTCCCGGAATCTGATAAAGCTCCGTGCCGTCTTCGTGCGCCGGATCGGGAACAGACTTTAACAAGCCCTTTGTGTACGGATTTGCCGGCGTCGCAAACAATTCTTTGGTCGGAGCCTGCTCGAAAACCTTTCCGGCATACATCACGATGATCTTTTCGGTCATTCCCGCGACGACGCCCAGATCGTGCGTGATCAAAATTACGCTCGTTCCCGTGCGCGTCTTGAGTTCCTTGATGAGTTCGAGGATCTGCGCCTGGATCGTCACATCGAGCGCGGTCGTCGGCTCGTCGGCGATCAATAATTCGGGGTCGCACGATAAAGCCATCGCGATCATCACACGCTGGCGCATCCCGCCCGAAAACTCGTGCGGGTAACTGTCGATCCGGTTTTCCGCGTCGGGAATTCCCACGGTTCTGAGCATCTTGATCGCGTGTTCGCGAGCTTGCTGCTTGTTATGTCCGAGATGAAGCTGCGTGACTTCCATCAACTGCGTCGAGATTTTCAGGAACGGATTTAAGCTGGTCATCGGATCCTGAAAGATCATCGCCATCCGCTTACCGCGAATTTTGCGCACCTCGTCGATCGAAAGCTTGCGCACGTCAATCCCGTTGAAAATAATGTCGCCGTCGACGATCTTTCCCGGCGGTTCGGGAATCAGACGCATCACGGAAAGGTTCGTCACCGATTTTCCGCTTCCCGATTCGCCGACAATGCCGAGCGTTTCGCCTTTTTTCAGCTCGAACGTGATGCCGTCAACCGCTTTGACCACGCCGTCTTCGGTCTGAAAATACGTTTTCAGATTGTTGACCGTTAAAATTGTGCCGTTTGTTTCGCTCATTTATTTTTTATTTGTGGCTTTTCCTCGCACTGCCGAATGCCCGAATTTTCGACAATATCGATCACCGTGACGACCTTTTTGCCCTTGTAATTGGCGTAGAAAAAATTCACGCCGCGATACTGCAAACCGCCGTCAGAGGTTTTGCCGTAGATCTTTTGAATATCCTGAAGCGTGCTTTTACCCAAAGTTACGCCTTTGCTCGTTTTTGCCTCGAACGGCACGCGGAGTTCGATGTCGAAAATCTGTTTCCGCTTGTCGGATTGGCAAATGTAAAACGACAATCCGTTTGGATAGATCATCTGGAAAGAGTATTTTTTGTGAGTTTTCAATTTATAATCTTTACCGAGCTTTTTGGCGACATCCGCCATCGTCGATCTGCCGACGACGAGACCGTCGAAACCGACGCCTTCTCTGGCAACTTTTACTTTGTTCGTGACCTTCTCTGTTTGTTTTTTGCTTTGCGCGTCCGTTTCCGAAACTGCCGAAAAACAACCGATTAAAACCGCTAAAGCTAAGACGAAATAGCTTTTCTTCATCCAATTCTCCTGTCAATTTTTATCAAAAATCAAAGGCAATTTTATTGCTAAAACTTGCGTGTCTGCGGATCGAGCGCATCGCGCAAACCGTCGCCGACAAAGTTTAAGGAAAAGAGCGTCAAAGCCATCGTAACGCCCGGAAAAATCATCTGCCACGGAAAAATCCCGATATTTTTGACCCCGTCCGCCGCGAGACTTCCCCACGAAGCGTAAGGCGCCTGCACGCCGAGTCCTAAAAAGGAAAGAAACGCTTCGGAAAGCATCACCGACGGAATCGTCAGCGTTGCGTAGACGATCACCGGACCGAGGGCGTTCGGGACGAGGTGCCGAAAGATAATTCCGAGCGTCGAAACGCCGGTCGCGCGTGCCGCTAAAACGAATTCCTGATTTTTCAAGCTGAGAATCTGCCCGCGCACAACGCGCGCCATCGTCAGCCAGGAGATCAACCCGAGCGCAAAGAAGAGCAGAAAAATCTGGTTCAAACCCTGATTTCCCGCGCCGCCGAAAGCCGCTGAAAGCGATTGAATCCATTCGGGCGTGTTCTGTCCGCCGAAAACCGAGAGCAGCACGACGACGAGCAGAATATACGGGATCGAATAAATAATATCGACCAGCCGCATCATCAGATTATCGATCCGACCGCCCAGGTATCCCGCGATCGCGCCGTAAGAAACTCCGATCACGAGCGAAACGAGCGTCGAGATGATGCCGACCATCAAGCTGATGCGTCCGCCCTGCAAAACTCTCGCCAACAAATCGCGTCCGGCTTCGTCCGTGCCCATCGGATGCTGCAAGGAAGGCGGAAATGATTTGATCAAATCGCCGTCCTGCGGGATGCCGTCTGCCGTAAATCCGTTTATCCAGTAAATGATCGAAGGTCCGACAATGACCGCGACAACCATCAGGGCGAGAACGATCAAACCGAAAACGGCTAATTTGTTTTTCAAAAGACGCTGCCAGGCATCTTTCCAAAGCGATGTTCCTTTTACTATTTCTGTGTTTGCCATAAATTTACTCGTACCGAATGCGCGGGTCTAAAAATCCGTAGGAAATATCAACGATCAGGTTGAAAACCATAATCATGATCGAAAGAAAAGCGACGATCCCCAAGGTCAGAGGCTCATCGCGATTCAGAATTGACTGGATAAACATATTGCCCAGCCCCGGAATTGCAAAAACCTTTTCCACGACGACCGTTCCCGCGAGCAGCGCGGCGAGTGCCGGACCCGTGAACGAAAGCACCGGAATGATTCCGCCGCGCAGCCCGTGTTTGAGCAAAACGGTCGTTTCGTCCAGACCTTTCGCGCGTGCCGTGCGGATATAGTCGGAACGCATCACTTCGAGCATTCCGGCGCGCGTCAGCCGCGCAATATATGCCATATAGATCGCCGAAAGTGTGATGACCGGCAAGACCAGGCTCATAATTCCGCCGAACCGCGCCGGCGGAAACCAATACAAGGTCAGCGAAAAAACCGAGACGAGAATCGGACCGAGCACGAAATTCGGCACCGAAAGTCCGAGCATCGCAAAGGTCATCGAGCCGTAATCGAACGCCGAATTCTGTTTGAGTGCAGCAACGATTCCCGCTCCCAAACCGAGTACCAACGCCAACAGATACGCGAGCAGTCCGATAGTTGCCGAATACGGCAGATGGTCGCTGATGATCTGGTTGACCGAACGGTCGGGATATTTCAGCGAATCGCCGAAATCGAAACATTTGAAATCAAGACTGCCGATCGAAAACTGCACGCCGCTGCGGACTTCTTCGTCAGCCGATTTCGTGCGGCACGTAATATTTCCGAGCATCAGCAGATATTGTTTATAGATGGGCTGATCCAAGCCGTATTTTTTCTTGATATTTGCCTCGATTGCGGGCGGCAATTTCTTTTCGGTCGAATAAAAAGTGCCGGGCGCCAGACGAATCAAGCCCCACGTCAGGGTAATGACCAGCAGTGCCATCGGGATAATGATCAATAATCGGCGAATGATGAAACTTAGCATTTTTCCTCTTTCGGTTATTCAGCCTTCGCTGTTTTGGTTTTCTCTTGCGTTTCCGGCTGCGGCGTCGTTTTCGCTTTTTGCGCCTCGACCTGCGTTGCCGTCAGTGCCTTGATCTGCGCTTCGACCTGCGGGTCTTCCGTCGTCATAATGTCGTCCATCGCGACGTTCCATTTATTCTGGTCGCGTTCGATATAGACGAATTTCCACGGATGCAGAGTTCCCGGATTCGGATACATTCCTTTGATATAGGGCTTTTTCACCCAGCTCGTGCCGGAGGTGCCGAGCGGAATGACGATCTGCTGCTGCATCACATAAAACTCGGCGCGCGCCAAGATTTCGTAACGCTTCATCTCATCGGTTTCCTTATTGGCATCGTCAAGCAATTTGTCGTATTTCGGATCCCACCAACCGGTCGCGCCGTCGTTTTGCGGCGAATAGAAAAGATTCAAAAACGTGAACGGGTCCATATAATCGCCGACCCAGCCGTTGCGCACCGCACCCGTATATTCGACCGCCGAACGGAACGGCAGAAATGTCTTGAACTCCATATTTTTGAGCGGCACCGTGATCCCAAGATTCTGTTTCCACTGTGCCTGGACGAATTCGGCGACCTTCTGATTCGATTCCGCCGTGTTGTAAGTTAAATTCACAACATCAACCGGAAACGACGGGCAGGAATATCCACTGCCGCTTTGCTGAACGGGAAAACCGGCTTCGGTCATCAGTTTGCGTGCTTTTTCGGGATCGAATTTGCGCGCCTTCCATTCATCGAGATTACTGCCGATCTTTGCCAGTTCTTCGGTGTAAACCTTGCGCCGCGCTTCTTCGTATTTCGGGAAAATTCCTTCGGGCGTAAAATCAACGAGCGGTTTGATCGTCTTGCGGAATTTGGCAAGTGCGTCGCGGTCGATCGCCAGCGCCAGCGCCTTGCGGACATTGATCTTATCCATCGGCGGCTTTTTAACGCTCAAACTGTAATACTCGACCGCCGCTTCCGGATGCAGAGAATATTCATCCTTAAATTGTCTGACGGTTTCGTTCCACGGCGCGGGAATCGTGTGATTATAGGTGGCGTCAATGCGTCCGGCTTTATAAAGATTGAGCATCGTCGTCTGCTCGTCGAGCGGGTAAAATTCGATGCCGTCAAGATGCACGTTTGCCGCGTCCCAGTAGTTCGGGTCGCGCGTGACCGTCAGCTCGTCGTAAGGTTTGTGCGTGACGACCTTAAACGGACCGCTCGTCACGATATTCGCGGGTTTGACCCAGTCTTTGCCGAATTTTTCAATCGTTCCCTGATGAACGGCGCGGAAAAATTGATGCGCGAGCAAACCGAGAAAAAACGGTGCGGGCTGATAAAGCTTGATGCGGAACGTGTAATCGTCGATCGCTTCGACGCCGATGTCCTCGGCTTTCACGGGAACGAGCTCTTTGCCTTCGATCGCGGCTTTCAGTTTCGCGTCTTTGTCCGTTAATTTAGCGCGTTCCTTGGCATCGCTCGGAACGCTCAAACGCTCGGGTTCGTCCAGGTATTTATGAAATTCGGTATCCGTTCCGACCGTATCGTGCGGTGCAATCGTTGTTGTTTGCGGTGCCGCGTCTTTTTTCTCTTCAAGATCGGCTTTGCGGACAAATGTTCCGTCGGCGTTCTTTACAAACGAGCGGTCGGAATTGTAAGCTTCCGAATATTTGATGTAATACGCGAGATTTGCATTGCGCGAAGCCAGTTCGGGCGAAAGTCCGCGCCGGAAAGTATAAACGAAATCCTTTGCGGTGATCGGGTCGCCGTTTGAGAACTTAGCGTTTTTGCGGAGATGAAAAATATACTCCGTGCCGTCCTGATTAAGCTCCCAGCTTTCGGCAATTGCCGGCATCGCCTCCATCGTTTTCGGATGATATTCGACCAAACCGTCGTAGATCGCCATCATGATCCGCGCTTCGGGCTGTCCGGTCACAAACTGCGGGTCGAGCGATTCCGGTTCGGAGCCCGTCGTGTAGCGCAAAATATTGTCTGACGGAACTTTTGTTTGCCCGAAATATTTACTGCTTGCCTGTGTCGAACAGCTAATCAGGAAGGAAGATAAAACCGCGATTGCCAGAATCGAACGAAATTGAATAAAACGGATTCGTGTCATAATTCGATACTCCTTTGACGTGCACTTTCGATTAAAAGAAATGCTCTAAACCAACCCACTGTGAGAACCGCGACAAAACAACTGCAACTGCCTAAAGTTATCACGTTATAAGTTTTATACGCAAGAAATTCTCTCAAGGTTTGGTTTTCGCTTTTGGCTTTTGATCTTTGTTTTTAGCCTTTACGAGTCGGTAAAATAATAAGCAGCAAAACCAAAACCAAAGACCAAAAACCGAAGTTTACAACTTTTACGATTCGCCATTCGGCTTTTTCGGTTGCCAATTATTATCGATTTTCACGTCTTTAAGCGAGGGAGCATCGAGGGTGTTTATTTCAAATCCTTGAATATACGGCTTGACCAGAGAATAGGACGTCGGAAAATAGAGCGGAATGGCGGAAATCTCCGAAATTGCTTCGGCTTCCGTCAAAACCGGCGCATTTTCAACAACTTCCGCGGGCGTGTTCGGTTCCGGCTGCTGATCGGAGGGCGTTTCGTCAGTATTTTTCGATTCGGAATTCAAGCTCTTCGGCGGAATTTCCGATGTTTTGTCGGTTGTCTGATTATCCGCCGGAGCTTCGCTCTCGGGCGGTTTTTCCGGCGCAAAGATCGCGGTCAAACCGGCTGTTTCGTCGGCGGTCGGCAAAACCACGCCGCGCCGCAAAATATCAAATTCGCCGCCCGCCCGCGTAGTTTCGATCTCCGACGCTTCTTTGACAATAATCACCGTGTCGATATTGAGCGTCTGTTTCCACATTTTCACGACCGCACGCGCAATCCGCTGCTGAACATCATTGCGGTTAACGACCAGCCGGATCACCGGAAAATCTTCGCCGTTCTCAAATCCGGCTTCCGCCAGAAGTTCTCTTGCGCGGTCTTTGTCCTGCACGAGCTTTTTGGTGGTTTCTTCGTCAAAAGGCAGAAAATTGAGTGCCGGACGCGTCGAACCGTCCATCTCGATCTCGGTCAGCCGTTCGCGTTCGATCGAAATCGCGAGAGCTTCGCGCACGCGGCGGTCGTCAAACGGTTTTTTGCTGCGGTTAAATTCGTAAAAATTCAACGCGCTGTGCGTTTTTCGCTTAAAATCGTTGTAAGGAGCGAGCAATTTCAGGGCAAGCGGTTCGAAACTGGCGTTCGTGACCGCATCGACTTCGCCCATCCGGTAGGCTTCAAGCGCCTTTTCGGCATTTTCCTTCGGCACGAAACGGACTCTTTCGAGCTCGACCGAATCTTTGCCCCAGAAATGTTCGGCGCGGTCGAGCGTGATCCCTTCCTGCCCGATCGAAGAAATGCGAAACGCGCCGTTCGTGATGATTCCGGCGTTTAGTTTTCCATCCTCAAAATCCTTTCCGTCGCCGTAGATCGGGCGAAACATCGGATGCGCGACGAGTGCGGGAAAATCCTTGTCCGGTTCGTTCAATGTAACTTTCAGCGTCAGATCATTGACCGCTTCGGCGCCGAATTTAACTTCGGGCGGCGTTTTCGTTTTTTCTTTTGCGGATTTTTCAGACTTTGAAAATTCCGGCTTCATTAACGGTTTTTCACTCGTCGCGGGCGGTTTAACTTCGCTTTTTTGCGCAGCGGTGTTGGTGTTTGAAGGATTTTTCAGAACCGGTAAATTCGGAACGACCGACGGTTTCGATAAGTCAACTTCGGTGCCCTGAATGATCGTCGTCGGAACTACGGGTTTCAAAACGCGTGTTCCGGCGATATTTTCCAGAAGCTGCGCGTGCGAAACTTTATCGCCCATTTCCGCGAGCCGCTTCCACGAACGGACAAAGTCCTGGGCTTTGACGTTTTCGCCGTTTGACCATTTCGCGTCTTTCCTGAGATAAAACGTCCAGGTTTTGAAATCCTCGGAAGCCGTCCATTTTTCGGCGACCGACGCAGTGGCTTCCAAAGTTTTCGGATTCGTGTCGGTCAAGCCTTCAAAAACGGCGCGGACGATATCGGTTTCGGGCGGTGCGGAAGCAAGCGCGGGATCAAAGGATTTCGGCATCTTGCCGTTGCTCCAGCGGAATTCTTTTTTCTGCGGCGGCGCGGTCTGCGCGTAGAAAGGTTCGGTTTTCGGCTTTTCGAGTTCACTGCACGCCGAGAGAAAAATTAACCACAGAGAAGACACGCAGACACAGAGAATTTTCAAGGTCAATCTGTGTAAATCCGTGTAAATCCGTGGTTTCATCTTTATTAAATCTCTCTGTGCCTCTGTAGTTAAAAGTCCTAATCAACTAAAAGTTTTAATTGCTCGAAAACTTCAATCGTCTGCTTTCTCGTGTTTTCAAAACCGCCCGAAGTATCAATCAGAAAATCGGCGTAGAGCTTTTTTTCTTCCTGCGGCATCTGCGCTCTGATACGTTTCAGAGCTTCCGCTTCACTTAGATTGTTGCGGAGCATCAAGCGTTGTAATTGTATCGCAGGTTCACACCAGACAACAATTAACTTCGTAAATCTTTTGTAACCTCCAGATTCTATCATCAAAGCCGCGTCAATAACAGCGATGCCGCGAGGGTTTTCTCTTTCCTTTTCAAGTAACCATTCGTTTTGCGCCTCAAAGACGAGCGGATGCACGATCGAATTCAGAAGCTCGCGCCGCGCTTCGTCGGCAAAAACCAGCGCGCCCATTTTAACGCGGTCGAGCTCGCCCGATTCCAATAAAAAATCCGCGCCGAACTTTTCGGCAATCAATTGCAAACCTTTCGAACCGCGCGCCACAACTTCCCGCGCCGTCTGGTCGGCATCGAGAACGAACGCGCCGAGCTCTCGCAAAACCTCACAAACGTAAGATTTACCGACCGCGATTGAACCTGTCAGACCGACTTTCAGCATTTGATTGATTTTTTAGCCGCGGATCAACGCGGATGAGCGCGGATTAAATCAATAATTAAAATGCGTCAAATCTGCGTTGATCCGCGGCTAAATTACTTCCGGTTATGGCGTTTCGCCAGTTTTTCGACATTGAATTCGGCGATTTCCGTCAAAGTCAAACCCAATTCGTCGGCGCAGGCGGAAATGTACCAGAGCACGTCGCCGAGTTCGTCCTTTAATTTCGCGCGGGTTTCGTCCGTGATTTCGCCGCCGTGGTCGCGCTGGATTTTTTTGACGATGTTCGCCACTTCGCCCGCTTCCCCGGCGAGCCCGAGCGTCGGATATTCCAAGTTTTGTAAACGCCGCGGATACAGAGCCGTCTGCTTTGCTTCCGCCTGATATTCTTCAAATTTCATAAGTTGTAAAGTGGAAAAGCAGAAAAGTGAAAATGTGAAAATGTTTTTGTTGTGTTGATTTCTACAAACTTTTTCACATTTTCACATTTTCACTTTTTCCCTGTTAATCTTCGCATTTTCGCGGCTTCGACCGTGTTTTTCATGAGCATCGCAACGGTCAGAAGTCCGACGCCGCCCGGAACCGGTGTAAAATTCGCGGCTTTCGCTTTGGCTTCCTTCGGGTTAACGTCGCCGACGAGCGTAAACCCGCGTTTCGCGATCGTGTTCAGACGTTTTTCGAGCTCGTCTTCGCCGAACAATTCACGCGCAAATCCTTCGTCCGAAGCATTGTTCATCCCGACATCGATGACGGTTGCGCCCGTTTTTATATGTTCGGCGCGGACAAATCCGGCTTTTCCGATCGCCGCGACCAGAATATCGCCCTGCGAAGCGATCTCCGCCAGATTGCGCGTGCGCGAATGGCAAATCGTAACGGTTGCGTTTTCACGCAAAAGAAGCTGCGCCATCGGTTTGCCGACAATATTGCTGCGACCGATGATGACGGCGTGTTCGCCCGCGATGTTTATTCCCGAGCGTTTCAGAATTTCGATGATGCCTGCCGGCGTGCACGGCACGAGCGATTTCTGGTTTTGGGAAAGTTTGCCGACGTTGATCGGGTGAAATCCGTCGACGTCTTTTTCGGGATCGATCGTTTCGAGAATTTCGCGCTCGTCGATCTGCGCCGGCAGCGGCAATTGCACCAAAATTCCGTCAACTTCGTCGCGATTGTTTAAATCTTTGACCAACTTTAAAAGCTCTTCGTGCGAAGTTTCTTCCGATAGATGATGATGCTCGGAAATCATCCCGAGTTCTTCGCTCGTTTTAACTTTGCTGCCGACATATACAGCCGAAGCCGCATCTTCGCCGACGCGGACGACCGCCAGACACGGGCGAATCCCGTGTTTTTCCGCCAAAATTTTGACTTCTTCCGATACTTCGCTTTTGATCGCTTCGGCAATTTCCTTGCCGCTTAAAATTCTCGCTGTCATAAATTTTCGATTTTACGGAATTTCGCACCGATTGTCAGTTTCAAATGAGTGAAACAAAAATTTTAACGCAAAAGGCGATTGAACTAGCTGTCTGCTAAGGAAAGCCGGTTTAACACATTTCTTTAAATTCGATAGTTTTAATCGGACTGTTTTGCAAAAGTATTTATGAAAACATTTGCCCTGTTATTCACAAAAACGTGCTTGTTCTTAAGCTTTTTCATGCTCTGCGCGATAGCGAATGTCAACGCGCAGGCGCGTTTCGATTACGACTCGAAAGCCGATCTGGGCGTTTTTCGTCCGTCGGAAGGAAATTGGTATTCGTTTTCGTCGGAATCGCAAACTTCAACGACAACGCACTGGGGACTTTGGAGTGACCGTCTGGTTCCGGCTGATTACGACGGCGACGGTTTGACCGATCTGGCGGTTTGGCGACCGGATTTAGGCACCTGGTATGTTTTGAAAAGCCGCGACAGTCAATATCAATTTGTAAATTGGGGAACGGTAACTTTTGTGCCTGTCGGTTATGTTTCCGACGAACCGGTCGCGGCGGATTATGACGGCGACGGACACGCCGACTTTGCGGTCTGGCGACCTTCGACCGGCGTCTGGTATGTTTTGAAATCTTCGAGCGGCTTCAACCCCGAATACGCCGAATATTTTCGCTGGGGCAAGCTCGGCGACATTCCCGTTCCGGCGGATTACGACGGCGACGGACGTGCCGATTTTGCCGTTTTTCGCTCAACCGAAAACCGCTGGTATGTTTATCAAAGCTCGAACGGAGCCTGGAAAACTTCCGTTTTCGGGCAAGCCGGTTACGATTTGCTCGTTCCCGCCGATTACACGGGCGACGAAAAGGCGGATTTTGCGGTCTACCGCAACGGAACGTGGCTGATTCAAGATAGCGCGACCAATGAAGTTTACACATTTCAATTCGGTCTGGCGACCGACACGCCTGTCCCGGCGGATTACAACGGCGACGGTTTGACCGATCTCGGAGTTTTCCGCGACGGCGTCTGGTATGTCGAAGAAACAATTTCCGGCAGAATATCCGTTTTCTATTACGGCACGGCGGGCGATATTCCCGTCAGCGCGTCGAACGTCAAGCCGAGCATCGTGCCGATTCCTTAATTTTTTGATAAATCGGACGCGGATGAGCGCGGATTCAGCAGATTTTCGCGGATAAATTTTCATAAAATCCGTATCAATCCGCGCTATCCGTCCAATCCGCGTCCGATTTCTTTTTTCTGAGCGCGAATCAAGTTAAAATGCGTTTGATGAAATTTTCAAACGCATGTTTTTTGATCTTGACCGCACTTTTTTCCGTCAGCCTTTTCGCCCAAAATCCGCTGGAAACTCACCAAAAAATTCTTCAGGCGATTGAAAGCCGCGATTATCAAACCGCCGTCAGCGAGCTCGAAGCGCTGAAAAAAGCGGATAAAAAGATTTTTGAACTCAATAATTACGATTATCTTTTAGCGCGAATTTGCGAAAGAAAAGGCGATTTTGCGACCGCCGCGGCAAATTATCAATCGGTCGTCAGCCGCAGTTCGGTTTTGAGCGAATACGCGCTCTGGCATCTTTCGCAGATCGCGCGTTCGAGCGGTAATCTTTTGCTTGAACGCACATTTTTACAGGAAATTCAGACGTTTGCGCCGGAAAGTTTGCTGACCGAGGCGGTCAGGATCCGGCAGATGCGAAGTTTTTTTGAAAGCAAAAACTATGACGCGGCAATTCAGTCTTTAAATAATCTGCAAACTTCGATCAGCGGTCAAAAAGCTACGAATAATCAAACGCCGATCGAGAAAAATCCGCGCTTTCGCGAAAATCTCGTCTTTCTCGGCGAAGCCTATCTGCAAAGCGGAAAATTAGCGGAAGCGCGTGAAACTTTTAGTAAATTAATCAACAATCTGCCGAACGCGGCGCAGCCCGACGATTTTGCGCTCGCCGGCGCGCGCAGTTTGGACCGGCTCGAAACGGGCGAAAATTACGGCACAGCCGTCGCGAATCTGACGGATCTGAATCACCTCCAACGCGCTTCGATCTACCAGTTCAACCGCGATTTTACCGATGCGCGGCTTCATTACCAGGCGATCGTCAAAAATTATCCGCAGAGCGGTCTGGTCGCCGAAGCGCTTTACCAGATCGGTCGCGGCTACGCGCAGGAAGCCAATTTTGTCGAGGCGATCAACTGGTTCGAACGCGTGCAGGAACAATTTCCCGACCATCCGGCGGCAAAAGACGCGCTTAGTCAGGCGGCTTCCGCTTATGCGCGGGTCAGCAAACCGAAAGAAGCGATCACGCGTTATCAAAAATTCATCGAAAAGTACCCGGATGCCGACAATCTCGAACGAGCCTTTTTGAACATTGTCGACATTCTGCGCGACACGGGCGAAGAATCGGACGCGCTCAAATGGACAGCAAAAACGCAGGAAGTCTTTCGCGGGAAACTGCCCGAAGCCGTCGCGCTTTTTGCCCAGCTGCGGATTCGTTTCGCGCAGAACGATTGGCAAAACGCGCTCGCGGACGCGGACAAACTTCTGACTTTCCCAGATTTGGGCGGAACGCGCGTTCCCGGCGGGACGAACAAGGCGGAAATTACTTTTCTGAAAGGCTTCGCGCTCGAAAATCTCCAGAGATTTCAGGAAGCGATCGATGTTTATCTCTCGATTCCCGACGGACGCGCCGAATATTACGGCTGGCGGGCGACCGAACGGCTGAAACTGCTTGCCAACAATCCGCAAGCCGAGCCGGTGATCAAACAAAAAATCGCCGATCTGACCAAAAATATCGAAGTCCGCAACGCCGAAGCGCAGCGCAAAGCCGCGCAGGACGTTTTGCGTCTGAATGTTTATCTCGAAACCAAAGAGAAAATGCTCGAAATCGTCAAAAAGGCTTACGCGACCCTGCCCGATTTTCAAAAAGTTCCGAGCTTTAAATTACTCGAATTCGGGCGCAAGGAAGTTTTGAAGGAAAAGCGCGAAATTTC
>DATLOR010000500.1:0-11370 GCA_035536135.1 Pyrinomonadaceae bacterium | reverse complement strand
TTCATGATTATTTGTCCTCGCCTCCGTTCTGATAGTAGATGACAACACGATTTTTGTCGGTGAAGTATTTTTTCATCACTCTTTGAACATCGGCGATCGTCACGGCTTGGAGCTGCTGAATATCGGTATTGACCGCATTGGCGTCGCCCTGATAAGCAATGGCGCGTTCGATCGCGATCGCTTTGCCGTCGTTTTGTTCGCGCTGCTGCAAAGTGTTTGTGATAAGTTGATTTTTTGCTTTGGCGAGTTCTTTTGCCGTAACAGGCGAAGTTTGGATTTTCAGGAGTTCCGCGAGCAGCGATTTTTCAAGCTCTTCCGCCGTTTTGCCTTCCGAAGCGATCGCGTAAAAGTAAAGCAAGCCGCGGTCGGCGCGAATGTCGCCGTTAAATGCCGCTTCCTGCGCGATCTGCTGTTTGTAGACCAATTCCTGGTAAAGCCTTGAGCTTTCGCCGCCCGACAGGATCGTTTCGGCAATTTTCAGCGCGGGAACGTCTTTGTCCTTCGAATTCGGCGCGAGATAAGTGATCGCGACCGCCGGAAAAGGAACGTTCGGCGCAGTTTCGTTAAAGCGTTTTTCTTCCGTTCGTTCGGGTTCGACCGCCGTGACGCGCGGAATCGCCGCTTTATTCTGCTTGATGCGACCGAAATATTTGTCCGTCCACGCATCGAATTGCGCCTGGTCGAAATCGCCGACCACGATCAGCACGGCGTTGTCGGGACGATAAAACAATTTGTAAAAACTGCGCGCATCATCGGGCGTTGCAGCTTGCAGTTCATCGAGATTGCCGATTCCCGGACGTTTGTAAGGATGCGTCGTGAACGAATCTTTTTCGAGATACTGCCCGAAAAGTCTGCCGTAAGGTTGTGAAAGGATGCGGAACCGAAATTCCTCCTTGACGACATCGCGTTCCGAGGCGAAATTTGCCGCGTCAACATTGAGATTGACCATCCGGTCGGATTCCGCCCAGAGCAGGGTTTCGAGATAGTTTGACGGAACGACCTCGTAATAATTCGTAAAATCGTCATATGTCGAAGCGTTGTTATAACCGCCGACATCTTCGGTCAGACGGTCGAAATTTTCGCTTTTCATATTCTTGGTGGATTTGAACATCATATGTTCAAACATATGCGCGAAACCCGAGCGTCCCTCGGGGTCATCTTTTGAACCGACGTTGTACCAGACGTGAATTGCGACGGTCGGACTCGAATTTTCCTGCAAAGAAACCACACGCAAACCGTTCGGCAGAGTGCGCTGTTTAATGTTCATCGGCGTTATGCGCGCCTGCCCGAATGCGGTCAGGCAAAGCGCAAACGCCAATGCGAGCATTGAAAAAAACAGGTTTAATTTTTTCATATTTATTCTCAAAATCAGATGATTTGTTGTTGCTATTACGCAAACTCTCAGAGCAAAGTTTTTGATTCTTTTCAACAAATTACGGATGTCTCAAAACTTTTCGATTCAGAGTATCAAATCTTTGTGTTTATTCAAAGAATATTGGTGTCAGCCGTTGTTTCCGCGTGTCAGCCGGTCAATCTATTGTGTCAGCCGGTCAATCTATTGTGTCAGTAACTCAATTTAGCGTGTCAGTTGGTCAATTTTTGATGCCAGTGACTCAATTTAGTATGTCAGCTACTCAATTTAACGTGTCAGCCGCCATTTCAGCGTGATTTGTAATGTATTTCAAATAAATTTAGCCGCGGATCAGCACGGATTTCACAAATTTTAATTGTTGGTCTTAACAGCGAAATCCGCGTTCACCCGCGGCTAAATTTTAGCGGTTTTACTGATTATACTCGTAAAAACCCTTGCCCGATTTGCGACCGAGCCAACCGGCGTCAACCATTTTAACGAGCAGCGGACACGGGCGATATTTTGGGTCGCCCAACCCTTCGTGCATCACTCTGAGAATCGCCAGACAAACATCGAGACCGATAAAATCCGCTAAGGTCAAAGGTCCCATCGGATGATTCATTCCGAGCTTCATAATGCCGTCGATACTCTCACGCGTCGCGACGCCTTCGTAAAGCGCAAAAATCGCTTCGTTGATCATCGGGAGCAGAATGCGGTTTGCGACAAAGCCCGGGAAATCCTGACAATCGAGCGGAGTTTTGCCCATCGTCTCACTCATTTCCTTAACTTTCGCGTAAGTTTCGTCCGATGTCGCAATGCCGCGAATGACTTCGACGAGCTTCATCAGCGGCACAGGATTCATAAAATGCATCCCGATCACCTTATCGGGACGCGATGTGACGGCGGCGATTTTCGTGATCGAGATCGAAGAGGTGTTTGAAGCCAGAATACATTCTTCCGACGTGATTTCGTCGAGTTTCTGAAAAAGCTGTTTCTTGATCTCAAAATTTTCCGTCGCGGCTTCGACGATCAGCGTGCAGTCTTCCAGATCCTCGATATTCGTCGTCGTTTTGATTCGCCCGAGGATTTCCGATTTTTGATCCTCGGTCATCGTTTCTTTTTTGACGAAACGGTCGAGGCTTTTGCTGATGTTCTGAAAACCCTTGTCGACATAATCCTGCTGGATGTCGCACATAATGACATCAAACCCACTCGCGGCGGCGGTTTGCGCAATCCCGTTGCCCATCGTTCCCGCGCCGATAACTCCAATAATTTCACTCATTTTTTATAAAATCCCTCAAAATAGTAATGTTAAACTCAATCCCCTAAAATTTATCGAAAATAAAAAACTAAGACAAACTCAAACTTTAATAATAAAAACGGCAAAAGTATTTGATAAAACTTTTGCCGGTAAAATTTGAATTAGTAAACTTTTATTTCCAACTGTGCATTTCGGGTTTTTCCTGATTTTGAAAATCCGTGATTTTCAACTCGTCGATCTGATTCATTTCGCCAAGGTATTTCGGTTGAGAAAGCGCATTATAAAAATTATTTCCTTCATCGCTAAATAGGAAAACCAACGCAAAAACACCGGCTGCGGTTCCAAGCGGAACATTCATACAAGCTAAAACCGAAGCAATGGTTCCCCAAACTTTAGAATTCGGGCTTTTTTTATACATTTTCCATCCCCCGATGATCTGAGGCAAAACGAAAATCGAGCAGAAAACTGCCAAAAACACGAAAAACATCCCAAAGAATTCTTTTGGGGCTTTCGGATCATTAAAAATAATTGTAAAAAATAACCCGAAGAAAGCCAGATACATCAACCCGAGCAAGCCCCCGTGAGCCATCAAAAAGATTCCTGCAAGTTTATTTTTTTCGTTTGGTGACATAAATTCCTTAAAATAGTTTGCTATTAAAACATTTTAATTATATCAAAAATCAATAAACAGCAGAGCGTCTTTTATCGATCAAACTCTCTCGACTGCCATCGCCACCGAATTACCGCCGCCGAGACAAAGCCCTGCAACGCCTTTTTTCGCGCCGCGACGCTTCATTTCATACAGCAGAGTCGTCAGCACGCGGCTTCCCGAATTGCCGATCGCGTGTCCCATCGCGACCGCGCCGCCGTTGACGTTGACGAAATCGGGATTGATACCGAGTTCCTTCATCACGCCGAGAGCCTGCACGGAAAACGCTTCGTTAAGCTCGAATAATTCAACGTCCGAAAGCTCCCAACCGGCTTTTTTGACAGCCCGGCGGACGCCTTCGACCGGCGCGAGCATAATGTATTTCGGCTCGATGCCGCTCGTTGCGTAGGAAACGACGCGCGCGAGCGGTTCGATGCCGAGCTCCGCCGCTTTTTCCGCCGATGTTACGACGATTGCCGAAGCGCCGTCATTGACACCCGGAGCATTTCCCGCCGTCACGGTTCCGCCGTCTTTTTTGAACGCAGGTTTGAGCTTTCCGAGCGCTTCGACCGTCGTATCGGGACGAACGGGTTCGTCGTAATCCAGAATGATCGGGTCACCCTTTTTCTGCGGGATCTCGATCGGAATGATTTCGTCTTTGAAATAACCTTTTTCATGCGCTTCGTTCGCCTTGCGATGTGAATTGTAGGCAAAATCGTCCTGCGTTTCGCGGGTGATCTGATGTTTTTCGGCGACGATCTCGCCGGTGTTGCCCATATGCCAATTCTCGAACGGGCACCACAGACCGTCGTTGATCATCAAATCAACAACCTGTGCGTTGCCCATCCGGAAACCGTCTCTTCCTTGCGGCAGCGCATACGGAATATTCGACATTGATTCCATTCCGCCCGCGACGACAAAATCCGCGTCGCCGAGGCGAATCGCCTGCGCCGCCAGACTGACCGCCCGCAAACCCGAACCGCAAACCATATTGATCGTCAAAGCCGAAACTTCGGGCGGAAGTCCGGCTTTCAAAGCCGCCTGCCGCGCCGGTGCTTGTCCCAAGCCTGCCTGCACGACGCAGCCCATAATCACTTCATCAACATCTTCCGGCGCAATACCCGCACGTTTGACCGCTTCGCGAACGGCGATTGCGCCCAGATCGGTCGCCGAAAACGGTTTTAACAAACCCTGAAATTTGCCGGTCGGCGTCCGCGCCGCGCTGATTATTACTGCTTCTTTTGATTCTGCCATAATAGATTTCCTTCTTTCAGATAAACTAAACTTTTGATAATACCAAAATTATTTTTGATTATCACCCGGGACGCTGTCAAATTTGTAAGATTTCGTTTTTTGAGAGAAAAGCGCGGCTAATTATTCTGTTTTTGAGTTTTTTAATAATTCAATTCTTAACATCTTTCCGTCTTTGCGGGAAATGTTTTTTCCTTCATTAAATAATTTCCCGCAAGGACGCAAAGACGCTAAAACAAAGTCTATTATGAAATTACGGACGGCGGTGAAGAAGTCCGAAAATTTCAGATTTACTCATTTTCAATGCCTTTTTGATAAATGTGCGGTAAATTTTTGATTCCTTTATAAAAGCCGAATCCGGTTTGCGCACTTTGGCAATCGCCGTTTCCATAAAATTTCCGATCAGATCGAGCAATTGAATCGATCGCGTTTTCAGCCAGCCGAAATGAATAAAACAAAAGGCGTAATTGCTCAAAACCGTGCGTTCAATTCGCCATGCGGGCGGCAATTGTCCCGCGCTTTGATTGCCTTTATGAACGATTTCCGCTTCGGCGCAAAACCAAACTTTGCAACCAGCCTGTTTGACTCGGAAACAAAAATCCAGATCTTCGGCAAACAAAAAATAGTCTTCGGGAATTCCGCCGACCTTTTCAAACGCCGCGCGCCTGACAAGCATAAACGCGCCGTAAAGCCAGTCAACTTCCCGCGATGCTTGATGATCGAAAAAATCTCCGAGCAGATATTCCCCTCTTTGCGATTCGGAAAGCAATCTGTAAAGCCCGAGTTTCTCGACAAAAGAGTTAAAAACCGTCGGAAACTTATAACAGGATTTTTGCAAAGCTCCGTTTTCATCAGACAATTTCACACCCAAAATTCCGACTTCGGGCTTTTCTGAAATTTCAGCGAGAGATTTTTCCAGATCCTTTTTCCCGGCAATCGAATCGGGATTGAGAAACAAAATGAATTCGCTCGCGGTTTGCCGAGCGATCAGGTTACAGCCTTCGGCAAATCCGCGATTTTCTTGATTGGCGATCAGCTTAACTTTCGGAAACTGATTTCTGATGAGTTCAACCGTTTCGTCCGTTGAGGCGTTGTCGGCAACCCAAACCTCCCAATTTTCGGGCAAAGTTTGCAGCGGCGCGAGACATTCGGCAATCTCTTTCGCGCTGTTCCACGTCACGATCGCAATTGCCACGGAATTCATCTGTTCGGTTTTCACTGCTTACTCTTCGCCGATGTCTTCGTTCCAGATTTCGGGATTTTTTTCCGTATAGGTTTTGAGCATTTCGATGCATTCGGCGGAATTTAGATCGATCACTTCGACGCCGTTTTCTCTGAGCCAATCGATCCCGCCCTGAAAATTGACCGATTCGCCGACAACCACTGTACCGATGTTGAATTGCCGGACAAGTCCCGAACAATACCAGCACGGCGCGAGTGTTGTGACCATTATTTTATCGCGGTAAGTCCGCTGTCTGCCGGCTTTGCGGAAAGCATCGGTTTCGCCGTGCACCGACGGGTCGTCTTCCTGAATCCGTCGGTTATGTCCTTTGCCTAAAAGGTTTCCCTGCCGGTCAAACAACGCCGCGCCGATCGGGATTCCGCCTTCGGCTAAACCGTTTCTGGCTTCAACGATCGCCACGCCGAGCATTTTTTCGTAATCTAATTCGTTATTCATAAATTTCGCATTTTAAGTATAAAAAATTTAACCACGAACAAGGTAAAAAGTGAAAAGTAGAAAACGGAAAGGGGAAAATTTAGAAATGATTTCTTCATTTTTCATTTTCCCCTTTCCGTTTTCTACTTTTCACTTCTTATTTTTGAAAACAAGCGTGAAATTTGTGTTCTGCTCGCGCTTTTCCGTGACGAATTTATCGATCGTTTTCGGCAATTTATCAGCCCACGCGGCAACGTTTGTATAATAATACGCAAAAATCCTGTCTTCCGTGCTGTCGTCCAAAACAACCGCCCAGAAATTTCCGTTCGCATCATACATAATGATTCCAGCCCAAAAAGAACACATCCCGCGTACGCAAGCCGAAAAAACTTTCGTGCCGAGTCCATCCAGATCATCTTCGGGATAGATCTGGTGAAATGCGTTGAGAAACCGCTCGTAATCCTTATTGCCGACGAGTGCCTTAAATTTGCGGTCGAGCGACAAGTTCGGAAAAACTTCGAGCACGACGAAATTATCCTCCTCAACCTTTTGTTTGCCCTTGTAGTAGGAATTTGTAAAATAAACGCCATTTCCAGCGTAGGAACGACATTCGCTGCTCATTTCTACGTCGATCAACTTTCCCTTGTGCGTAAAGGTCAGCTTACAGCCGTAAGTTTCATCGTTTTTTTTGCCCTGTTTGCGGTCGTCAAAGTAAGCCTTGCTGCCTTTGACGACCGCGACACCCGAAACTTCGCCCATATTCGCGCCGTTCATCGCCTCGAGCTTAAACTTGAACTTCCCCGCCGAAAGCGGTTTAATATTTAAAGTCGAAGGCGTGAACCGCGACGGCACGTTCCACACGCCGTTCCAAACCAACTTTCTTTGCGCCGCCGCATCCGCCGCACTGAACACGCCGAAAAACAACCCGATAAAAGCGTAAACCAAAAATGTTTTTTTCATAAAATTTGCAATACCGCATCACAGAACGAAAAAGGCGAGAACTTTTTGCTCTCGCCTTTCTTAAATTATTTGCAACTGCTTTTGTTTAGCTTGCTATTGCGAAACTCATTTTCTCCTGTGGTAATCTTTAAGCAATATGTCTCAGAACTTTCAGGCGGGTGATTATTTAATTTTTCAGATCGAGAGCGGTTACGGTCTTTTACGGATTTTGGCGATAGAGGAACAAGATGGTGAAAAGGTCTGGCATTTGGCAGCTTATAACGAACTGTTTCTCGATATTGAAACGGCGGATATGGCACTCGCTAGCCCGCAGATGCTGACGATCAGTGTTCCGCACGTTGCGCTGACGAACCGCGCGTTTGAAGCGACGCAAACGGCGCGGATGACAAATATTCCTTTGACTGATGCGGAATTAAAACCTTTGGAAGATTGGAAACAGCGCGCGGCGGCGGAAGTTTCCGACCGTTCGATTCGTTTGATGCTTGGACTTCGCTAAGTAAGAAGTGAGAAGTGAAAAGTAAATGCTTTTATACTTCTCACTTTTTACTTTTTACTTCTCAGTTTTCTGGTTGTTTTTTCGACGACACTTGCGGGAACGTAATCTTTGAAATCGGCTTCGGGCAAAAGTTCGTTGGTCGGTTTTGATTCCAGATAGCGGGATTCGATCTGCTTTTCCAATTCATCGCCCCAGGTTGATTTTTCGTTATTTTTTCTTTTCTTGAAATGCTTTTTGATAAGCAATGTTCGCCAGAACGTCTGGATTTGCCAGGCGGCAATCGCGATCAGAAAACCTGCCGTAACGTAGATGATCGGATGCGTATCCGTCTGATTCTTAAATATTAAAAAAAGTAGAGTCGAGAGTATCAGACTCGCAACGACCGTCATCGCGCTGAGCACCGAGTTGGCTTTCAGATGCTCTTCGGGCGTGGTTACTTTTTTGACCGCCTTTTCGTAATCGTGCAGATACTCACCGCATTGACGGCAGTAGGTTTCGGGCGATTGGTCGGGTTTTCCGCATTTCGGGCAAAACATATTTCGATTTTAGATTTTAGATTTTGGATTTATAATGATTCCCAAATCATTTTTTTATACGACGAAAAATCCGGAGATGTTCTTAATTTATAAAAGATGCGACACGATTTGAAGCATATTCAAATCCAAAATCCGAAATCTAAAATCCCCAATTATGAGGTTACGCTTCTTTTCTGCGGTTCAATTCCTTGTCGATCATTTCCAGTTCGCGGCTCATCATTCCCTGCACGGACGTGTTTTCCTGTGCGCGGCGCGTAAGGTACGGCACGGCGTCTTTGACCGGACCGTAAGGGACGTATTTTGAGACGTTGTAGCCGTTTTTGGCGAGGACGTAGGACAAATTGTCGCTCATCCCGTAAAGCTGTGAAAAGAAAACGTGCGGATGATCGTGCGGAATTTTCTTTTTCTCCATCTTTTGCGCGAGCAGCTGAACGCTTTTTTCATTGTGCGTGCCGGCGACGAAGGCAATTGAGTCGAGATTATCGAGACAATAATCAACCGCCTCATCGTAATCGCGGTCGGTCGCGGATTTGTCGGGCTGGATCGGCGACGGATAACCCATTTCTTCGGCACGGGCGCGTTCTTTTTCCATATACGCGCCGCGCACGAGTTTGACCGCGTAAACATAGCCTTTTTCTTTTGCCTTCTCGTGCGACGATTTCAAAAACAC
This sequence comes from Pyrinomonadaceae bacterium, assembly GCA_035536135.1. Taxonomy (GTDB): domain Bacteria; phylum Acidobacteriota; class Blastocatellia; order Pyrinomonadales; family Pyrinomonadaceae; genus JAFDVJ01. The sequence goes on along the minus strand of DATLOR010000500.1, from coordinate 2,539 downwards.
CAGACCGTCGGCGCGGTAAAGCTGAATCGTGGTAAAGACGATCGCTTTTTCGGTGTTGTATTTCTCCATCATTCGTTCAGCCATCAGATCGATCGCGTTTTGGATCCAGGTTTCCTCGGCATCAATAAAGACCGGCTGATCGAGCGAGTGCGCGTATTCGCAGATTTCGTTGACGCGGGTTTGAATCCGCTCCCACTTGAGTTTGCTTTTTTCGGGAAGCTCGACTCCGGCGCTGACCTTTTCGAGAGTTCCGTAAGGCGCGATGCCCGAGACCTTGAAAACCGCAAACGGAATATTCGGGTCTTCATTGGCGCGTTTGATCGTCAGAATGATCTCGTCTTTGGTATGTTCGAAATCTTCTTCTTCGGATTTGCCTTCGACCGAATAATCGAGAATCGTTCCGATATGCGAACGCCCGAGCTTTTCGATCGTCTTCTGGCATTCTTCGATCGTTTCGCCGCCGCAGAACTGCTCAAAAACCGTATATTTTATCAATCCCGACACCGGCAGACCGATCGATAAGGCAAAATTGGTCATTTTTGTCCCGAAATTGACGAGCGACGGCGAACCCATCATCTTGAAAAGCCGGTGTTTTTCTTTGAGTTCCGATGTTGTTTTATCGGCAAACGCGGTTTGGGTGTCCTGGAAATCCAATTTGAATTCGCTCATAAAGACAATAATTTACCACATTGCCACAAATAACACAGAGTTTAGTCAAATAATTTTGGTTTTTGCGGAATTGTTTCTTACAACTTTTTACCGTATTATTTTTGTTTCCTAAAAGAAACAAACTGAATCTTTTAGGAATCAAGATTATGAGCAAAGGTATTACAAAACGAAGCGAAAATTATTCGGAATGGTATAACGAGATCGTTAAACGCGCCGATCTGGCGGAAAATTCCGCCGTGCGCGGTTGTATGGTGATCAAACCCTACGGCTTTGCGATCTGGGAAAAAATGCAGCGGGCGCTTGATGATATGTTCAAGGCGACCGGTCATCAGAACGCTTATTTCCCGCTTTTCGTGCCGAAATCTTTTCTCGAAAAAGAAGAGGAACACGCCGAAGGTTTTGCCAAAGAGTGCGCCGTTGTCACGCATTATCGCCTGAAAGCCAATCCCGACGGCAAAGGACTGGTCGTTGACCCGAACGCCAAGCTCGAAGAAGAGCTGATCATTCGCCCGACATCGGAAGCCGTCATCTGGAACACCTATAAAGGGTGGATTCAGTCGTGGCGCGATCTGCCTTTGCTGATCAATCAATGGTGCAACGTCGTGCGCTGGGAAATGCGGACGCGCATCTTTTTGCGGACTGCCGAATTTCTCTGGCAGGAAGGTCACACGGCGCACGCGACCGAAGCGGAAGCCGTCGAAGAAACCGAAAAGATGCTCGGCGTTTACGCGACTTTTGCCGAAGAATGGATGGCGATGCCCGTGATTCAAGGCGTCAAAACACCTTCGGAAAGATTTGCGGGCGCGGTCGATACCTACTGCATCGAAGCCCTGATGCAGGACGGCAAAGCTCTGCAATCGGGCACTTCGCACTTTTTGGGACAGAATTTCGCGAAATCGTTCGACGTTAAATTTACGAACAAAGAAGGTCAGCTCGAATATGCGTGGGCAACTTCGTGGGGCGTTTCGACGCGTTTGATGGGCGCGCTGATCATGGCGCATTCCGATGATAACGGATTGGTTTTGCCGCCCAAATTAGCCCCGATTCAGGTGGTCATCGTCCCGATTCACAAAACGCCCGAAGATCTGGCGGCGATTTCAGCCAAGGTCGAGCCGCTGATTGCCGAGCTCAAAGCAAAAGGCATTTCAGTGAAATACGATGACGACGACAAACAGCGTTCGGGCTGGAAGTTCGCGGAATACGAACTCAAAGGCGTGCCCGTGCGACTCGGTTTGGGAATGCGCGATCTGGACAACGGCACGATCGAAGTAGCGCGGCGCGACACCTTAACAAAAGAATCGCGTCCGATCGAAGGCGTTGCCGATTACATCGCCGAACTGCTCGACGAAATTCAGGCGGCAATTTACGAAAAAGCCCTGAAATTTCGCGAGGAAAATACGTTTGTCGTCGATACCTGGAACGATTTCAAAGCGCAGATCGAAAAAGGCGGCTTCGTGCTTGCTCATTGGGACGGCACCGCCGAAACCGAAGAAGCGATCAAAAACGAAACGAAAGCGACGATTCGGTGTATACCTTTCAATTCGACGGAACAAGCCGGAACCTGCGTCTATTCGGGCAAAGAATCGGCGAAAAGAGTTGTGTTTGCCAAAGCTTATTAATTCAATGACGCGCTCAAAAAAATACGAACTACGAATTTCATCAAAGATTTATTTGTAGTTCGTATTTTTTTGAACAAATTTTTTATTGCAAAACTGATTCAACTTTGGTTGACGGGTCGGGCATCGGTTGGCTGATGAGTTTTTCGAAATAGATTTCAACGCCTTCGGGTTTAACGTCGGGCGGAATGTCAAAGCGAAATCTGTATAGGTCGTCCAAATTTTTTTTAAGCGCGTCAATAAAATTATTATTT
>DATLOR010000499.1:0-12713 GCA_035536135.1 Pyrinomonadaceae bacterium | reverse complement strand
GTCGTTCGTCACTTCAAACGTCGTGTTTTCGTTGGCGCCCGTGCGCCAGACCTGCCCGTTCGGCACGAGACACGGCTCTTCGTAGTTGGTTTTCGGCACGACGTTTTTCGCCGTACAGCCCCAAAGCGTGCGCCCGTTTGCGTTTGGACGGTGATAAACGATGGAAATCTTCGTATCGCCGACGGTTTGCGTGACCTCCTGACGCTGCGACGCGCGCGGCAGAGTTAATTGAGCAGACGCGCTCAAGCCGAAAATAAATGTAAAAATCATCAAATAAAATAGCTTTTTCATATTATCTCTCCAGTTTTTCTTTGGCTCTTAGGACAAAAGTTCTGAGCATCTGGGCGATGCGTTTGGTCATTTCGCTGCTGATGATCGATTCGCCCGCAACTCCGGCTAAAATGTGCAATTCCCGGGCGGAATTGCGGCGCAGTTCGACCATCTGCGTAAAATTTACGAGCGTCGTGTTCGCGCTCTTTTCAAAAAAATCGGCGGCGTAGCGCAAAAGATTTTTTGTTTCGCCGACGACCGGCAGCCATTCGATGCGCTCTTCCGAGTTTTCGGCAAGCTGAACGGCAAATTTCTGCATCATCACGCCCGCAAACGGAATTTCGGCGCGGATGCTCCAATGCGTGATGCCTTTAGCGTCGGTGTGAATGCTTTCGACCTCGGGCATCAGCTCGACAAAATTTCTAATATCGGCGAAGAATGCGCGCACCATATCGAGGCTCGTTTCCACCTCGACCGTGTCGGTGTATTTAGCGCGGATTGTGAACATATCTTTAAAACCCTCCTTGAAAATAAATAATACAAATTATGCCAAATTCCGCGATGCAAAAACAATACGGCGCGGAAAACAACAAAAGTACACGAAGCAAACGTCAACCTACACGAAGCAGGCGCTAATATGTACGAAGCATGTGCTTACCTGCACGAAGCAGGCGGCAACATGTGCGAAGCAGGTATCAATATGCACGAAGCATGTCTTTATCTGCACGAAGCATGTTTCAATATGCGCGAAGCAGGCGCGAATATGCACGAAGCAGGTACAAACATGTACGAAGCAAACGCCAATATGTGCGTCGCAAGTTTTAATATGCACATCGCAAATCACTTTTTGCACGTCGCAAACGCTTGTTTGCACAAAGCTTCGATGCGGAAAGACGCACTCTCTTCGTACGTGCTACTGCATTTTACGCGTTAGAACGTTCCGTTAAAGAGCATCGCGTTGAAAAACGGGCGCGTCACGGAGCGGAAAATCCCTCTGAAAAACGGCTCGTCGGCGAATAATATAACGTGTCCCGAACCGTTCGGCTCGTCGATCAGCGCGGCGGTTCCCTTCAAAAGCCGTTCGGTGTTGCCTTCCCAGACAAAGCCCGAAATTGTCAAAGGCTTTTTCGGTTTCGCTTCGAAAATCAGCGCGTTCGTCCCTTCCTTCGAATAACGGAAGAAATAACCCGACGACAATAGCACAGGCAGTTCGTCCTGTTCCAGACCGTAGGTCAGATAGGTCGTGCGGTCAACTCTTGCCCGCATGATCGCGCCGGGGATGCCTTCGGGGACTTTGCCCGCATTTGACGAGGGCGAAGCGATCGGCGGCAGAATGGGCGGCTGCCAATCCTGTTTGTCGCTTTTTAAGTTTTGCGGCTGAACGTTTTCGTCTGTATCGCGCTTGTTATCGGTCTTTTTCGCCGCAGGTGTCGGCGAAGGTTTGGTTTCCGTTTCGGCGCGTTTGTCGGTGTCTTCGTCCTCGGCTGTTTTGCCTTTTTCTTCATCGTCATCGCTGCCGACGAGCTTTGAAGAAGTCAGACCGACATCTTTTAAGGCGGCAAAAACCGATGCGCCGCGCACCGTGATCAAAGTTCCGCCGCCGGAAACCCATTCCTTCAAACCGTCAATGCCGCTTTTGCCGAGCGCGCTGAAATAGCGTCCCGCCGAGCCGTCGGGCATGATCAGGATGTTGTAATTTTTGAGCGCACCGCCTTTGACGTTGTTAATCGTCATCGGCGTAAATTGAATACCGTAGCGGTCGAGCGTCCACCAGATCGAGCCGTAACTCGTCTGGTCAACGCCTTCATCAGCAACGACGGCGATGCGCGGCTGGGTCAGCGAATAAACATTTTCGCCGCCGACGGGCGTATCGCCCTCTTCGGCATAACCCGTGTTAACGGCGTAAACATTCACGCCGAGTTCTTTTGACAGACGATTAACGGCTTCGTGAACCGTTTCGGGGTTTCTCGTAACTCTAACGACGAACGTTCCGCGATTCCAGTTGCGTCCGCCCGCGTTCATCTGCCGAATTGCGCAGTTGACGCGGAAACCTTCTTTCAAAAGACGAATCGCCATCGCGCCCGCGCCGTCGGTTTCATACGGGATGATGTAGGCGATCTGCGCGCGACCGGTGACCGAACCGCGCTTGATGTTTTCGAGGTATTCCGGCGTCACCGGGCTGGCATTGATAATTGAAGATTCTTCCGTCCAAAAAGCGTCGATGTCAAACGCGAGCGGCATCGTCCAAGCCGTAATATCGTAAAAGCGGTAATCTTCACGCACGGCGGATTTTCCGCGCATTTCGTTCCGGCGGAATTTGGCGGTTTCGTCGCGGACAAATGCGTCGTCCTGCGGCGTGTCCTGTTCGAGCCACGCTTTGATCAGCGTTTTTTGCGGCTGGTTCAAATCGATGATATACGCGCCCGACGGAAAGTTTCGGTTCTCGACGGGAGCATTCTTGCGGTCGTAGCTGTGCGCCGTATTAGATGAAAAAGTCGCGTTTGCAACGCCGACCTCGATCTTCGCGCGCTGAAGAACTTCGATCATTTCGGCGGCTTTGACGCGGTCTTTGCCGGGCAGAATGACGATGCGCTTCATCTTGTCGTTCTGCGCCAGCGCATTTTTGCGAAAATCGTAAAAGTCCTGCAAACGCTGGGCTTTGTTCTTCGCAAGAGTTTCGAGCGTGGTCATCGAAGCGATGAAATGTTTGGCGATCGCCGAACGAAGCGTGACGATCGAACCGTCGTCGCGTGTCCACTTTAAGCCTTTAAATCCGCCGCCGTCGGTTTCATAAGTCATCCCGATCGCACCGTTCATCGAGGGCATCGAATCCCAGTAGCCCGGATAATACAGGTCGAAAATGTCGCGGTTGTAATAATCCCAACGGTTTCGGTCAAATGCGGCGGCATTGGCGCGACCGAAAACATCCATCCATTTGTTGGTCACGGGCTGCGGCAGATTCGGATTGATCGGCAGCGCGACGGGCGGAAAGAAAAACTGCGAAGGCTGTCCGTGATGATCAACAACGACCTGCGGATTCCAGTCAAAAAGCGCTTTTTGCATATTGACCGTTTCCTTCTGCGTCGCGGCGATATTGTCGCGGTTCAGGTCAAAACGGTAATGGTTCAAACGCCCGTAGATCGACCACGGTTCGCGGTGTTCGAGCGAGTTGCGGTCGGCGTTGCCCGTCGCCACAGAGTTATACCAGGTGACAAAACGTTCGTGTCCGTCGGGATTTTCGCCCGTGATGATGAGCGTCACTTCGTTGTTCAAAATCTCTTGCGTCGCGGGTTCGTTCGATGCCGCGAGTTGATAGATAACCTGCATCATCGCTTCGAACGAAGCCGATTCGTTGCCGTGGATCGTGTACGCCATCCACGCGATCGCCGGATTATTTTGAACTATCTGATTTGCCTCCGAAGCATTCGTCGTGCGCGGGTCGGTTAAACGGTTGTTCGCCGCTTTAATATCGTCAAGCCGCGCCATATTCTGCGGGCTTGAGATCGCGACGATGTGCTGCATTCGATATTCGTTCGTCAAACCGATATCAAAAATCTTCACGCGGTCGGGCGCAGACTTTTGCACGGCGTTGATATACTGCTCCATCTGCGCGTAAGTCGTGTGATGATCGCCGACATCGTAGCGCAAAACGGCTTGCGGGCGCGGAACTTCCGTGCGGTATTCGCCGCGCGTGTAAAAATCGAATTTTTCCTCAGATTGCGCGAAGGAAAACGAAGCCAAACCGACACAAAAAAAGACAGCAAGCCAAATGCTTTTTATTTTCATCTTTAATTTATAAATTTAGACCGTTATTGAAATTAGCTGAAAACTTCTAAGATATTTAATGTTAAGGTCTTAAACGCAAAAAGGCAACGAAAGGTTTTATGCAGGAAAAAATTTGTCCGAAATGTCAGTTCCCTTCGCTGAAAAGCTGGGAAGAATTAAACGACGAACAAAAAATGATCGTCGAACGTCTGCCGATGTCTGCGAATTTTTCGCTCGAACAGCGCCGGAAAAATCTGTTCTGCCCGCGCTGCTGGTTTGAGCAAATTCCAAACTTTAATGAAGTTTGCTAAAAAACACGAAGAGCGCAAAGTTTTTTCAACAATTGCGCCCTTCGTGTTTTTTTGAAAGATTAAATTATTTGGCTTTTTTGATCTTATCGCCCGCGAATTTATTCTTTTTCATCACGCGGATAATTTCGTCAGCCACGCCGCTTTTCGCATCGTCCGAACTGCCGCCGAAAAATCCCCACGTGACATCGCCGTCAACCGTCTGCTGATGAACGACTTCGCCCGTTTTGACATCAATAAATTTAACGTCCGTGATGATCTTCGTCGCACCGACACCGAGTCCGACCACATAACGCGCGGCGCGGTTTCCCTTAACGTATTTGATGACTTCGCCCGTAATTTTCAGCGTCGGAACATCCGCCGATTCCGTCGTCGGTGCCTCGCCCGCCAGATCGACGTGCTGAAAACGGTTCGATTTGGTCAGAGTGTTTTGCACGCTTTTGGTCAGACTGTCGATTTTGTCGGCGGGAAATTCGACACCTTCGCGAATCGTGAATTTTTCAACAACAATATTTTGATAGGTTTTCTTTTCTGTTGTCGCACTCTGCGCAAAAACCGAGACAGCCGTCAGCAGACACACAAAAACCGTGATTATTAAACTTCTATAAACTTTCATTTTTACCTCTTTTTGTAGTGATTATTTAAGAAATGTCGTGAATGTAAGCTCTTAAGGACCGAGATTCAAAAAACAAATCTTTTGGTTAGCAAAAAAGATTATACGAAATCTAAAATAATGTTCAAACAAAAACGCGTAAATTTTACAAAATCTCCGCGTTTTTATCTTAATCCGAAACGAAATCCGTTCGATTTAATCGGCATTCTGCGCGCTCGTTCCTTCTTCGCCGAGGTTTTTAACTTCAATCTTGCGCGAGTCAAATTCGCTCAGAATCTCTTGATAATTCTTCCCGTCCAAACGGAGCACCAGATAATCGTCATTGGTTCTGACCGCCAGCCAATGCTGTTTCTTTTTCAAAAACATCAGCGAGTAGGCAAAAACTCCGATAAAGAGCGATGCGGCGAAAACGCCGAAACGCGAAACGACCGGCGTTTTGGAATAGGAATATTCAGCCGACACGATGTCCGCATAGTTAAATTCTTTGAAGATCAGATTCCTTTTTCGTTTGACGGCAGAAAACGAGTTTTCGGAAAATTTGATCGTTGCCGCAGATTCTTTCGATTTTTTACCGTTGACGGTGACGGTTTTGACCTTGAAATTCGTTTCGGCAAAAGCAAATTGGACGGAAACGGTCAGAATGCAAAAACATAATAAAACCGAAGTGATTTTCATAAAAATTTCTCCTACCTGTTTTCATTGATGTTGACAAGATCGAATTTTCTGATCAGAAATTCATTTTTAAGCAGACGGAAGTTGTCGTTCTCGATTTTCAGAACGGCAAAATCGTTTTCCGTGACGACCGTCAGCCAATGTTTTTCGTTTTCGCCCAAAAAGAACGGCAAACCCGTCAGCATCGACAACATCATCGTCCGCGTCGAATTGGAAAAAAACGGCTCTTTGGAATATGAATGTTCGACATACTTGATTTCCGAATACTTAAACTCTTTGAAAGTTTCTTTTTTACGGCGCGAAATTATTTTCAAAGCGTCTTTTTCAAAAACTAAAACCGCATTAACTTCCCGCGTATCCTTGCCGCCTTTGTTCGGATTTTTGAGCAATTCGGCTTCATACCGGTTCGCCGAGGTCTGGGCAAAAGCAATTTGTGAAAGCATCAAAATTAAAAGGATTATTTTTTTCATAAAATTATTTTCCTGAAACCGTGTCCATTTTTTGAGTAATTTCACGCGCCAGATGCTCCGCCAGGCTTCCCCACGAAGTCGTTTCTCCGGCGGTAATGATCGTTCCGCTGCGGCGGTCGTAAATGCGGAAAACGTAGCGGTGCGTGATCCAGCTCAACGGAACGAAACCGATCTCGATATAAATATCCGCGTCTTTTTTGTAGCGTGTCAGCGTCAGATTATATTTCTGCCATTCTTTACGTTTGAACAGAGCTTTTTCGAGCTCTTGGCGTGAAGGATTGAGTGAGGATTTTTCGATGGCGACTGTTTTGGCGTTAAGCAAAGCATCTTTTGCGTTGACGACCGTCGGCAAAAATTGCTTTGCTTCGTTGTTCGGCAGGGTTTCGGAAAAGCCTTCTAATTTGTTTGAAGGTTCAATTTTTGTCTCGCTTTTTTCGAGTATCAAAGCGATCACGTCATCCGCGACACCCGCTTTTTTGAGTTCGATCAAAGCGTTTGCCGATGTGTCGAAATTATTCTGCGTTTCGTTTATTTTTTTGAGAATTATTTGTTTATCAAGCCCGATCTTCGACATTTCGAGCACTGTCGCGTTCGTTAAAATTTCGGTTTGCGCGCCAATCGAAACCGCTAGGAAAATTAATAGTAAAAATTTTGTTAAATGTTTCTTCATAAATTTATTTGTTCTCGCCCGCGCCGCTGACCGTAATGCCGGTTTTCGATTCAAAGGCGGGCAAGATAAGTTTTCGGTTCTTTTTGCTGAGCTTTAAAACCGCGTAATCGCCGTCGGTCTTGATCGTCAGCCAATGGCGGCGATGTTTTGAAAACCCGAGCGGGATCGCGATAAAAAGAAGCGGCGGAAAAAGAATTGAAGCCGCGCCGAGTCCGAGACCCGTTTTCCAACGCGGATTTTTGCTGTAAGAATATTCGGCATCCTTGATTTCCGAGTATTTGAAAGTTTTATAGATTTTTCCGCCTGAGACGGCTTCGATTTGCAATTCGTTTTCTAGAAATCGTAACCGTACGCTTTTCTCGTTGATGTTGTCGCCGCCCGGCACGAGCAGTTCCACTTTGTCGAAAACATCCCGGTCTGTCTGTGCAAACACCGGTAATAAAGCATTGGAAACCAGCGCGCACAGCAGGATTGCCGTTAGAAAATTCTTTAAATTCATAATTAATCGCCTCAAAAACCTGTGGAATATTTATAAGGATAATTAATTTTAGAAGGTCGAAATGGCAGATTGTTAGAGTTCTTTAACTCTCACAATCAATCTTTGAGAATATTTTCAAACGAAGCGCGGATGTTGAGGCGGTGAAAGGTGAGTTTTTCCAAAAATTCGCTGATCGATCCGATCTTCATTCGTTCGCAGATGATTTGCAGAGCATTTTGATTGGCAAACGGCAGACGCGTCGAACGCCCGACCGTCAGCCGCAGATTGTGGTCGAGCTCGCTCAAAAACAGGTAGCCTTTTGAAAAGTTTTCAAAATCTTCATCGCTCAATGACTTGTTTTCAAAAAGCTTTGCGAGCATAAATTCGGTCGAGCGATTTTCCGCGTCGTCGGGAAAATTATCGCGAAGCTGCAAAAAACGCATCGCAAAATAAACATCGAGCATTCCGCCCGCGCCGAATTTTATGTCAATTTCCCGACCGCGTTTGGAAGCGGATTTTTGTTCTTCCAATCTATTGCGAACGCGCCACGTTTCGTTTTTAAGTTCGTTTTTATCGGCATTTTGCGCCCTTTCGTGAATGATTTTCCGCGCCTCGGATTCGACATATTCGCCCAAACCGAAATCGCCGGCGGCGACGCGAAATTTAACATATGCGAGCCATTCCCAAACCGCCGCACGATTTTTCAGATAATCGAGAAAAGCCGTTTTACCGATCGATGTCGCGCCGTTTTTGCCGTCGGGACGCAGCCGCAGATCAACGCGGTAAAGACTTCCTTCACGCGTCATTGCCGAAATCGTCGTGACAAAAATTTCGACCGCCCGCGCATAAAATTCGGCTTGCGTTAAATTTTCCTTGATCAAAGGCTTTTCATCATCAAAAATCAAAACCAGATCCAGATCCGAGCCGTAATCCATCCCACGCCCGCCGAGTTTTCCCAAACCCAGAACGGCAAAACCGAAATCATTTATCGCAACCGAAAAACGCGCTTCGAGCTCGGTTTTAGTGATAAAAATCGCGGTTTCCAGGCTTGCTTCGGCAAGTTTTGTCTGCATTTTTTTTGCCGTCTTCCGGCTGATTTTTTCAAACACGTCGAAAACCACGATTTCAAGCAAAAATTCCGCCCAGGTTTGCCGTAAAACCGCCAAACGATGCGCGAAATCGCTTTCCTTTTTCACGTTCGAAAGCAAAATTTCTGCATAATCTTTCTCGCAAAAATCTTTTTTGCTGTCTGGCAGTTTTTCGATCAAAGCCGGATTTGCCGCGACGATTTCGGCAAACGGCGGCGAAACTCCGGTCAGTTTTCCGAGGGTTTGAAGAGTTTTTTCGCTTAAATCAATTTGAAGATTCGATTTTTCGAGCGAAGATAGAATCGGCTGGTAAATTTGGTTTTTATTTTTTGGTTCTTGGGCTGGGATCGGCAATTCGTGACCTGTAATTTGCAATTCCGCGGAGCTGAAATTTCCCGTTGACAAGTTTCGCTCCGACTGCGTGTTTTTGCGTTTTTGAGGCGAGAAAATTCTTGCAAAAATCCGGCTGACATTCGCCGTCTGAACTTCCAAAGCCCTGTTAAATCCCGCTAGATCTTCAAAATTCATTCGCTTTGCAAATAAAAACCGTCTTTCCGCATCGTCCGGCACAAGATGCGTTTGCAAGCCGTTTTCCATCTGCAAAAGATGTTCTAAACGGCGCAAAAACTCGTAGGCATCGAAAAGTTCGGTCAAGTCTTTTTCGCTCAGCAATTTTCGGTCGGCAAGCCGCGTCAGCGTGATCAATGTGTGCGGCGAGCGAAGCCATTCGTCGTGCCCGCCGTAAGCAAGCTGTAAAGCCTGCGCGATAAATTCGATTTCGCGGATTCCGCCTTTTCCCAGTTTGACGTCGAAGCCTTTGTCCGAAGATTTTTCGAAATTGATCTTTTCCTTTGAAAGCCGCACATTTTCGAGCGCGTTCTCGACGGTTTCGTCTTTTGAAAAGACAAAGTTTTCGACCTCGGTAAAGAATTTTTTGTAAAGTTCGGCGCTCCCGGCGCTCGCGCGTGAACGGATCAAAACCTGCCGTTCCCAGTTTCGCGCCTCGGTTTGGTAATAACGAACCGTATCTTTGACCGACAACGCCAATGCGCCGATGCGACCGTGCGGACGCAGCCGCAGATCAACGCGGTACGCCGCGCCTTCGCCCGTCTGCTGACCGACGAGTTTGGTCACGAGTTCCGCCAGTTTGACAAAATATTCGCGGTTCGTCACCTCGCCCTTCGTGCCTTGCCCGGAGGTTTTGCCGTCCGCCGAATAAATAAACAGCAAATCGATATCGGATGAATAATTCAGTTCTTTCGAGCCGAGTTTGCCCAAGCTGACGACACAAAATCCGGCGGGTTTGGCGCGCTGCTTTTCGTCCGTTTCGAGCGGAATTCCGAAGCGGTTGTCGAGTTCCTGTTTCGCCAGTCGTAAAGCGTACTCTAAAATCGCGTCCGCCAGATTCGAGATTTCTTCGGTGATTTCCGAAATCGTCGCGAGCCGCCGAATATCATGCAAAAAAACGCGCAAAAGTTCGCGCCGGCGAAACCGTGCGAGCAAAATCTGCGGTTCGACCATCGAATTCATCAGCGAAAAGCGTCCGAGCGATTCGAGCAATTCTTCCTTGTCGCGGATTTTCGATTCCGAACGATGCCGACCGAGCCACGACAAATAATTCGGATTCTGCAAAACGGTCGCCGAGAGCAGCGGACTGAACGAAACGAGCGTCAGAACGTCGGAAAGCAAACCTTCATTTTTGAGTAATTTATTTTTTTGCGACGGATTTTTTTCGCCGAATTGCTCGAGAAATCGCCGTGCGGATCCGGCATCGGGCAAATCTTGGATTAGAGAATTAATATCCTGCATCTTCTAAAACAATTTTCAGCCGCGGATAAACGCGGATTTCACGGATAAATCAATTAATAAATCTGCAAAATCCGCCTTTATCCGCGGCGAAATTTGATTTTACCCGCGAAAACGCTTTGGCACAATGCCGTATTTTTTTATCTTGTAACCGAGAATTCTTTCGGTCGTATCGAGCATTTTCGCGGCTTTGGCAACATTCCCGCGCGTTGATTTGAGCGCGTCCTGAATCAGATCGCTTTCATAGGCTTCGATCGCCGAAACAAGCGAAACCTGCGTGACCGTACCCGAAACCTCCGCCGTCTGCAGGGTCGGCGGCAGATGATGCCCGTGAATGACCTGTTCGTCGCAGACCAGAACGGCGCGTTCGATGACGTTTTCGAGCTCGCGGACATTGCCCGGAAAATGATACGAGGCAAGCATATCGATCGCCGGAGTCGAAATCCGCTTGATGAGCTTGCCGTGTTCACGCTCGAATTTGGCGAGAAAATGTTCTGCCAGAAGCAGAATATCGGATTTCCGCTCGCGCAGCGGCGGCAGAAAAATCGTGAAAACATTCAGGCGGTAAAATAAATCTTCCCGGAACTTTCCGTTTAAGATTTCATCTTCGAGATTTTTATTCGTTGCGGTAATCAAACGGACATTGACTTTGACGGTTTCCGTTCCGCCGAGCCGTTCAAATTCGCGTTCCTGAATCACGCGGAGCAATTTGATCTGCGTTTGCGGCGGCAGATCGCCGATCTCGTCAAGAAAAATCGTGCCGCCGTCCGCCAGTTCGAAGCGACCCTTTTTGCGCCTCTCCGCCCCGGTGAACGCACCGCGCTCGTAGCCGAAAAGCTCGGATTCGATCAGAGTTTCCGGCAATGCCGCGCAATTTACCTTGATGAACGGCTGTTTCGAGCGAAGCGAATTGTAATGAATCGCGTGCGCGATCATTTCCTTGCCCGTGCCGGATTCGCCGCGCAGCAGAACCGTCGCATTTGAACGCGCAACCTGCGAAACCTGATCGTAAATTTGGCGCATCGGACCGGAATTTCCGATGATCTGCGAAAAATCGTATTTTTCTTTGAGCTCCTGCCGGAGATGCGAATTTTCGTCTGCGAGTTTTTGCCGTTCGACGGAAACGGCGTTTTCAACCTTAAAGGCTTGGGCGATAAGCGCGGCAATAATTTCTAAAAACAGCTTGTTTTGTTCAAAATTAAACTTTTCCTGAAACAAGAATTCCGCCGCGAAAACGCCGAGGATCTTACTTTCGAGCAAAACCGGTAAAATGATCAAACTCGTTTCCTGCTCTAATTTATGCAGGAAATTCAACGTCGGTTCAAAGCTAAGGCGCGGCACGATGACCGGTTTTCCGCTTTCGAAAACCGTCCGGAACAGGCTTTTTTCCGCTTTATTTTCCAAACGACGAAAATCCGAAACGCCCAAACCGTTAACGGCGATCGGATTCAATTTATCGGTTTCTGCCTGATGAATCAACAAAAAACTTCGCGTGACCGCAAACTTTTCGGCTAAAACATCCAAAACACTCGAAAGGTTCGATTTCGGAATCTGCGAATCGTTCAAAGTTTGAATTATGGCTTGAATTGTCTCAAGTTGGCTCTTGCTCATTTCCTACAAAATTGTCGGGGATTGTTAAATGATTCACAAACATCTTAGCAAAATTTTCCGATAAATACGAGATAAAATTAAAGAAAACTTATCTTCCGACAAAAATGTCTATCTGATGGCTGTTTCTGACAAAATTGTCGGAAAATTAACCAATGGTCTGACCAATTTTTTAAAGTAATTATTGTTAAATCTATTTAATGCAGTCTTTTAGCTATTTTTTTGGTTAATGGAATGGATCTTGCAAATGGGCTGACTAACAAACTTTTCAATTTTCTTTTGGAATAAAACAATGAAAAAAAATATATCGTTGAAACTATTTTCAATTTTTTCCGTGATCTTATCTCTGCCATTGATTTCCTTGGCGCAAGATGTGAACGAACGGATTGCGAAACTCGAAACGGCAGCGGCAAATGCTCAGTCAGGTGCCGATAACGGTTGGGTCTTAATTTGTTCGGCATTGGTTCTGCTGATGACCGTTCCGGGACTCGCGCTTTTCTACGGCGGACTTGTCCGGCAGAAAAATGTACTTTCGACGATGCTTAAAAGTTTGATTTCAATCGGAATCGTCACGCTTTTGTGGGCATTCGTCGGTTACAGTCTGGTCTTTTCGGAAGGCAACGCGTTTATCGGCGGACTTAATTTCGCGTTTTTACGCGGTGTCGGCGGTGAAGCGAACGCGGATTACGCGGCAACAATTCCGCAGCAGACATTTATGATCTTCCAGCTGATGTTCGCGATCATTACGCCCGCGCTGATTACCGGCGCGTTTGCCGAGCGCATCAAGTTTCCGGCAAAACTGATGTTCACAACGCTTTGGACGCTTCTGGTCTATTTTCCGCTGGCGCATATGGTTTGGGGAAAAGGCGGTTTTTTGAACGCTGTGCTGGGCGGTTCGGTTCCGGCACTCGATTTTGCGGGCGGCACGGTCGTCCATATTTCGTCGGGCGTTTCGGCTCTGGTTT
>DATLOR010000498.1:0-3325 GCA_035536135.1 Pyrinomonadaceae bacterium | reverse complement strand
AAAAGTAAGCGTGTGCGACAAAATAATAACTGTATGCGACAAAAAAACAGACGTGTGCGACAAAAATATAAACGTGTGCAAGAAAAAAATAGACGTATGCGACAAAAATATAGACGTATGCGGGAAAAAAATAGCCGTGTGCGGCATATTATTTAACCGCGCAAGCGGCTGTTCGCTTTGCTTCGCTTCGTTTAGAGGAAAATCAAACGGCGTTTGTGATTGGTAATCAGCGGTTTTGAATTCGTAATTCTGAGGTTATTTCGATAAAAAAGGCGGCATTAAAGCCGCCCTGTTTGTTTGTAATTTCTACCTTTTACTCGTTTATCGCGGTCGTCGCTGCCGGTTTGGTCGCTTCGTCGAGTTCGGTGATGCGGGCTTTGAAGGCTTGTGCGAGCAGTTTGATCTCTTCGTTATCATAATTTGCCGCCCGGAAAGCGTCCTCGATCTGTTTATTGCTCAGCTGCAGCAAAAGGTCGGCGAGCCAGCGCCCGTGTTCGACCTTAAATGTTCCGATCACATTGTCGGGCTTTCCGCGGTAATCGAGTTCGATCACGCCGTCGCGCACCTGTTTAATAAATTTTGACTGGGCGTATTGATCGGGTTTATTGACGCTGCGACCCGATTTGCCGCCGCCCGTTTCGGGGAGCTTGCCAAAGGTCGCGCCGAGATCGCTGATAATGTAATGATGCACGTCGCCGTCCTTGATGATCGCCGTGTTTTCGTCCTTGATGTCCCAGTTGTTGAACATCGCCATCATTAATTTTAAGCCTTCGAATTCATTCGTTCCGACAAACGGATTATCCGACCAGCTCCAATTATTGAGCCTTTTAACATTTTCGGGGCGCGCTTCGAACCGCACATTTTTATAATTTCCGACCGTCGGAATCGAGAGGCTTTTAACCAGATAATTGATCTCTGTTTTGTAGCCGAGTCCCCAGAGAAGCCGAACCGCCGCCGTTTCCGTCTGCGTTTCGCGTCCGATCTTCGCGACCCATTCGCGTCCCGTACTATCCTTAAACCGGTACTTGATGCTGGTGCCGCCTTCCTGGCGACCGATGTATTGAACTTTTTTCAGATCGGGCAGCATTTCCTGACCGCCAGGACCCAAAAACAGGTCGCGTTCGCTGATGTTGACGGCTTCCCACATAACCCGTTTAACTTCGGTCTTGTCGTCCGTTTTCTGCGAAAAGCCCACAGCCGTCAATGAACCGATTAAAAGGCAAACAACCGCCGCATTGATAAAATTTTTAATTAATGTCATTTTAACCTCCCCTTTGCTCGAATAAAGCAGTCGATTATGCAATTACTGTATTGAATACAGACACTTAAAGCCTTTCTACTGCAAATCGCATTCCGCTTTTGAATTGCCGGTGAATTCTAACAAAATAAGCCGCCGTAAAGCGTTGATTTAAGAAACTCAAAAAAATATTGAGGCGCAAAATTAAATGTTGTAATGATAGAAGTTAGAGGTTCAAAAAATCTTCAAAAAGGGGCTGCAAAGTAAAAAAAATGGCAACCTTCCGGGGGACTTTAGAGTCTAATTAATATGTTGTCGAATAATGATGACAAAACCCCTTTAAGTAATAATTTAAACGAAATTAAAAATTAAATTAGTTAGTTGCCGACCGTTTAAATACGGTTTGAAATAGAGGGAAAAGTATGATTAAAAATAATTTGCGTGCGCTTGTCGCTTCATTTGTATTTGTTTTGAGTTTTGCGGTCGTCAGCAATTTTGCACAGACCTCGCCGAGTCCTGTCGGAAATGTCAAGATCAGAAATTTCGGACAGATGGACGATCATTATTACCGCGGAGCCCAACCAAAGGAAGACGAGTATCAATCATTAAAGGATCTCGGCGTGAAAACCGTCATTGATCTGCAGGAAAAGCCGACAAAATATGAAAAGGCGGCGGTCGAAGCGCTTGGAATGACCTATGTCAATATTCCGATGGATGATACGGAATATCCGAAACCGGAAGCGATCGAAACCTTTTTGAAAATCGTCAACGATCCTGCGACCGGAACCGTTTTCGTGCACTGCAAAGGCGGCAAACACCGCACCGGCGTGACCGGCGCAGTTTATCGTTTCACCAAATACGGTTGGGATTATGATAAGGCTTATCAGGAAATGTTGAACTACGATTTCTATACCAAATGGGGACGCCAGGTAATGAAGGATTTCGTCGTTGACTATGCCGCGAAGATGCAAGCTGCGAAGACTCAGTCAACTACCGCCCAGACTGCCACAAATTAAATTAATATTTTTTTTACAAGAAAGAGATTGGATGATTTATTCGAGTAAACCATCCAGTCTCTTTTTACTTGACAGGGACGCTTTTCAGGAACAGATAATTATAAATCAGTTTAATTGCACCAAACATTTTCTTCGAAATATTTGCGGGCAGAGGCGGCATTCAATCGCAAACGGAATATAAAATGCTTTATAATAGTGTGTTATAAACCAAAAGGCGGGAAATCTGCATTAAGAACT
Source organism: Pyrinomonadaceae bacterium (assembly GCA_035536135.1). Taxonomy (GTDB): domain Bacteria; phylum Acidobacteriota; class Blastocatellia; order Pyrinomonadales; family Pyrinomonadaceae; genus JAFDVJ01. The sequence goes on along the minus strand of DATLOR010000498.1, from coordinate 835 downwards.
GCAAATGAGTAATCAGGAAGCTCAAAATTTTCGAGTAAACGGCGAAGTGAATACGTCGCACGAAAGCCATCCGGAAATCATTAAACTCAATCGCCGGATCGACGAACAAATGCGTTATTTCGACGCGATACTTTCGTCCATCAGCGATTTTGCCTACACTTTTGACCGCGAAGGACGCTTTGTTTTTGTCAATCAGGCTCTCTTAGACCTCTGGGGATTAAAGCTCGAAGAGGCGATCGGTAAAAACTTCTTCGATCTGCAATATCCCGATGACCTGGCGGCGCGGCTTCAGCGTCAGATTCAGCAGGTTTATGACACGCGGCAACGGGTGACGGACGAAACGCCTTATACGAGCCCGACCGGAGTTGCCGGTTATTACGAATATATTTTCAGCCCGTTCTTCGGAGCGAACGGCGCGGTCGAACTGGTCGTCGGGACAACGCGCAATATCACCGAGCGCAAAGAATCAGAAGAACAAATCAAACAATTAAGCGCGCGCAACCGCGATATTCTGGAAAGCATCACCGATGCTTTTTTTGCGATCGATGAAGAATGGCGTTTTACCTACGTCAACCGGCAAGCCGAACAACTGCTTGACCGCGAACCGGGCGATCTGCTCGGCAAAACCATCTGGGAAGTCTATCCGGGATTGATCGGCAGCGAGTTTGAAAAAGTTTACCGCCGAACCGCCGCCGAACGGATTCCTTTGACGCATATTGCATTTTATCCCGACCACGAGCGTTGGTATGAAGTCAACGTTTTTCCGGCGCCGAGCGGGATTACAATTTATTTTAGAAATGCGACGGAACGCATTCTGACGGAAGAAATTCTCAGA
>DATLOR010000497.1:0-11649 GCA_035536135.1 Pyrinomonadaceae bacterium | reverse complement strand
AAAATATTTTAGCGACATTCGTCGCTTCGGGCGAGAACAAGCCGTCGCCCCTACATAAATTTTGACACTTTAATTAAATAATCCGTTCACATAACTTTCCGCGTCGAAAACCATCAGATCGTCCACCTGTTCGCCGATGCCGACGTAGCGGATCGGGAGATTCAATTCTTTGGCGATCGCGACGGCGATGCCGCCTTTTGCCGTACCGTCGAGTTTGGTTAAAACAATTCCCGTCACGTCCGCGACGCGCATAAATTGGCGCGCTTGTTCGAGTCCGTTTTGTCCCGTGACGGCATCAATCACGAGAAGCGTTTCGTGCGGGGCTTGTTGGACTTCGCGTCCGGCGATGCGTTTCATTTTTTCGAGTTCCGCCATCAGGTTCGATTTGTTATGTAATCTTCCTGCCGTATCAACGATCAAAACGTCGGCGTTGCGCGCTTTCGCTGCTTTCAGAGCGTCGAAGAGGACTGCCGCCGGGTCGGTTCCCTGTTTTTGCTGAATGATCGGCACACCGGCGCGTTCCGCCCAGATTTCGAGTTGGTCTGAGGCGGCGGCGCGGAAAGTATCGGCGGCGCAGATCAGTACGCCGTTGCCTTCGTTTTTAATGCGTTGGGCGAGCTTGCCGATGGTCGTCGTTTTGCCGACACCGTTGACACCGACAACCATCAGAACATACGGCTTAATGTCCAGATCGTATTTCGTTTCGTCCGCCACACCCGCCTCTTCCGAGTGATGCAGAATCGTGAGCAGTTCCTTTTTCATCGCCGCTTTGAGCGCGGTCAGATCGCTGATTTCCTGACGCGAAACTCCTTTACGCACCGTTTCGAGGATTTGCAGGGTCGTCGCGACGCCGATGTCGGTCGAGATCAGCATTTCTTCGAGCTCGTCGAGAAACGCTTCGTCGATCTGTTTGCGGTTTTCAAAAATCGTGTCGAGCTTGTTGTTGATCGAGTACCGCGTTTTCTCGATCGCCTTGTAAAACCGCACGCCGATCGCTTTTTCCGCTTCTTCTTCACGCTGTTTGAGTTCCTCGATCGATTTGTCGAGCCCCAAAACTGAGGTTGAAAATTTGTCTTCGTCTTTTTTTCTACGCCAAAAAAATGCCATATTTCGATTTTGGATTTTGGATTTTGGATTTTGGATTTTTATTATCCCAAATCTAAATTAAATCATGATTGCCTCTTGTATAAAATTTCACATTAAATCAAAGGTTTGATTATAAAGAAAAAAAGTGAAAGAGTGAAAAAGTAAAAAAGTGAAAAAGTTGCGATTGTTTCCAAAACACAACTTTTTCACTTTTTCACCGTTCGACTTATTAACTTTTCTAGCCTTTGAACAAATTCAATTTGTCAGCGTTTTTATAAAGCGCAAAGCCTAAAATCACCGAAAAAACGATTGAGAAATAGAAACCGAACATTGCGCCGATAGCTTTCGCCGGAATATTTCCGACCGCCGGCATATCGAACGCCATAAAAATCACGCCTAAAATCATCCCGACAATAAAAAAAGAGATGAGTATGGTAAATCCCATAAACCAGATTTTGACGTAATCCCAACCGAGTAGTTTGATGGTTTCCAAACCAACCGTCGGATTCAAGGTGGCGGCAAACGAACGCGTGTAACCCGCCACGCAGCACGCCGCCGGAAAATAAAAAATTCCCCAGAGAAAACCGATAAAAATAAGGATCAAGATCGGCAAACCCATTTTCAAAAAACTTTCGATCATCTGCTGTTGTTCCTGCCGAACGGTTTCGGGCGATTTTCCGAGACCCGATTCAAGTTGTTTTTTTCGCTGCTGGTTGATCAAATCATTGGTGCGGCGAACGTTTTCTTCCGTATCGTCAGGATTGGTTTGCGATTTGATGATGCCGTTTTCATCGGGCATTTCACCGTCGCCGTACATTTCATTTTGTTTTCGAAAATCCGGGTTGTTGGTAAACGGGCTGTCTTTATCGGTCAGAATTTTTGTATTGTCGGCTGGGGCATAAGACTGGGAAATGTTTTTGGAAACCTGATTCAAACCCCAGATTATTGTCCCGATAATTATCGCGATCACCAGTCCGAAACTGACCAGATAAACTCCGACGCTTAGAAAAAACGGGTGAACGACATCGTCCCACAACGAAAAATCATCAAAGCTCGGCATAAAATTTCCGCCGACTTTGCCTTGCGCAAAATTTTCGACCGTGTTTGCCAGAACGCCGAACGTGAGCATATTCGTGAGCATCCAGCACATCAGTCCCGCGCCGATTAAAAAAATATTGCCCATCCAGACCGCGCCTTGCCCGAGCGAGAAAAACATAAACATTACCGCTCCGAAAAACAGGCTCGTTTTGAATTTGAACGGGTAAGCAAATGCTTTGAAAAAATCTTCCGCACCGAAGCCTTTCGAGATGTCTGAACTATATTGAACCGCGGCTTGTGTTTTTTCCTGAACTTCTTTGACCGATTTGCACATCGCTCCGCAAAACGGGCAAATTTTGACCGTTCCGCCGTAGGATTTCGGACAAGCCGGACAAAACCCGTTGCCGCAAGTCCCGCAGAGAAAAGCAGCCGGCGCGTCCGGGTGCATACTGCAAAAATCCGCCGTCGGCATCAGGTTGAATTCATGCGGCAGCGGTTCATTAAATGATTGATTTTGTTGGGTAAAAGCGGTTTCTTGCCAATCTGTTTGGTTCTCAAAATTTTGCGAAGGCAGCGGCGGCGCGTCAAACGGATTTGGCGAAGGTTGAAAATTATGCGGGGGCGGCTGAATGATGGTTGTTTGATACGGATTCGGCGAAAAAGATTGTTGCGGCGCAAAGTTTTGCGCTGGCTCCGACGGATTTTCCGCAGACGATTGCCCGTCCGTCATCGAAGTAAAAACCGGTGGCGGCAACCCCCTTTCATGATCGTTGAAAAATTTCAGTAACGCCGGGACCTTCCGCGCTTCGATCCAGCGCAGATTTCCGCGTTTAACCATATCTTGCGGAAGCAGAGAACCTTCGAAAACCCACTGCGCCATTTCTTCGAATCTTGCTTCGTAGATTTGTCCGCCGGCATCGATCTGCCAGACTTCCTGAAAATCGGTAACGTTCATACTTCTCTAAGCCTCAAGTTCCAAGACCCAAGCCTCAAGTCCTAAGTCCAAGCTTTTTTTGCTTTTTTCGACCTGGGCGCTGAGGCTTGGGACTTGAGACAAATTTTAAGCGGCTTGTTGTCCCAGTTGTTCTCTCGCCGAAACGAGCTTGCGGTCGGAGTTTCGGGCTTCTTCACGCAATTTGACGATTCCGATGCCGATTTGCCCGGCGTTGCAGGCTTCGACCAGTGCCTGCACGACGCGCCCGTCGTAGCGTGTCCCGACAAAACTTCCGATGCGGTCGAGGGAATCTTTCAAGGTCATCCCTTTGGAATAAGGTCGGTCGATCGTCATCGCGTCGAATGTGTCGGCGACCGAAACGATCTTTGCCTGAAGCGGAATTTGAGCGTCGGTCAGACCCTGCGGATAGCCTTGCCCGTTGACCATTTCGTGATGCATATACATTCCGGGCAAAAAGTCCTTCATCGCCGGAATTTGCGACATAATTTTATAGCCGCGCTGCGGGTGCGTTTTCATGATCGCAAACTCTTCGTCGGTTAAGGCGGCGGGTTTTTTCAAAATCGAATCGTCGATCGCGATCTTGCCGACATCGTGCAGAAGCGCGCTGATGCGAAGCGTTTCAAGTTCGACTTCGTCCATTCCGAGCCGTTTGCCGATCGCGACCGAGATCCGCGCGACGCGTTCGGAATGACCGCGCGTGTATTTGTCTTTGCCGTCGATCGCGGCGGCGAGAGCTTTGACCGTGCCGACGAAAAGCTCGCGGTTTTCTTCCGCCGCTTTGGCTAATTTTGCGATATGTTCCTCGACATTATCGCTCATCAAATTAAACGCTTCGCCGAGCTTGCCGATCTCCGAAATTCCTCTGGCATCAACCCGCGTGGCAAAATCGCCCGCCGCGATTTTCTGGGCGGCGGATGCCAATTTGAAAAGCGGATTGGTCATCTGACGGCTCAACAAAAAGCCGACGATCAGCGCAAACATCGCAAATGCGAGACAAATAAACCAGGTCTGGCGGCGCATTTCTCCGACCGATGCGAGGGCTTTGCTTTCGTCCTGCATCGCGATCACGCCGAATTTCAACTCGTTGTGAAAATTCGCGGTCGAATAGGCGCCGATCATTTCATGCTGTTCGCCGTCGTATTCCGCTGTAAATGGCACGAGCGCCGATTGAATCTGCTGATTGGCTTCCTGCCATTCCTGCACGATTTTCAGGTTCAAAAGCGATTTCTGACTGGCAACGATCTTCACGTCGGGATGAAAAACCGCGTTGCCCTTCTCGTCAACGACAAAAATTATCGGCAGACCCGCTTTCCACAATTCTTCTTCGCTGGTCGGTTTGGTTTCCGCCATGATCCGCGAAATTTCCCGGAGCGAAACAACCGCCATCACAAACGCCGAAACATTGTTGTTAATAATCACCGGCGAAGCGATCGTCTGCACAAGCTCGCCGCTCGAGGCAATTTTTTGCGGCTGTCCGAAAACCAGTTTGCGGCTTTCAACTTGCGGCGTAAGCCCGGTCGCAAATGTTTCGATTTCTTCTCTTTTGACCTGCTCTGAACGAAAAACTGACAGCGATTCGTTGCCGACCGGCTTGATGTAAAGTGCCAGCAAGTATGGATTTTCTTTAAGCGTCGCGCCGAGTTTTTCTTCGGTCTGCTGTGATGAAAGCAGTGAAAAGTCGTTTGAAAGCTCCAAAGCCTTGGCATAACTTCCGACCAGATCGGCGTATCTCTGCCCGAAAAGTTCGATTTGCCGCGCTTTATCCTGCACGAGCTGTGTTTGATAACGACCTTCGACAGCGCGTAATTCCTTTGCGCTCCGGTCGGACAGAGTCCAACTCGTCAGCAAAAGCGGCAAAAGTCCGACTGCCAAAAGTGTAAACACAACAAAATAAATTAGACTGATTTTTATTCTCATTTGAGGGGTTTGGAATGACCGCGAAATGAATTCGCAGTATTATTTTAGAACAATAAAGCAAAATTGGTCAACATATTTTAACAATGTCAACCAATTTTATCTGTATTTAATTTTTGCTGTTGAAAAATCTAGGATTGTTTGAAAGATCGCGGCACTTTTGAATCGGTCAGGATCACGAAATCGCCGAGATTTTCGTGTTTTGCGGCGTCGAATTTGGTGAAATCTTCTTCATACCGCATCGTCACGACCAGAATCTTTGTCTTCGGACGATATTTTAAAAGCTGTTCGGCGGTTCCGAGGCGGTTTTCGGTATGAAAAGCTCCGTTCAGATGCACAACCAGCGATTTTTTGTTTTCCTTTAAAAATTCGGCGATTGAATACGACATCGTCGCATCCCAAAGCGACTGTGAATCAAGGATTTTGTTGAGCCCCATATTCGATTCGGGACTTCCGCCCATCAAAGCCTTGAATTTATTTCCGTAAGTTTCCGACGCCTGATTGTAAGGCAAAGGTGCCAGCCATTTTTTCGCTTCGGGCGATAAACCGTTGAGCGCGTCGCGTCCGCCACGCGAAACCATATTGACATAACGGCGCGGAGCATTGGCGGCGATGACGGGCAGTTTGTCGGTTTTCGCAAGCTCGACAAGCGGGCGGTAATCCTGTTTGTAATTGTTCCACGGACGCGCGCTCAGCAAAAAATGATTTTCGGTGATCAGATTGTTCAGATATTCGTTAACCACCGTTTGCACATCGCGTTCGAACATTTCGAGCGAAAGCGCGACTTTCCGGTCTTTGCCGTATTTCTCGATGACCGCTTTGAAAATTTGCAGCTGCAGCGCATGCGCCGTTGTATCGTCGTGATTTTCACCGAGAAAAACAACGTCCGTTTGCGCGATCGCTTCAATAATTTTATCCAAACTTGCCGGCTTGCCTTTCGCGTCAAAAACGCGGTAATTCGCTTCGTTTGCGTCCTGCGCGAAGGTCGAAATTGTCATGATAAACACCAATAGAAATACAAAAAATGAATTCTTCATAAATTTTTACCGATTTAATTCACAGACTACCATAAAACCTATTTTGCGACGAACAAAACGAATTTGAAAAATAATAAATCGATACATTTGGGCTGATTGAAAATAAAACACAAAGATTTTCCGATTGTTTGAAATATCGAAAAAGTCCTTTATTTTATTATATTTAATCAGGTCCATTTTTTTGGCACGTTCATTGCAATATTGTCTTCAGGCTATAAAAGCTCAAAATATCAAGGAGGAAGTTTTATTATGATTAACGAAGGACAAGGAACAGTTCGTGAGGAAGCTTCGGCTGTCGGAGACAGAATCGAAGGAAACGTAAAGGATGCTTACGGAAGCGTTACGGGTAATGAAGCAATCGAAAGAGAAGGTGAAGCTCAAGCCAATTACGGTAAAGTGCGTCAAGGGCAAAATCAAATGCTGACGGGACTTTTCAATGACCGTGAAAGTGCGGAAAAAGCTTACAGTTCGGTGCGCAGCCGCGGATACAACGACGACGACGTTAATTTGCTGATGGCAGACAAAACGCGTGATACGTGGTTTTCGGACAATGACGGCGTAGAAACCGATCTCGGCAACAAAGCGCTTGAAGGCGCCGGCGCAGGCTCGGCGATCGGCGGAACGCTCGGTGCAATTATCGCCGGTATTGCGGCGATCGGCACAAATGTATTTTTACCTGGGTTAGGCTTGATCGTTGCCGGACCTTTGGCGGCGGCGCTTGCCGGCGCAGGTGCGGGCGGTTTGACCGGCGGATTGGTCGGAGCTTTGATCGGTTCGGGAATTCCCGAAGATCGCGCCAAACTTTATGATGAAGGAATTCGCAACGGCGGCGTTGTGATGGGTGTTAACCCGCGCACACCGGAAGATGCGGAATACTTTGAAAACGAATGGCGGAATAATCGCGGTGAGCATATTTACCGTTAATTCATTTCCATTCTTAAGAATGAAAAAGGCTTCGTATCGATACGAAGCCTTTTTCATTCGCTATTTCACCTTACCTGCTAAAACCACTTTATAGCTTTTCGAGTCTTCACTTAACCGGCTAATGTCCGTTTTGACTCAGGCAAGATCACAACCGGCAACACAAAATTAGGACAGTAGTCACTTTCTCGAAAATTGCCCTCTGAAATTAAGGCAAAAAAAACGTGAGCCGAACACCTTCGACTCACGAAAAACAGAGGAGTGCATCTGAAATTTAATAAATTGTAAACGAATATTCGACAGGTTTTGTGACCGAATAAGGCTGACCGCCGCGTTTCGCCGGTTCAAATTTGATTCCGCGCGCCGCCGCAATTGCCTGTTCCGTCAAACCGTTGCCCAAACCGCTGATCACCGAGATCGAGCCGATCGAGCCGTTTGCCGCAAAGGTCACGCGCAAAACGACTTTGCCCTGAACCTGATTCTGCCGTGCTGCATCGGTGTAATTCGCACGCGGTTTTGAAAGGATCTTGACGCCTTCGGTCGGACCGACCGGAGTTGGCGGTTTCACTTTGACGGTTGGTTCATTATCGCCATCGCCGTTGCCGTTTCCGTTGCCGTTGCCGTTTCCGTTGCCATAACCGCTGCCGTTGCCGTTGCCGAGACCCGTTCCCTGACCGTTACCCTGCCCGGTTCCGCGTCCGCCGCCTTGTCCGCCGCCTGTACCGTCACCGTTTGACGGAATGTTTCCGCCGTTTTTCAAACCGTACGGCTCATCCGATTGTTGTGCTTGGCGATTGCCCTGCGTCGCGGCTTGAATGGCGATTGCCGGGTTGGTAACTTTCGTATAGCTGATGTCCGGCGCAAACATTGGTTTGTCTACCTGTGTCGCTTCGCGTCCTTTGGAAACCGGATTTTGTTCGTCGCGCCCGCCGCCGCCGCCGCCGCCGCCGTCATCTTTTTCCTTCTTGGGCGGTTCTTCCAGATCCAGCGGCACCGGTCCGACATCTTCGACATAAGCCAGCAAACCGGGCGTATCGATCGCGGCAATATCTAAAAATTTATTGAAAATCGAATAAACATAACTGCCCAGCAATACCGTGCAGGCTAACGCAAACGCGCCCAACAAAAGTGTGTTGCGCTGTCTGACGTTTTTTTCCTCAACGATCGTCGGCTGATAACCGCCGTCGGGAACGTAATGCGGGATAACTTCTTTGGGCGATTCGTCCGATGTTTTGTTGTAGGTTGCCTCGTAAAGATTGTCGCTAATATTTCCGTTCGACGAAGCTGCCGCCGCTTCAAAAGATTTTGTTTCCGGGACGGGTTCTTCAAAAACCTCGTCGCTGAATTCAAAAGATTCTCTTGGTGCCGCCGGTTCGGTTCCTGCCGCATCAGCCGAAAAAGATTGTGTTTCTGAAAGCGGCAAAACTTCAGTTTCCGCCGGAGTTTCGATAACCGTCGGCGCAGCAGTTGCGGCAACTGTTTCAATCGGTTCGGTTTTCGGTTCCGTCGCCGGTTTGTTGTCCAGCGGATTCATTTCAAAAGCTGTCAATCCCGCTCCGCAATTCGGACAAAAACCGAACTTCTCGGCAAATCCTTCTTCGCAAGCGTTGCAATACTTAACTACTTTTCCCATCTTTAAAGCCTCTCAAACTCTTCTATAAATTGAACTAAAAAATTAACAACCAACTGTAATTATAGCGCGATTTTCGCAGATGTTAAATTTTATCGGGTAAAATTGTCGGTTTTAACATCTTTGGAAAACAATTTACTAGATGCGATTTTCGTTTGACGCGATGCCTGCACATCACTAAAATTTTCTTTTTGCCGGAGCAAAAATCAATCGATTTTATTTTTTCGCTCTGACAACTCGAAAATATATTTTCGGCAACTAATGAAAGTCAAATCATTTTTCTGTAATATTAAAACAAATGAAATTCAATAAATATTTCAAAAATTTTGCGCTTTTTCTGTTTATTTTAGGCACGACCGCGATTTATACTTTCGTGCAAGCTCAAAATTTCCCGGTGCCGCGTGAAAATAAACTGTTAAATGGCACTAAATTACTCGTATGGAACGATCCGAAATCGGACAAAGTTACCGTTAAACTTCGTGTTCACAGCGGTTCGGCGTTTGATCCGCTCGGCAAAGAAGGTGTTATGCAATTATTGTCCGACATCTTGTTTCCGACCCAATCAACCAGAGAGTTTTTCACCGAAGATTTGAACGGAAGTTTTGAGATCGTGACCAATTACGATTACATCCAGATCAACGCGAGCGGCGACGCGGATAAATTTCTGACGATTCTCGAAACACTCGCGCCCGCCGTGACAAATCCGCAAATCAATAAGGAAACGACCGAAAAAGTCCGCACTGCGCTGCTCGCCAGAGTTCAAGAGCTCGAAAAAAATCCGTCGTATGTTGCCGACCAAGCCGCCGCCAAACGCCTTCTGGGAAATTTCCCGTACGGCAGACCGCAGCTCGGAAGCTCGGAAAGTCTTGCAAAAATTGATTTTGCCGATTTATTAACGGCAGACCAGAAGTTTTTTACAGCCGACAACGCGACCATCACGATCAGCGGCAACGTCAACGCCGATCTAGCGCTTCGCGCGACCAAAAGACTTTTCGGCGGCTGGCTGAAATCCGACAAAAAAGTTCCGGCAACATTTGCCCAGCCCGATGCGCCAAGCTCGAATCAGGTCAAAGTTGAAATGCCGAATATTGAAAAAATTTATACGGCGACGGTGATCGATACGGTCGGTCGCAGTGATAAGGATTTTTGGGCGACTCAGGCTTTATCTAAAATCTGGAAGCAAAAATATTGTTTCAATAACGAAACTTCCCGCAACGGCGAATTAAAATACGAACCGCATCTTTTGCGGGGAATCTATTTTATTCGGAGAAGCGCAATGCCGTCTGAAACTCTTCCGGTTTATAGCGGTCCGTGCGCGCTTTTCGGGCTGACCGTCGAAGGAAAAACCGTTCTTGAAACGATCACCCAAAACGAATTTGATTCGGTCAAACAAGCTATTCTGGCGGATTTTCAGCAAAAAACCCAAGCTGCACCGGCTTTGACGGATTTATGGCTCGATGCCGAAACTTACAAACTCGTGTCGCTCAAAGATGAATTACAAAAAATTAATTCAATGACACTCTCCGATGTTCAGAGAGTTGAAGAAAAATTGCGTAAACAGCCGACCGTGACCGTTTCATTAACCAAACAAACCGAACAAAAACAAAATAATTAAAATGCCGACTGAAAGAACTGCCCGCGAACTCGAACACGCCCGTGCGGTGCGCGAAATGTTTTCGGGAATTGCCAAAAAATACGATTTTCTCAATCATTTTCTTTCCGTCAACACCGATAAACGTTGGCGACGCCTTGTTTCAAAAAAACTCAAAGACGTGTTGGACCGCGAAGATGCGCTGGTTCTGGACGTTGCCTGCGGCACGGGCGATCTGTCGGTCGAGCTGCAAACGGCGGGCAAAGCAAAAGTTGTCGGAACGGATTTTTGCCGTCCGATGCTCGAAATCGCGTTCGATAAAAACCTTAAAAATCAGACCGCAATTCCCTATATCGAAGCCGACGGGATGAATCTTTCGTTTGCGGACAACACTTTCGACGCGGTCACGATCGCCTTCGGTTTGCGCAATTTTTCAAACTGGCAGGACGGCTTGGTCGAGCTTCACCGAATCCTGAAAAAAGGCGGGCGTTTGGCGATTTTAGAATTTTCCGCGCCGGTCGTGCCGGGTTTCAAACAGATTTTCAATCTTTATTTTACGCAGATTTTACCGCGCATCGGCGGCGCGGTCAGCGGTTCGCGCGGCGCGTATGAATATTTGCCCGATTCCGTGCAGCGGTTTCCCGACCAGAAAGGTTTGGCGAAAATGATGGAAGAAACCGGATTTACAAACGTCGAATATAAAAATCTGACGGGCGGCATTGCGGCTTTGCATATGGGTACGAAAATCTAGTTCCAAGTTTCAGGTTCCAGGTTCCAGGTTAATTTATTCTGACTTGGAACTTACAGTTTGAACTCTGCACAGTTTTTGTTAAAGTTTAGACGAACAGAAGTTTTAACTCTTAACTTTCCCGCTGGTTTTTGATGAAATATAAAATTCTGAGTTTTTTGCGCCAAATCGGTTTGCTTTTGCTTGTCGTTTGGACGGTCGTATCGCTCGTGACGCTTCTGATCGAACTCGTCCCGGGCGATCCGGCGATCGCCGTTTTGGGCGACAACGCAACGCCCGAACAGATCAATAATTTCCGCGCCAAACACGGACTCGACAAACCCGGTTTTTTCTTTACCTACAGCCGAAACGATGAACTTTATCGCGGAATTGAAGAATTCTCGCGCACGCCGCCGGAAATTCTGCGCCGCCAAGACCAAAATTTTATCGAGGGCTTTTTTGAAAATGCCGCGACCGAATTAAAGATGCGCGAGTTCAAATGGCACGGCGCGGATAACCGTTATCTAAATTACTGGAAAGGTGTTTTAACGGGCGATCTGGGAAAATCCTTCAAAACCGACCGACCCGTTTTGGATATGATCTTAGAGCGTTATCCGAATACGATCGAACTGGCGGTTGCCGCAATGTTCATCGCCATTCTGATCGCGATTCCGCTCGGCGTTCTGGCAGGTACGAATAAGGGCTCGCTGATCGATAACTTTTCATCGGTTTTCGCACTGCTCGGGATTT
>DATLOR010000496.1:0-2707 GCA_035536135.1 Pyrinomonadaceae bacterium | reverse complement strand
GAAGGGCGCCAAAAAGCAATATCCGCCTTGCCGTCGCCGGTAAAATCAGCCGGCGTGGGTTGATCGGTCGAAGAGCCGAACTGGGCGGCGACGGTTTGCCCACTTGAACTGCGGTTGATCCACCACTCGCCGACGCTCGGGCGAAAGATTCCGATGTCCGTTTTGCCGTCGCCGTCAAAGTCAAAGGGACTTTTATTTGCTGAAGCGCCGTTATAGCGGGCTAGGAAATAATAAGACGGACCGCCGGAACCTTGCCAGTAAGCAGAGCCGGAGATAACAATTTTCCCGTCATTTTGAATGGCGGTCGAATATGCAATCGGAAAAGTAAAATTTAAGATTACGTTGGAGACCTTTCCGCCGTTGCCGAACGAGTTGTCCAAAGTTCCATTGCCATTAAATCTGATAACTCCGGCATTAGCCCCGAAGCTGCTTGAAACGACGAGTTTACCGTCCTGCTGAATAACAAGCGAATAAGTGCTTTCATCGGAGGTTTGCGTATATGAAGCGGTGACAAGCCCGTTTGTTCCAAAGCTCGGATCGGGACTTCCGTTCGTATTATAGCGAACGAGCGCAATGTCGGTGTTTGCCCCGTTAAAAGTACCGCCGGCGACCACAATCTTGTTGTCATTCTGAATCTTTACCGAATAAGCTGACTCATTACCGCTTCCAAATTGAGTTCGGACCAATCCGTCTACGCCGAAACTCTGGTCACGCGAACCGTTTGAATTTAAGCGAACCGTCGTAAAATCATTATTTGAACCGTTGTTTGATGTTCCGCTGACGATGATTTTTCCATCCTGCTGGATGGCGACCGACGAGGCTAGTTCCATATCTCCGCCGAGCGAAAAACTTGTTCTGCCGTCACCGTCAAAGGTTGTGTCCAGGGAACCGTCGGTGTTAAAACGAACGACTGCCCAGTCAAAACTCGCGTTTTCGGTTTCATTGTCCGTTTGCCCGGCAACGACAATTTTTCCATCGGATTGAAGCGCCGCTGCGCCCCATCGTTCTTCGGAAAAATTTGTAAAAGTTGCAACCGCCAAACCATTTCCGTCAAAGCTGTTATCAAGACTTCCATCAGCGTTATACCTGATCAAAGCGAAATCGGTACGGGTATTGCCGGAATATCTCTCGCCCGAAAGAATTATTTTCCCGTCGGGTTGTAAAAGTATATTGACAACCCCTTCAAAGTTACCGACATTTGTGTTGACAACTCCGTTCGTGCCGAAAGTTGTGTCGAGCGAGCCGTTCGGATTATACCGAATGACCGTGTATCCATCTCCAGAACCGGTCGGAAAGGAGATCCATGCCGTTGAGGCGAATATTATTTTGCCGTCCGGTTGAATCGCTGTTGCCGTTTGCGGTGCCAGATTAAATGTGGTCTCAAACTGTCTGGTAAGTATTCCGTCGCCGTCAAACGTCGGATCTAAATCTCCGGCTCTTGCCAAAAGCTGTGAATGAAATGTGAAAAGTAATAAAACAAACAGGATAATAATTTGAAAATTCCTGAAAAATCTGAATTTACTGAGCATTTGAGTAGTTCCTTTTGGTAGAGTCAAAGTGGAAATTTTATATAATTTTGGAAAAAATGTAAAATAAAAAAGTTATTGGATTGAAGAGCCGAAAAATGAGAGTTTTCCCGACTCTCCCCCCGAAGAGTGATTATCCCGCCGCTTTCCGAATCCTTTGAGAGCCTCAGGGAAGTCGGAAACTTAAATTGGAAAGTTTTGCATTTCGTGCGGTAACCGATCATTCTTCAATCAGTGCATACGCCAAAAGTTCGCCGGGCATCATTCCCCGTATATACCGCCAACATTACGGCGGATAATAAAGGTAAATTGTCCCCGGAGGAGGTTTATCAAATGAAAAAGGTTCAAAACCCGCATGACGACTATCGAACTAAATTAGCCAGAGATTTTGCCACGGCGTTTATAGGTCATAAAATGAATGCTACGTTTCGGACGGCACAAAATTATGTGAGCGGTAAAATCGGCGCATTTTGGTTTTTACCGGCTGATCCGGCGATCAAATCCGATCACGAAACTATGCACGAAATCTTTGGTAACTACCAGTAAAAACATACACTTATGAACTATCAAACAATATCCGATATTTACGAGGCGAACGACAAGGTTCGCGCAAAACTGAAAGGCATCGTCGAGCATTTGAACGACGAACAGGTCAACACTCTGCCCGACGGCGAAAAATGGACGGTCAAGGAATTTGTCGAACATATTTCGATCGTTGACGAAGGCATTATGCGGATCTCCGCCAAGATGCTTAACGAAGCCAAGGCGAACGGCAGAACTTCCGACGGCGCGGCAAAATTTTCGGGCGAATTTGTCCAAAAAATTGCGGGCAGTCGCGAATCGAAATTTGAAGCACCCGACCGCGTTCGTCCGACGGGCACCAAATCGATCGCCGAATCTCTGGCGAAAATGGACGAAACGCGCCGGAAGCTCGAAGAATTGCGCCCGTTGTTTGAATCGGTCGAATGCTCGGACGTGAAATTTCCGCATCCGGCGTTCGGCGATATGACGGCGCACGAATGGCTCGCCCTGCTCGGCGGTCACGAAACACGCCACATCAAGCAAATCGAAGGCGTTTTAGAGAAAATCGGTTAGCCCACATCCCGGCAGATAAAAAATCAAAAATTCGGCAAAAACGATCGTTTTGCGCCGAATTTTTTGCGCTATTCCGCATCCGGTGC
>DATLOR010000495.1:0-8281 GCA_035536135.1 Pyrinomonadaceae bacterium | reverse complement strand
TTCCTTAAGAACAAGATCATCCGCGAACCGCTGACATATTTTACTGAGCTTTTAAGATTCCAATCTTCACAAATCTGTCGTGAATTTTCCGTTTTTAATTCCGCTAATTGATTCAGAAAAATCGTTTCGCCGGCTCCGAGATCGCCTTTTAAGGGTTCAAGAATTTGGAGTTTTCCGTCAATTTCCTCGCCTTCGGCGGCGATCACGATATGCGTGGCATTCCAGGCAGAATATTCGAGCGAAAAAGAAGGACGAATTCCCGCGTTTGATTCGGAAATGCAAAAAAGAAAGATCAATAACCCGAGAATTTTTGCCTTCATAAATCTAAAATAGCGCAATTCTCAGGATTTACAAAGATTTTTTAATCAATCGCGTTCGAGATAAAACTTCATAATCCGTTCGGCGAGATCGGCTCTGCCCCAGAGTTCGGAGATGAACATTTTAAAATCCGAGATATTCATCCAGTATTTTTCGCCGATCGTTTCGTCCCGGTTGGTCGGGTGAAAAATGACGCTTCCAAGTAATCCATTCACCAGACCGCGCGGAAGCAGTAATTTGTTGCCTTTGATCTCAAAACTGCCGCTTGAATTGAAGGCAAACTCGGCGGGCATTCTGCCGAACTTCAAAGTTTCGCGGATGACGAGCAGGATTATTTCTTCCGCGCCGTGATGGACGTTAAATTGCGGAAAGATCCTTTTCAAACCGAACGGAACGCTCATCGGCAGCGGCAGGGCGCGCGGCATTCCCATAAAGGTTATCAATGTCCAGTTTTGTTTGATGAATCTTCTAAAATCGTCTTCCGACAACCCGTCTTTTTCGAGAGATTTTTTGACGGTCGCCTCAATTGCCAGAGCGGTCGGCGCGACGGCTCTTTGAAACGAACCGCTGTTCATAAAATCCGCCGCTTCCTGCACATATTCGCCGACTGTGTTCATAAAATTGTTTATCCCTACTATTTACGACCGCCAAAGAGCGGTTTTTTGCCTTGAAAAACTTACTCTTTCCCGAAATTTTCTGTATAATCGAGCGAAACTTATGCGATTTGTATTCTCACGAAGATTTTATATTTTGCTCGCGCTCGGGCTGATTCCGCTTGTCTTGTCGTGGAATCTGCCTTTTCTTCGCTCCTTGGTTTTCGCGTTCGATATTTTGCTGATCGTGCTGGCGATCGTGGATTATTTCATCAGCCGCAAACTGCCCGAAGATTTTCAGATCACGCGCAGTTTCGGGCGGCGGTTTGCGATCGGCGACGCCAATCAGGTGCATTTGAAGGTCGAAAACGCCGCACCGCGCTCGTTTCAGATCAAATTAAAGGACGAATATCCGCCCGAGATGATTTTGGACGGCAAGCGCGAAGCCGCATTCAAGGTCGAAGCGCAAACCTCCGCCGATTTCTTTTACGTGCTTACGCCGCCGAGGCGCGGAAGTTATAAATTCGGGCACACTGCCGTCAGATTTCTTTCAAAATTAGGTTTGATCTGGTGTCAGGCGGATTTGGGCGCGGCGCAAGCCGTCAAGGTTTATCCGAATATGCGGCGGGCGCGCGAAATGGAGCTCAAAGCGCTCGGGGCGCAAAGCTTTCTGGCGATCCAGCGCAAATCCGTGCGGCGCGGCGAAGGGCGCGAGTTCGAATCGATGCGCGATTACGTGCGCGGCGACGAACTCCGGCATATTTCGTGGACGGCGACCGCTCGCCGAAGCAAGCTCATCACACGCCAGTATCAGATCGAACGCGACCAGACGATCATCATCGCGCTCGACGCGGGGCGTTTGATGACCGGGCGCATCAACGACGAAACGAAATTCGACACGGCAATTCACGCCAGCTTAGCGATGATGTCGGCGTGTGCGCGCGCCGGTGACAATTGCGGTCTGCTCGTTTTCGGGCGCAAGGTCAAGAAATTTCTGCCGCCGAAAAAAGGCGTCGAACATTTGGACGCGGTGCTCGAAGCCTTGCACGACCTCGAACCCGAGCTGATCGAACCGAGCTATGCGCGAGCGTTTCAATACATCGCGTCGAGCACGAAAAAACGCGCGTTTGTCGTGATCCTGACCGATCTGGTTGATAAAGAATCTTCCCGCGAACTCATCAACTCGCTGAAATTACTGCGCCCGCGCCATCTGCCGCTCGTCGTGACGATCGGCGACCGCGATCTGAACGCAACGGTCAGTGAAGTTCCGAAAGACTTAAAAGAAGTCTTTGTTCAATCTGCCGCCGAAGAGATCATCCGCCAGCGCGGATCCGCTCTAAGGTTAGTCGAAACACTCGGCGGTCTCGCGCTCGACGTGACAACGCAGACGCTTGCGCCGAAACTGCTCGAAACTTACTTAAGGGTCAAAGAACGCGGTTTGCTTTAAGTGAGGTAAATTATTATGGATTTGCGTTTTATGTTGAGGATTGCAATTCTGACAATCCTTTTAGCGTTCGGATTAACAGCCAGCGCACAAAATACTGAAAGGGTTACATATCAAGGTAAGTTGATAGTCGGAGCGAGAGAATCAATCATTATGTACCTAGGTTCGGAATCAGGCGATCTGGCAGGTTTTTGTTTTCCGAACAAATCCTCCGTCGGTCGCACTATTCTTTCAAAGTGTAAAAATGGACAGCAATGCAAATTTACCGGAAAAGTTAATTGGAGCAAGAGCTGCACTTATAAAGAAAATTATTCTGCTCAAGCCGGAATAATTTCGGTAACATCGGTCAGAAAAATCAGCAACAGAAAATAACAACCAGGAAGGAACTATATTATTATTTCCGGTTTCTTATCGGCTGTTTTTTATCATTGGTGATTGTGGCGGCGGCTGGAAAAACAGTGTGATCGGACAATCGAAAGTCTTGAATAATCAGTCTTTAAAAAAGTTCCTTTTCAAACAAAAGTTAGAGCGTTTCTATATAAATACCTGATCCTGTAATGAATATGATTCTCAGAGACATTCACTTTCCCGTGCGAGAGGCGACGATCACCGGCTATATAATTGAACCCGAATGGCTGAACAAATATGAGAAAGACAAAACCCCGAGGTTAGAATGGGAAGTAGTGGTGCAAACCGAAGAAAAACCCATACTCGAAGAAAGTGACGATGAATTTTTTGCTGCTCCCCGGATGTCCTGGGCGGAATTCCGCTTTCCAGAAATGCGCCGCTGGCTGGATCTGGAAGGTAAAGCCGTTCACTTCGACGCCGCTCACCGCGACCTTGGCGTGCCGCCTGCATTTTCATATTTTTGGACGCATGAATTGATTCCTTATTCGACGCTGAAGTTTGTCAAAAGAGTCGGAAACAAGTTCCTGATTCATTGGGAAGGAACCTGTAACCCGATGTACGAGGAGCCTTATTATAAAGACGTGCCGTTTCTCATTCAAACCGAAGCCGTGTTTAAGGAAATCAGTATTCAGGCAAGCCGCAGCGACACGGATGCGACGACGCTTGAGCGTTTGTCCAAATACCTCGATCCTGCCGATTTCATTCAGCACCCGATGAAAGAAACGGTTCGTAATGTCCCGGTCGAAAACCGTTTCGGTATGCTTGACCCATTGCTGAGGTGGATATTTCACTATCCTAGCACTCGTACACATATAAGCCGTTACAGTATATTTGAACCACGCGAATAACAAACCAGACAGCCAAAGCTCGCCAAATTGCTGACCGCAAGTCCTATTGAGCGCAGGAGGAGGAGGAGGATAAGCGGGACGCCTAAGCCGAGTTGACGAAATTTGGTCGGCGCTCAAGCTCGTGATCCGGCGGGAGAAACGTTAAGCGCGGAATCTTCTCTGCCGACCAGAAAAAGATACGAATACATCGCAATTCCGGTCGAAACGCCCGTGCCGATCTTGACCCAGACGGGCAGGTCCGACGGCGACAGGAAACCTTCGATGATTCCCGCGACGACGAGAAAACACGCGCTTCCGATGACGATCCGGGCGGCTTCCATACCTTTTTTCTTCAAGGCTTGCGTGCGCGTCAGATCGCCCGGATTGACGAGCGCGTAGCCGATCATCATACCCGCGCCGCCGCAGAAAAAGACGGTCGAGATTTCGATTACGCCGTGTCCGACGATAAATCCGGCGAGAGCATTGCCGAACGGCGGATTTATTTTGTAGCAAGCCGCGAAAACGCTCCCGACATGTGCGCCGAAAAACGCGATGTCGTAAAGCGCGCCGACACCGAACAACACGCCCATCGCAAAGGCTTTGAAGGTGACCATAATATTGTTCGACATAATAAATCCCGCGCCGATCTGGTTCGCGTCATTGAGCGAAAGCCACCATTTATGGTTCATCCGTGCGTCTTCGGGAACGTTTGCCAAACCGACAAATCGCGTAAAATCCGTGTCATACCAGGTGGCGACAAATCCGAAGATCGCAAAAACGGCGAAAACGGCGAACGCGATCCACATATAATTGGCATTTTTGCGAAACGTTTGCGGAAGTTCTTTCGTAAAAAATTTCCAGAGAACTTGTGCGCCGTTGGTATCGGCACGATAAATCTTGCCGTGCGCGCGGATGACCAGGCTATTTAAATAGTTGATCAGTTTCGGGTCGCGTGTTTCGGCGCGGGCAATTGCCAGATCTGTGGCAGCGCGGCGGTAAAGCTCGCCGAATTCGCGGACTTCGGCGCGTGAAAGACGGCGCAGGGACGAAACGTCGAGAATTGAAAGTAAATCTTCGAGACGTTGCCAGTTGTTTTTGCGTTCGTTTACAAAGCGGCTCATAGCGATCTCGGATTTGGATTTTGGATTTTGGATTGGCGTTCGCATTAAGAAATACGCCTTTTTCAACGAAATTTTGATAAAGAATCAATTCACATAAAAACGAATTAGTTCAGACACGCGCACCAATCCAAAATCCAAAATCCAAAATCCAAAATCAAAGTTATCATTGCCAATCCAAAATCTAAAATCTAAAATCTAAGATAACGAATGTCCGAAGAAACGAAAAACAGTCAGGAAGAAGAAGCCATCGGGAAAACTTACGATTTTCGCGTGGCAAAGCGGCTTTTTGGTTATCTCAAACCATACTGGTATATCGCGGCGGTCGCGCTTGTGCTGACCTTTCTGGTTAATATTCTGGCGAGTCTTCAGCCGAGGTTTACGCAAATCGCGGTTGACGATTACATCACGCCCAACCAAACCGACGGAATCTGGCTTTTTGCGCTCGCCTTTTTCGGTCTTTTTCTGTTTCGCTTTATTTTCAGCTACTTGCAGGAAATTTTGCTCAACAATGTCGGGCAAAGAGTGATGTTCGACCTGCGAACGGAGATTTACACCAAACTTCAGGAACAGGAAGTTGCCTATTACGACAAAAATCCGGTCGGCAGAACGATCACCCGGATCACTTCGGACGTTGACTCGCTCAATGAGCTTTTTACGTCGGGCGTGATCGACGTTCTGGGCGATCTGGTAATTATTTTCGCGATCGTCGCGCAGATGTTCTGGCTCGATTGGAAACTTGCGCTCGTGTCTCTGATCACCGTGCCGCTTCTTTTTACCGCGACCAACTGGTTTCGCAAACACGCCCGCAACGGTTTCGACAAAGTCCGCACGCGCACCGCCAAACTCAACGCATTTTTGCAGGAACATATTTCGGGCGCGCAAACCGTCCAGCTTTTCAATGCCGAAGCGAAAGCGCAAAAGCGTTTTGACGACATCAACGACGATTACCGCAACGCCAATATCGAAACGATCTATTATTACTCGATTTTTTATCCGATGGTTGATTTTATCGGCACGATCGGTGTCGCGCTCGTCATCTGGTTCGGCGGCTATCAATTTATCTACGGAATTTCGGCAGGCGGTTCGCTGTTAACGATCGGCGTGATTATCGCTTTTGTCCAGTATTCACAAAACCTTTTTCAACCGATTCGCGATCTGTCCGATAAGTTCAACATCCTGCAAGCCGCGATTGTCGCGTCGCACCGGATCTTTCAACTTCTCGATCTGCCGGTCGAGATCAAATCGCCCGAAAATCCGAAAAAATCGGGCAAGGTCGTCGGCAAGATCGAATTTCAGAATGTCTGGTTCGCCTATAAAAACGAAGACTGGATCTTAAAGGACGTTTCTTTTGCGGTAAATCCGGGCGAATCGATCGCGCTTGTCGGTCATACGGGTTCGGGCAAAACGACCGTCACGAATCTTCTGATGCGTTTTTACGACGTGCAGAAAGGTCGGATTCTCGTCGACGGCGTCGACGTCAGGGATTGGAACCTGCAGGATTTGCGAAAAAATTTCGCCGTCGTTCTGCAGGACGTTTTCTTATTCAGCGGCGCGATCGAAGACAATATTCGCTTAGGAAATAAGGAAATTACCGACGAGAAAATTCATTGGGCGGCAGAGGAAGTTCACGCCGCGGAATTTATCGAAAAGTTGGAGGAAGGCTTCAAATCGGAAGTCAAAGAACGCGGCGCAGGTCTTTCGGTCGGTCAGAAGCAATTGATAAGTTTTGCCCGGGCATTGGCGTTTGAACCGACGATTTTGATTCTCGACGAAGCGACCAGCTCGATCGACACGGAAACCGAGCAGTTGATCCAGCAAGCCGTCGAGCGCGTGATGCAGGAAAGAACTTCGCTGGTCATCGCGCACCGGCTTTCGACGATCCAGAAATGCGATCGCATTATGGTTTTTCATCACGGCGAACTGCGCGAAGCGGGTACGCATCAGGAACTTTTGAATCTCCACGGACTTTATTGGCGGCTTTATCAACTGCAATATGTCGAGGAGAAAATTCACAGTTCCCTGCCGCCGGCAAGCAGTCAGAATTTAAGTTTGGAATCAGGCGTCAGCAGTTGATCGAGTTTTGAAAAATCGGAGTTTTACAAAAGGCTAGTTTAATTTCAAAAATTCGTTTATAATAAATTTCCAAAATGGTTACGGAAGCAACTCAGCAATCAGAACTGCCTATCGAATGCGACTCGGTGATGGAAGAAATTTTCCACCGATGCACTGAGAATGCGCCTAATTTCGGGGTGCGGCTCGAATGCTTCAAAGAATCCCTGCAAAAAACCGCCCGTAAATATATTTTCAACTCGCCCGAAGCAGTTTCGACCGAAGAATTGAACGATTTTCTGCGGCAGATTCAAGCCGAAGATTTGTTTTTGGCGTTGGCTTGCTCAAACGGAAACGAACGCGCCTGGTGGGAATTTGACCAACAGCATCGCGCATATCTCGAAAGAGTTGCGCGGCATCTGGCAAGCACCGACATTGACGCGCAGGAAGTTGTCGATACGGTTTATGTCGAACTTTACGGAACCCGCGTGGTTGACGGCGCACGGGTTTCAAAATTTGCCACCTACAGCGGACGCGGAAGTTTGCGCGGCTGGCTGCGCACCGTGATCTGGCATTCATTGGTTGACCTGCACCGCGCTTCGCACGATGAAGTTTCGCTCGACGAAATGACGGAAAATGTCGGCGAAGGCTTTGCGCACGCGAGCTTTGCCGAAACATCGCTCGGCGGCGAGGACGAGATGATCGAACAGATCGCCAAACAACGCTATAAGAAAGCAACGGTTTCGGCGATCGAAACGGCTTTTGCCAATCTCGACGCTCACGAAAAATTGCTTTTACTTTATTATCACGTTGAAAGTATGAAGCTGAGGGAAATTGCGCGGCTGGTTGAAAGCCAGAATTCGCCGCTTCGCGATTGGTTTCAGAGAAAATCGCCGACCCGCGAAAAAAATCCCGAAAGCCGGATTCACGAATCGACGATTATGCGTTGGCTGGAAAAAAGCTACGCCAAAGTTTTACAGCTTTTTCGCACCGAGTTACGTGCAAAACACGAGTTGCGGGAAGACGAAATCGAAATCTGTATGGAACTTGCTACACAGGATTTAGCAGGTCGAAATTTATATCAAAATTTAACGACAACCTAAGCTCCCGGATAAGCATCAGAAAAGATTTTTGCCCCAACCAAATAAATTTATGCAAATAATAGAAATAGTTGCGTCTGTTTCTACAGGGAGGCTGGAATTAAAATGGAAAACACGGGGAAAAGAAATTCGGAAGAATTAAGAATACAGGGACTTTTAGACCGCTATCTTAACAGGCAATCTGCCGCCAACAACTTATCAACCCAGGAAAATCACCTAGACGAAGATTCTCTAACGGCTTTTGTTGAGGGAAATTTAAGCGAACGCGAGGCAAAACCGATGGTCAGCCATCTGGTTGACTGTTCTTTCTGCCGCCACGTGACGGCAGAACTTGTCAGACTTGATTTTGCTTTTGCGGACGAACAGGTTCACGCAGTTGCCGCAGAAAGTCAGCCTTCAAAGATTTCGGAAGTTTTGAACG
>DATLOR010000494.1:0-22897 GCA_035536135.1 Pyrinomonadaceae bacterium | reverse complement strand
AAAGAGGAATTTGTTCTCCCTCAAGGTTGTACGGATAACCGCTTCCGTCCCAATATTCGTGGTAATAACGAAGAATTGAGACGACTTCCGTCATATCGGGGAAATTATCCAATAGCTTCAAGCCCTTTTCGAAAACTTGTTGCAGGGCTTCCCGGCTTTGGGTCGTTAAGGTCAATGTCCCTGACAAAAATCCGTTCGGAAGATAAAAATCGACGATCTCATGCAGAAAAGCGGCGATCCCCAGTTGTTCGAGTTCCGGCGGCATAATGTTAAATGCGTTGCCGAGCGCGAGGGCATAGCTTTTGGTTCGGCGGGCGTGACCGCACTTGTATGGATCTTTGAAGTCCAGCATATCGGAAAGCAGTTTGACAAAACCTTCCTGCGCCGCTTGCAGACTTAACTGAAATCTTTCGTTTTGCAGTTCCAGCTCATGGCGGGCTTTAACCGTTTCATAGTGCTGCAGAGCTCTTTTAAGGGTTTGCTGTAAATCTTCGTTGACCCAGGGTTTCGTGACGTATTTGTAAACAACGCCGGAATTAATCATCTCGACCAGATCGTTGACATCCGTGTAGCCGGTCAATATCAGACGAACGGTATGCGGGCGCATAACGGCGGCTTGTTTGAGAAATTCAATCCCTGTCATACCCGGCATTCGCTGGTCGGAAATAATCAGCGCAACATCGTGCGCACACAAAAGTTCGAAGGCATCCGCGCCTGATTCGGCGCAAATGATTTCATAATGCTGGCGTAAAAGTCGTTCAAGAACCCGCAGATTTGCGGCTTCATCGTCAACAATCAGGATTTTATGTTTCATAAATAATTAAAACTTTTTAGAGAATTTCAAGAATATCCACATCCGGTGAAACCGAATGGACGACGTTAATCGGATGGACGAC
This sequence comes from Pyrinomonadaceae bacterium, assembly GCA_035536135.1. GTDB lineage: Bacteria > Acidobacteriota > Blastocatellia > Pyrinomonadales > Pyrinomonadaceae > JAFDVJ01. Next base: position 22,001 of record DATLOR010000494.1, on the reverse strand, counting down.
GCTGATCGGAAGCGTGACGGTAAAAGTGCTTCCTTCATCGAGTGCGGTCTTGACCGCAATTTTTCCGCCGTGCCGTTCGACAATGCCGAAAGTTATGGAAAGACCTAAGCCGGTGCCTTCACCAACCGGCTTGGTGGTATAAAAAGGGTCAAAGATGCGGTCCAGATGTTCCCGGTCGATTCCGCACCCGTTATCGCTCACGGCGATACTGACGGTTTCACCCTCGACACGCGTGGTGATCCGGACTTCCCCGCTTCCGTCGCCGCTTGACGAAACGGCTTGCGCGGCATTTGCCAGCAGATTCATCCAGACCTGATTCAATTGTCCCGAATACGCCTCGATCAAAGGAAGTTTGTCATAATCACGCGTCAACTTGATCTTGCTGGCGCTAAAATAGCGCGACAGCAGTCTGATGGTTGATTCGATTCCTTCGTGAAGGTCTGTCTTTTTGAACTCCGCTTCGTCAAGTCGCGAAAAGATGCGCAGGTTTTGAACAATATCGCAGATCCGCTTAACTCCGTTCTGGCAGTCGTCAATAATTGAAGCCAGATCTTTTCGCAGGTGGCTGTAATCTAAGGTACTTTTAAGCGCCGCGATATTTAATTTCATATCATCGGGCAGAGAAGCCTCGTCATAATAATCCAGAAGCCGCACAACATCCTGAAAATACTGGTTTAAGACGTCCAGATTGCCGTAAACAAAGCCGACCGGATTGTTGAGTTCATGGGCAATTCCGGCGGCAAGCTGCCCGAGCGAAGCCATCTTTTCGCTTTGGACGATTTGCGCCTGAAGCCGCTGAAGCTGTGCTTTGCCGCGAACCAGTTCCTGGTTTCGCGCTTCCAGATCGAGTTTGTACTGACGCGCGCTGAGCATAAAATTACGGCGTTCTAAAGCCCGTTCGACGGTTAATTCAAGCACGCCCAGATCACAGGGTTTGATCAGGTAATCGAATGCGCCCAGGCGAATCGCATCGAGCGCACGCTGCGGCTGATTGATTCCCGAAACGATGATCACGGCAGTATCGGGATATTTTTCAACGATCTTTCTGAGCAGTTCGATGCCCGACAGACCCGGCATAATTAAATCCGCGAGAACGAGCACAAACTCTGATTTACTGAGCCACTCCAAAGCCTCACTGTAGGATTCCGCCTCAACACAGATGTACTGCGACGAAAGAGTATTTGCAAATACTTTCCGTACCGTGACCGAGTCGTCCACGATCAGAATACGTTCCTTTTCTTTGACCGGTTGAGTTGAGTAATTTGAGTAATTTGTTAAAGCGTCGTTTCTCAGCGTGACCGGAGAAAAATCAAGCTGAAAGTTAGAATCGAATGAAATTTCTTGCATAAATTATTGAAAGAATGCAATCGCTTTTACCTGTCCGCTAAATTGCCGTCTAACCTGCTCCAAAACACCATTGAGCAAGTTTTATGCCATCAAAAAATTCCAAAGATGAATTAAAATAAAGGAAATAATGGAGTTTTGCGCTTGGCGAAAAAATGAGGAAATAAGGTCGTGGGGCATTTAGCCGGGTCATTTTACCGCAAACAGGGGCATATTTCCCGAGCCGATCTCAGAAATGGACAAAGTTGTGCGCCCTGAAAGGAACCGGGCGTTCAGCCGTTCAGACAAACAGCCGCGCCAGCCGATCAGAATGTCGGAACATCAAGTGCTTAGCCGGAAAAATCACCCGCCGCTTTCCGCTCCGTTTTTGTATCGAGCAGCTCCCGCACCTTTTCTGCCAGAGTATTAAAAGTAAACGGTTTCGGGATAAAGTTTGCGCCCTCTTCCGCCGCGTCCTGCCGAACCGCTTTATCGTCCGTGTAGCCCGACATATAGATCACCTTTATTTCAGGACGCAAAACGGCTAACTGCTCAACCAATTGGCGACCGGACATTTTGGGCATCACGACATCCGTCAGAACCAGATCGATTTTATAATCCGCCTCCCGGCAGATTGCCAAAGCCTCGCTTCCATTTCCGGCTTCGATAACTTTGTAACCGCAGCTTTCAAGGATCTGCCGGCACAGATTCCGCAAAATTTCCTCGTCCTCGACGAGCAGTATTGTTTCGTTTCCCTTCCGCGTATAATCGGCGGCGCTTTGATCTTCAGATAATTCAACTTTTTCTTCAATCCGCGGCAGATATATGTTAAATTTCGTCCCCTTACCGACCTCACTCTCAACCCAGATATACCCGCCTGATTGTTTGACAATGCCGTAAACGGTGGCAAGTCCCAAGCCGGTGCCTTTACCGATCTCTTTGGTCGTGAAAAAAGGTTCGAAAATGTTTTGTTGCGTTTCTTCATCCATTCCCGTTCCCGTATCGCTGACCGACAGCAAAACGTACGCACCCGGGCGCGTCGGCACGTGTCGGGCGGCATACTCTTCGTCGAGATAAATATTAGCCGTTTCAATTGTCAGCTCGCCGCCGTGGGGCATCGAATCACGGGCGTTGACGGCTAAGTTCATAACGACCTGCGCTAACTGCCCGGGATCGGCGTCAATTCGTCCGATTTTGGAATCAGGCTTGATATTTAACTGAACATCCTCGCCGATCAGACGCTGGAGCATTTTACTCGTTTCGACGATTACTTCGTTAATATTCAGGACTTTCGTTTTTAACATCTGCCGGCGGCTGAAGGCTAACAGCTGGTGCGTCAAAGCCGCCGAGCGTTCACCCGCCTTTTTAATCTCTTTGATCTTCGAGCGGATCGGCGAGTCGTCGTCGAGCTGTCTGAGGATCAGGTCGCTGTAGCCGTTGATCGCCGTCAGCATATTATTGAAATCGTGCGCGATGCCGCCCGCCAGACGTCCGACCGATTCGAGTTTTTGAGCCTGCCGCAATTGCTCGGCGCTTTCCCGCTCCTGTTCGAGAAGCCGCACGTTTTCGATCGCGTTCGCGGCGAGGTTTGCCGCCATCCGCAAGGCGATCGCGTGTTCCGCGGTGTAGGCGGCTAAATCATAGCTCTGAATTTCGATCACCCCGACCACACTTCCCATAATTTTCATCGGAGCAACAACCATCGAACGCGGTTCGCGGGAATCTTCTTCAAAGCCCAAATAGAGGCGCGGCAGCTTTTCCCCCAAAGTCTTCAGGTAATCATCGACAATTATGACCTCGCCCGATCTTATCGACTGCCCGACAGATCCGGTGTTGACAGGTACCGGCTCAAGCGATGAAACTTCCATTTCATTGCCGTTGTACCACATATAAATGATTTTCCGGGTACTCTGTTCTTTATCATAAAGCGAGATAAATAAAGCCGAGCACGGGACCGAAGCGAGCGCAAATTCAAGGATCGCACTGAAGATGGCGGTCAAATCGCGCCCGGTTCCTAATTTTTGACCGAGCGTGGCGAGACGCTCTAAAAGACGGTCATATTCGCGGATCGCGCGGTCATTGGCTTCCGCCAGCGCTGCTTCTGCCTGCTTGCGCTCGGTCACGTCCATATTGACGCCGACCAGACGCAGCGGAACACCTTCGTCGTCGTAGAAAACCTTCCCTTTGCTGTATAACCAGCGAATGCTGCCGTCCTTCTGAATGATGCGAAACTCCGAATCGTGTTCGCCGGTCGCCATCATCCGTTCCATTTCCTGTGCCGCTTTCGGCAGGTCTTCGGGATGAAGATATTTTGCCCAATCCTCGAATTTTTTGTTCAATGCACCGGGCGGCGCACTGTATAAGGCTTCCAGCGCGAGCGAGGTTTTAGCTTCTCTGGTTTTCAGGTCTAATTCAAAACTGCCGATTCTTGCGACTTCCTGGGCGATCGAGAAATGTTCCTCGCTTTCACGCAAAGCGTTTTCGGCTTGCTTGCGCCCGGTAATATCGCGGGCAATGCCGATAAAAAAATTTTTGCCTTCCTGATGTTCGCTGAATGAAAGTTCGATCGGAAACTCGTTCCCGTTACGGTGCAGTGCGATGCTCTCCATCGAATTCCACGAAACACTTTTTTTGCCGGTTTCAAGATAATGCTCGATTCCTTTGTGATGCGCGGTGCGCATCGATTTGGACATTAACATCGTCAGCGGCTGACCGAGCATTTCGTCAACCGGGTAGCCGAAAATCTTCTCGCCCGCACGGTTGATGAAAAGAATCCGGCTGTCGGCATCGATCTTGATGATGGCATCCGAAGCGGTTTCGGCAAGAATCCGATAATTTTCCTCACTCTCGCGCAAAGCGTCTGCCGCCAATTTGCGTTCGATCAGCCGCGCCGCTTTGGCAATCAGAGTTTCGGCAATATAAGGAACTTCGACATAATCGTCCGCTCCGGCTTCGAGCCCGAGAAGAACGCTGTCAGTATCTTTCCGCAAAGCACTAAGGAGCAGGATCGGAAGCAGGCAAAGCCGCGCGTCACCGCGAATCATTTGACATAATTCGATGCCGTCGCCGTCGCTCATCATCACATCGCTGATTATCAAGTCCGGCAATTCACGCGCGGCAACCTCAAACCCCTTGTTTCCGCTCACGGCGGTCACGACGCGATAGCCGGCATGGTCCAGAATAAAATTTAATAATACCAGCTGGCTGGGATTATCGTTGATCGCGAGAATTGTGTGCTTGTTAATATCCTTCATATCTGCCTGCTTGGCGTCCGTGCAGTCGGTTACTGTATCGAAAGCGTAACAAATTACTGCCGTTGAGCTACTTCGTCGGCAAATTTTAATGGGATGTTTTTATTGGACGGACTGATTTCACCTTGACTGCTTTGTTAAAAATTTGACCGGTTGATTTCAAACGGCAGAATGCTCTGCCCGCCCACGCTTCGAATTTCCTCCTGAACACTTAAATTATGAGTCTTTTTGATCGAAAAAGCCGACCTTTCAAGAACTCAGGAGTTTTTGCATTGACCGTCACGTAACTTCAACAACCGACAGCAACCCTCATACCAAGCAATCGCTGGGTGCAAACCGGTCTGAATAACGATGTTTATTCAGGCAAAAAGCTTTAACCGTGATAAAAAAGCCGGTTTACCGCAAACCGGTTAGTTTTTACCTGCCTGTAAAGTTAAGGGCAAGCAATCAGTCAAAACCGTTTCGGATGTAGCAAAATTCCCTGCCGGCGGAAAAATTCATAACCATTATGCCCTGCGACGATTTTTTCCGGGCTCAACCGGTAAATTCTTTTCCGGCGCAGAGATCCACTATAACCTTTTAATTTTCAATAGTTACAGATAAACCAGCGAAATTTTCGAAAAGCTGGCATATCTGTTGCCATAGCATATTTTCGTTGGATGTTCTGACCCCTATCAGATCAAAATGCTTTCTTCGTCTTTTTGAATACAAATTGAGAAATACTCTAACACCTTTTACCGGGCAAGCATAAAGAAAAACGCGCAAACAGATTTGTTGATGCAGACCATAAACAAAAATGAAAGCTTACCGCAATCCGAAATTGCAAGGCTCTGAACTGTTTTCATCGGTTAGCAACCCAAGGAATGTCCATGAAAAATTATCGATTATTGATTTTCCGTTTCCTATTTTTTACATTTCTGTTTTTTTTAATAAACTCCCAAGCCCCAGCCCAAAACCGCCTTGGCGGAAACCGTGCGGCACGAATTGAAAATTCAGAAGACGGCGCAAATGCTTTAAACCTCGAACGGCTGGTTTTCGCGCTGATCAACAAAAAAAGAACGGAAAACAATTTACAGCCGCTTCTTTGGAGCGAGCAGGCGGCGCAGGCAGCGCGTCTGCATTCAAAAAATATGTCTCTTTATAACTTTTTCAGTCATATCGGGTTAGACGGAAAAAGAGTTGACGGTCGCGCCGATCTGGTCGGACTGAAAAACTGGCGGATGATCGGGGAAAATATCGCCTATAACCGCGGTTACGGCAGCCCGATCGAGCGGGTGATCGAATCCTGGATGAATTCGTCCGGGCATCGTGAGAATCTGCTCAATAAGAACTGGAGAGAAACCGGTGTCGGAATCAACGTGACCAAAGATGGAACCTACTATTTTACGCAGGTTTTCGTTAAATAAAGTAAGAATCGCCGGCTTTCACGAAAATCGATTTCTATAAGATCGCTTTCGTAAACCGGCGGATTTCGTCCGGTCAAAAATATGCACATGACGGCATTGCTTTGATAAAAACCGCCGTCCCGGATGTTTTGACCGTTCAACATTTTTAAGTTTTCCGTAAAAGACAAAACTTATTTTTACACCGTAATGAATAATCGTATCTTATCCGTAACTTTATCGATCGTCACTTTTATTTTCGTTTTGGTTTTTTTGTATGCGCTTTCCGATCTGGAAAGCGCGTCAAACCCGGAAAATCTCCGCCGGCAAAGAATCGCTCACGAAGGGCGCGGTTTTTAATTCGGATTTTCGGACAAATCCAGGATGTTTTTTTTTTTCGAAAAACTTTTTTTTTAGACAAGCTTATAAATGATACGCTATCTGGACCATACCATTATTAGAATGAATTTGCCGCGTGGTATAATCACTTCTGTGAAAAACTCCCTTTGTGCATTGGTCGTTGATGACGAACCGCAGGTCAGCCGCTTTGTAGCTGAAGTTTTGAGAACAGACGGTTGGCAAGTTAGCGAAGTTCATACTGCCGAGCAGGCATTCGAAATGCTTGAGCAGAAGAATTGGTCGCTCGTTTTTTGTGACGTCAGTCTTGGCGAAACGAACGGATATGCGGTCTTGCGGTATTTTTCCGAGCACCAATCCGAGGCGCGTTTCGTGCTTATGACCGGTCACGGTTCGGCTGCCGGCGCGCTCGATGCGACCGCGGGCGGAGCCTACGATTATCTGGTCAAACCCTTTACGGTCAACGATCTGCTCTCAATTTCCAAAAACGTTCGCGAACAGATTCAGGTTCACAATAAACCGGGGAAACCCGATCTCGAATCTTCATCTTTCCGCTACAAATCCGACATTCCCCTGATCGGGAAAAGCCCGAAATTCGTCGAATGCCTGAAGCTCGTCGGGCGGGTTGCGCCGACGAATCTGCCGGTTCTGATCACGGGCGAATCAGGTACGGGCAAGGAAGTTGTCGCGCGGGCGATCCACCAGCGAAGCACGCGGGCGGCGGGAAATTTTGTGACGGTCAACTGCGGCGCGATTCCGACCGAGCTGATCGAGTCCGAATTGTTCGGTCATGCGAAAGGCTCCTTTACGGGTGCCGACCGCGAACGCCTCGGGTTATGGGAAGAAGCGACGGGCGGTACACTTTTTCTTGATGAAATTACGGAAACGAATCAGTTTTTTCAGGTCAAACTGCTCCGCGCACTACAGGAAGGCGAAATTCGCCGCGTCGGCTCGAATCGCACGATCAAGGTCGATGTCCGCGTGATCGCTGCCACTAACCGGGATATCGAGAAAGAAGTTCGCGAAGGTCGTTTTCGCCGGGATTTGATGTATCGCCTGAATGCCGTGACGATCCAGCTTCCGCCGCTTCGCGAACGCCTTGAAGATATTCCGCTGATTGCCGAGCATTTTGCCAAACAGATTCGCCCGCCGGGAGCGATGCCTCTGAAATTTTCCGACGATACTCTTGAAATGCTAAAAAATTACAACTGGCAGGGCAATATCCGTGAATTGGAAAACGCCGTTCTGCACGCCGTTTCCTTAAGCGATGACGTGGTTTATCCGGAACATCTGCCGTCGCATTTTGCCGAATTGCCAAAGACAGAATCGGATGAAAAGATGAACGCGCCTGACATTTTGACGCAAAATCAAGGCGATAAATTGTCATCGCTCGCCGAAATGGAAGAAAAATACGTGACGCAGGTGCTTTCACACACCGGCGGAAACAAACAGGCGGCGGCGCGGATCTTAAATATCGACCGGAAGACGCTCGTGCGCATTATCAATCGCGCGCAATCGAAATCGTAAAAACTGCCCGAACGGACGGTTCCGGGCTGCCCGGAAACAATTCCGGCAATGGATCAGGAAAGGAGTCGCGCGCAAAGGCGGAGATCAGCCTTAAACCGGTGGTTTTGTCCGTGAAGATAAAGAAAAAATGGTTGTTCGCGCCAATACCGTCCTGAATTTGTTCTGTCCCAGTCATCTGCGCGAAGCCCTTTCGCAGCGCCGATTTACGCACTAATCGTTAAAATTTCACAGAAAACCAACCCGGGAAATGTTAATTCGCCTCAATTTACAAAATGCAGTGCTCCGTCACGGACTTTTGGTGCTCAGCCTCTTGATTTTTGCGGCGCTTGTCAATGTAATTATGCGCGAATTTGCCGCCGGAACTTTAGCGGATAAAAGAGTCGGTGTCAATAAAAACATACTGACTTCTGCCGCCGGATACTTCCCGGCTTCCGGGCGCTTGTTCGGGCGGCTGGCGGAATTTGAAAAGAGTGAATCGAAAGGCGATCTTGAAAGCGCCGAAGGACATCTTGAAGAGGCGATCAGACTTTCTCCGAACAATTATCGATACCGGCTTCTGCTGGCTGAGGTCAGAGATCTGCGCGGCGACCGCGCGGGCACCGAAGAATCGTTTAAGAACGCGCTCCGGCTCGCGCCGAACTATTCCGAAGTCCACTGGAAATTCGCAAACTTTTTGGTCAGAGAAAATAGAGTCGAAGATTCGGTCGCGCATTTTCGCCTCGCCGGAGTCGCGAATCCGAATATTTTCGGCGCGGCGCTCGATCTGGTCGCGGGAGTTTCGGACGGGAATATTTTTCTGCTCAACGAAATCGTCAAAGACGATCCGCGCGGACAATTAAAACTCGCGCTGCTTCTGGCAAACCGGACGCGAATCCCGGAAGCGTCCGGGGTTTTCTCGAAGATCGATAAAAACCTCGCTCTTGCGGCGCGGGAAACCCCCGCATTTTTTGACTCGCTGATCGGCAAAGGGTTTTCCGGACTCGCCTTTCAGCATTGGCTTGAACTAAAAAGCGGCGCCGGAAACGACGCTCATCGCTTGTTGATCTGGAATGGCGATTTTGAAACCGAAACCGATGCCAACCTTGTTCAGTTTGACTGGCAGATCGGAAAAAGCGTTTACGCGCGGATCGGTTACGATAGTTCCGATGCCCGTTCCGGCAAGCGTTCGCTGCTCGTCGATTTTATCGGGCGCGACACCGTCAAACTCGATAATGAGGTCAAACATCTGGTCGCCTTGCGACCGGAAACGAATTACTGTCTCGAATTTTACGTTAAAACCGAGGACTTTAAAGCCGACGAAGGTCCGCGTATTGTCGTCAGCGATCCGGCAGGAAACCGAGTCGCCCGCTCCGAACCCGTTCGGGCGGGAACAAATGATTGGACTCGAATGGCGGTCAGTTTTACCGCGCCGCAAACACTGGCGGGCGATTCGGTCGCGCTTTTTATTTCCCTCAAACGTCAGCCGCGCTACAGTTACGACCAGCCGGCGCGCGGTCGGATCCGGTTCGACGATTTTGTGATAAGCGAGGTACGCGGTAAATGAAAACTGCTCATCTGGACAAGACGATCGCCGGAGGATTACTCGTCGCCGTCGCGTTTACGGCGCTCGCACACGGCGCGGTCGAAGCCTGGTCGGTCGCGGTTTTTCAGCTGCTGATCCTTTTGCTCCTGCTTTTGTGGGCAATTAAAAGTTTTATCGAAAAGCGTTTCGAGCTCAATGTTCCGCTCACGGTTTTGCCGCTCGCCGCATTTTTTCTGCTCGGATTGATTCAGAGCATTTCCGTCAACGGCGCCGACGGGCAAATAAAAAGTTTTTCGTTCGATGTCGAAGCGACCCGCAGCACCGTGAAAATACTGTTTTTCCTGCTCGGCTCGCATCTGTTAGCCGCGAACTTTTTTAAAACGCGGGAAAGATTGCGCTCCCTCGTGATCTTTTTGACGATTTTCGGCTTTGGGCTCGCGATTTTCGGCTTGCTTCAGTATTTTACGTGGAACGGTCATCTCTACTGGCTGCGACCCGCGCTCGTCGTCACCCAAGGCGTCATCGGTCCGTTCGTGAACCATAATCATTTCGCGGGTTATCTGGAGCTGATCGTTCCGCTGCCGATCGCTCTGATCGTCGCCGGTGCGGTCGATCGTCATCGAATGCTTTACGGATTTGCCGCCGTTTTGATGGCAATTGCCTCGATCGCTTCCCTCTCGCGCGGCGGAATGATCAGCATGGCGAGCGGTTTATTGTTCATTATTATCGCGGGCATCGTCTATACGCGCCGCCAAAACCGCGCGGCGCAGGAGGAGGAGGAGGAGGAAGGTTTTGACGAAGGCGGTTTTCGCGCAAAGTTTAACCCGGCATCACTGGTTAATTTAAGCATTGTCGCTTTAATAATCGGCGCGGTCATCCTGGGAACCTTCTGGCTCGCAAACGTTGAAGTGATCGAACGGGTCACGAAAAATGAGGTTATCAGCACGGATGAAAAGGCAGAAACATTCGAGCATTCGCGCGGCTGGATTTGGGAAAATTCGCTGGCAATGTTTCGGATGAATCCGGTCTGCGGTGTCGGAATGGGCGCATTTGAGACGGCTTATCCGAATTACAGCCGCGATAATCGGGGATTATCGCAAAACATCGACCGCGCGCATAACGATTATCTACAGGTTCTTTCCGACACGGGACTAATCGGCGGCGCGATTGCTTTAGCTTTTATCTTGATGATTTTATTTCTTGTCGGGCGCAGTCTTCGCTCGCGGGAACCGTTTCACGCGGGATTGGCGATCGGCTGCGGCGGCGCAATTTTTTCGATGCTCGTTCACAGCGCATTCGATTTTAACTTACAGATTCCCTCGACCTCTCTGCTTTTTCTGGTTCTGACGGCAGTTTCGGCAAATCTTGCCCGAAACTCCGCAAGATCGTAAAGGCTCTCCCTTTTTTCCCGGGACTGCGGAAAAATGCCTCAACAGATAAACCGGACAATAATCCATACTTCTTTGCCAACCAGCTTAAAATCCCGCTAAGTATTTGATTTCATTTCAACTTACGCGCTTAAAAACCTGTGGCACAATACTCGCTTACTAGACCTTAAGTTAGGTCATAAAACTATCCTAACCGATAGTTAAAACGCACCTGCGGCTCAACGCTCCGGCAGCTCTACCGGACAATTTCCATTTAATCAGATTTTATGAAGGAAACCAACGAATTTAACAACCTCAAAGCCTGGAGCTTTCACAGCTCGATCTTCAATGAGGTCAACAACAACAGCGAAAGAGAAAGCGGACAGATCAGCAATGGGGAAAAATACCCGACCGAACCGATCGCTTTGAGCCATACCAAAACGGAACAAAGGCTGTATGAACTGATGCTCGCCGAAACGCAAAAGACGATGACCAAGGTCGGCGTTTTCAGCACCCGTTATTTGATGGTTCAGACCGGCATACACAATTACAGCAGTGTGCGGCGGGCACAGATCGGGCTGGTCAATAAATTGAGCATCGAACGGCACAAAACCGGCGGCGACAGTAAATCGTCCGCCGTTCGATACGTGGTTTACAGTCCGTCTGAAATTATCGCACGCCGCCGGGAAGCGGGTTTCAACCCGTATCCGAAGGAACCGGCGAATGCCGACCCGGAGAATTCAACCGGACGAATTATCGAAAGACTCGTTCAGCGGCAGAACTTAAGCCGCCGGCAGGCGCAGGTCGCGCTGAAATGCGCCGAAGGACTTTCCAATGCCGAAATCGGCGCGAAACTATTGATCCGGCAGGAAACCGTCAAATTTCACCTGCGAAATGTCTTTATCAAGTTCGGCGTGAAGCGCCGAACGGAACTGATCGCGTATTTATTTCTGCAGGAACTGACGGGATTAGCCATTAAAAAGTTAAATGAAGATTAGGGGGTGTTAAAAGCTGAACCGCTTTTTGCAAAACGATTTATGCCGCCTCGCATAAGAGGTTTCCGAAGCGCGGTTTCGCATTAATCATTGGCTTGAATTAATGCCGCCGAACTTCCCTTCTGTAAGAACCGGCTCGCTCAAAACGAGCAAGGACGCGACCTTTTTTTTATCGTAAGTATTCGATCATTGCCCGCCGCGGCGGAATTATTTTATGGACCAGAAATCGCTTGAACGACATCGCTTTGGAAACAAAATTCTGACAGTTTCGGCTTGTCTTGCGTTTATTTTGCTCAATGCGGGCGGCATTTTCGCCCAGGGCGACAAACAGTATCAGCCGCCGAAAGAAACAACCGGCGAACCGGGGCAGTCAAATTCGGCGCTGGTCGTTTCTCCCGATGAAGATTATCTGATCGGGGCAAGCGACGTGATCGAAATTAAGATCGAGGACGCGCCGGAATTGTCCGGCACTTTTCGCCTCAACGCCAAAGGCACGCTGACGCTTCCGACGATCGGACAGCTTGCCGCCGAAAATAAAACGACCGAAGCGCTTGCCCTGCTGATCGCCGATAAATTGCGCGGCAATTACCTGATGAATCCGATCGTCGCGGTCAAGGTCAAACAGAGCAACAGCCGCACATTTTTTATTCAGGGCGCGGTGCGCCGTCCGGGTATCTACCAGATCGAGGGTCGTCCGTCGCTTCTCAAACTGATCACGATTTCCGGCGGATTAGCGGATAACTACGGCTCGACGGCTTATATTATGAGAGAAAAAAAGCCTTCGAAGGAAACCGCCGAAGCCCTCCGCGCGCCGACTTTGCAGGAAAAACCGGATTCGCCGCAAAACACTGTTAACGAACCGGAAAAAAGCGTCGAATACGAGCTGATCAAAGCCAATATCAATAACCTGCTGAGAGGCAATCTCGAGCAAAACATAATTATCGCCGCCGGTGATATCGTACATATTCCGCAGTCGGACATCTTTTTTGTCGCGGGCGAGGTTAAAAGTCCGGGCTCGTTTCAACTGCGCGAAGGAACAACTCTGAGGCAGGCGATCTCGCTCGCGCAGGGAACGAATTTCGAGGGCAATCTCGATCAAAGCGTGATCTTTCGCGAAGACCTCCAAACCGGCAAGCGTGAGGAAATAAAAATCGATGTCGGAGCGATCATGGCTGGAAAAAAAGAAGATATTCCGATTCTCGCGAACGACATTATCATCGTTCCGAACAACAAGAAAAAAACAATCGCCAAAAGTTTGCTGAAAACATTCGGCGGCGCTTTGCCGCGGATCTTACTCGGATTTTAGAAAGGTTTTCAACCAGGCAAGCCCCGCAAACATTTACCAGTTATCAAAACCGAAACGTCAAATTTTAGAGATTCTATGAAAGACCCGAAATTTCCCCTAAAAAGATATTTACCGTCCGACAATTTTCTGGAAATACCGGAAATCGATTTGCCGGTCTATTCGCAAAAGTTTGAACCGGCATATCCGAAATACCCGGCGGTATTCGAACACGATGGGGAAAACCCCGAGCAGATCGACATCCGGGAAATCTGGCGGCGGATGCGCAAACATAAATGGCTGATCTTAGGCGTCGTGACGATTTTTACGACGCTCGCCGCGCTTCAGGTATCGCGCACGAAAGCGTGGTATACCGCCTCGACAATTATCGAGATCGGTAAAGACAACACGATGGTCATAAAGTCGGAAGGATTGACGCTGAGCGACGATTCAGACCCGTATTACCTGGTCAACGTCAATACCAAAAAGCTCGCGCTCGAAAATCCCGTCTTGTTTGAAAAAGTCGTTCTCGATCAAAAGCTGGATCAGAATCCAGCCGTGATCGAAAGCCTGCAAAAAAAACCGTTCTACTCGTTTTTGAAAATTCCCTTCGCAAAAACCGAACCGGATAACGCGCCGCCGCCGCCGAAAACTAATTCAGTGAACGAAGATTCGCAGCGGCTTGCGCCGTTTGTCGAGCTCGTTCAGAAAAACGTCAAGGTCGAACAAATAACCAGTACGCGGGCGTTGAAAATTTCTTATACCAGTGAAGACCCGGTTCTCGCTGCCGGGATCGCGAACAGCATCGCCCGCACCTTTATGCAGAGCAGTTTTAACAGTCAGACCGAAAAGTTCACCAACTCGGTCGAATGGCTCGACAGCTCGACGCGCGAATTGAAAACAAAGGTGCAGTTCGCCGAAGAATCGCTCGCCAAATATACGCGGGAAAACCAGATATACTCGACCAACCTCGGCGACGGCGACAGTAAAAATGCGACGCTCACGACTTCGAAACTGACTCAGCTTCACGACCAGTTCATTCGAACGCAGAACGAGCGATTGCTCAAAAAATCGCTTTACGAGCAAGTTCAAGCCGGACGCATCGCCGAGCTTCCGGAAGCATTTTCAGACCCGAAGATCACGAAATATCAGCAGGAATTAGCCGACCTGCAAAAACTGGCTGCCGAGCTGAAGGTCAAATTCGGCGCGGCAAATCCGAAAATTATTGAGGTGCAAAACCAGATCGCGGTACTCGATTCGGAAATAGAAAAAAGCCGCAAAGAGCTCGAAGCGAAACTCAACGCCGATTACGAGCGGGCGGTTGAAGATGAGCGTTCGCTCGGTCTCGCGCTGACGACGGCAAAGCTCGCCGCCGTCAATGAAAATCAAGCCTCGATCAAATACAATATTCTCAAACAGGATGTCGAAACCGCCCGCGAGTTATATACCGATTTTCTTAAAAAAACCAATCAGGCAAACGCGCAGGTTGCCGAGCAGAGCAACAACATCAAGGTCATTCAGCCGGCTCAGGTACCGTACACTCCCGTCGGTCCGAAGCGTTTTATGATCGTATTAGGCGTCTTTATCGGGAGTTTGGGTGTCGGCATCGGTCTCTCATTCTTTCTCGAATATCTCGACGATACGATCAAAACGGTCGAAGATGTCGAGCGGTACGCACAACTGCCGATGCTCGGAATCATTCCGGCTTTCGCCAAAGGTTCTTCACGGTTCTTCAAAGGAAAGGGGAAAAAACAGATCGACTTGTCCGAAGACGGCTCGCAGCTCGGGCTCGAACACAGGCAAAACGGTGTTCAGTCAAATCTGGACACACATTCAATGGCGGGGGAAGCCTATCGCGCACTCCGCACTTCGCTCCTGCTTTCGGCAGCCGGAACTCCGCCGAAGACGATCCTGGTGACGAGCGGACAACCCGGCGAGGGGAAATCGACGACCGCCGTTCATATCGCCTATTCACTGGCACAGCTCGGCGCCGAAGTACTGATCATAGACTGCGATCTGCGCCACCCGACGCTCCACAAAAAATTAAATATCAGCTCCGCCAAGGGCATTACCAACTATCTTTCGAGCAATACGAGTTTAGAACCGTTGATCCAGGAACTCGAAATCCCGAACCTTTCGGCGATCCCTTCGGGACCGATCCCGCCGAATCCGGCAGAATTGCTCAGTTCGCGGAAAATGAAGGAAATGATCGATTTGCTCGGCAGATCATTCGATCACATTATTATCGATTCGCCGCCGATCGCCAGTGTGACCGACCCGATCATTCTCTCGACACTCGTTGACGGAACGATCATGGTCATTCAGAGCGGCAAAGCGCGGCGCGGATTGGTTCAGCGCAGCTGCCAGGAGCTTTCGAGCGTCAGAGCCAAAATCTTCGGGGTTGTCCTCAACAACGTGAACCTTCACCGCGAAGGATACAGATACCAATACTACAAATACGGCTACGGCACGAACGAAAATTCGTAACCGAACGCATATTTAGATTACGCGCTTTTAAGCCGCCAGGAAGCGGATTTATATCAAAACGCCGAGAATAATTTTGAATTTTTTATGCAGCATCGAGACAAAAGCGGGATTTGCGTGAAAGGTCTGCAAAGCCAGGCGGCAGCAGTTATCTGTTGGCTGGGCTGGCTTTCCGCGGGCGGCGCGCTGCTCCTTCAGACTCTGTTTATGAGTACCGGCGAGCAGCTGACGTTCGTCAGATGGGTAAGCTATCTGGCACCGTGGCTGGCTGGCTGGCTAATTCTTTTAGCCGTTCCGGCGATCTTTGCGCGCAAAGGAATGTTGGCGACTTCCCTATTGATACTGGCGATGCCGCCCGGGCTGATTTCGATAAATTGGCGGTCGTCGGCGAAGATCACTGAGGCTGTAAGCCAATCTTACAAAGTAATGACTTACAGCAAAATGGGGAGAAATAATGAGATCGATTCGGTTGCCCGCGTGATCTTGAGCGAAAAGCCGGACATTCTGTTTGTGCAGGAGATCAATGACCGGGAAACCGCAAACCTGATCCAATTATTAAACGGCATTTACGACGGCGCCCCGCTTTTTTATTTTGCCGATGCGCATTACGGTCTGATTCTGAGCCGCTACAAAGTGACTTCGCTTTTGAAAATAGGCGACTACTCGCAAGCCGCCGAAATAGATTTACCAGAAAAGCCTCTGCGGGTGTGGAACGTCCATTTACAAAAATCTTTCGGTCATACGGACACGCAGTATCAAATGACCGACCAGCTCGCCGGACAGATCGCTTTGACGGACGGTGCGGTCATCGCCGCCGGTGATTTTAACGCGACCGTTCTCAATTACCCTTATAAAAAAATCCGGCAGACGCTTGAAAACGCGTTTGAAAACGCCGGTTCCGGTTTCGGTTTTACTTTTCCGTCGCCGGCGCGTCATATGGGAATATTTACGCCGTTTATGCGGATCGACCATATTTTTTACAGCCGGCACTTTAACATTCAGAACGCCTACGTCGTGCCGGATTCCGGCAATTCGGATCATTACCCGGTCGTCGCGCTCTTTTCGCTCAAACAGGATCGATAAGTTGAAATATTTACACCGCTGCCGCTTTTCTAAGCCGCATTACATTTTCCGGAATCGGGTATAAAAAAAATGAGTATTGGAAAAAATTCGATCGCCAACCTGCTGGGTTCCATTATCCCTCTGCTGATCACGCTGGCGACGGTTCCGGTTTATTTAAGACTGATCGGCGCCGAGCGTTACGGCGCGTTGGCGGTCATCTGGGTCGTTTTCAGTTACTTCGGATTTTTCGATTTCGGATTGGGTCAGGCAACGGCGCAAAGAATGGCAAAGCTCAAGGAAGCGTCAGTTGATGAAAGGTCGAAATTATTCTGGACGGCTTTTCTGCTGACTTTGATTCTCGGAATCATCGGCGGCATAATGCTCTGGTTTTTTGCCGACCGGATATTGATCCATTTCGAAAACCCCGGCGCGGCGATCTATCAGGAAGCGGCTCTCGCGATTTTATGGCTGATGCCCGCTTTACCTGTTTTACTCGTTACTTCGGTCATGACCGGAGCCTTGCAGGGCAGAGAGCGTTTTGTCGAAATAAATATCATCAGCGTCATCGGCAACACGTTGATTCAAATTTTACCGCTCGCGGTCGCTTATCTCGGTTTTGTCGAGCTTGAATATCTGGTTCCGGCGGCATTGACCGGGCGAATGATTGCCGGAATCTGTCTTTTTTACAAGGGTAAAGTAAATATTCCGCTGCGGATGGAGGTCGCGTTCGATAAATCAGCCGTCAAACCGCTGCTGACATACGGCGGGTGGATCTCGGTGATCGGCGCGGTCGGTCCGCTGCTCGTGGTTGCCGACCGGATCGTGATCGGCTCGATCGCCGGCGTCAAGGCGGTTTCCTACTATACGATTCCCTACAGCCTGACTTCGCGGGCAATGATGCTTTCGGGTAGTCTGGCAAACTCCATTTTTCCCAGAATGGCGGGGATGTCCGCCGATGAAGCGAAAATGCTGGCTGATCGCTCGACGGCGATCCTGATCGCGATTTTAACGCCGCTCGTGATCATCGCTCTGCCTTTGATCAATCCTTTTCTGACGGTTTGGATCGGTCGCGAGCTGGCGGATAAGGCAGCTTACGTCGGTGAGATCATCCTGGTCGGAACCTGGCTCAATGCATTGGTGATCCCGCATAACACATATTTGCAGGCAGACGGGAAAAAACTGAAAAAAGTCGTGCTGATCTATCTTTTTGAGATACCGGTTTATTTTACGCTGCTTTGGCTGGGACTCAGTTACTGGGGCGTGACCGGCGCGGCTCTCGCCTGGACTTTGCGCGTGGCGATCGATTCCGCTTTACTGCTCGGTTTAGCCGGCGCGTTCAAACGGATTCTTCGACAGTGCGCGCTTCCCGCCGCGTTGGTCGCGGCGGCGGCGTTACTGATCTATTTGACGGATGCCGGTCGACCCGGACTCTGGCTCGGAACGATCAGTCTGGCGGCGTTTTCGGTTTTTATCAGCCGGAAAGAATTATCGAAATTGGTTGAAAACGTTTTTCTTGGAAGGAAATATTTAACATGATGAGCATTTTAAGACGACTCGTACGACGTAGAAAAACTTCGCATTTTTGTTTAAGCGAGAAATATCCCGAATACGACATCGGAAAGGAAAGCTACGGCAATATCGAATTATTCAAGTTCGGCGAGGATGCCGCGCTGAAGATCGGCGACTACACTTCGATTGCCAACGGGGTCAAGATATTTTTAGGCGGCGAACACCGCATGGATTGGGTCACCACGTTTCCGTTCAATGTTTTGTGGAAAGAAGGTCTCGGCATCAAAGGACATCCGAAAACCAAGGGCGACGTCGTGATCGGCAGCGATGTCTGGATCGCCAGCAACGCGGTTATTCTGTCAGGCGTTCAGATCGGCGACGGAGCCGTGATCGGCGCAAATGCCGTTGTCAGCAAAGACGTTCCCGCCTACGGCGTTGCCGCGGGCAATCCGTCCAAACTGGTGAAATACCGTTTCGATGAAGAGACGATCGAGCAGCTCTTGAAGATCAAATGGTGGAAATGGGACCGGCAGAGGATCAAAAATGCGTTACCCGCGCTGCTCGATAACGACCTAAAGAAATTTATTAAAGGCGTCAACGAAGGTCTGTATTAAAAACGCTGTCGATAAACAGAACCAGACCGAAAAGTTTTAATTCTGCCTGTTCAGAATTTGTCCCCGGAGAAGAACGTGATTCGAACAAAAAATTACCCGCACTGCCACCTGTGCGGTGCTCAAGGCAAAGTGATCTGCGAAGGTTTGCAGGACTATCTTTTTTCCGTCGAAGGCGAGTGGAGCCTTTCCAAATGCGGCAACCCGGGATGCGGTCTGGTCTGGATCAATCCCGCGCCGCTCGAAGCCGATATTCATAAAGCCTACGAGGTTTATTACACCCATGATAAAAACTTTCTGCCGAAAAATGCGGTCCGGCGTTTGATTACGCGGACAGTGAAAATATCCTACGATCTTTTGAGTGCCGCTTTGTTGTTAAAGCGGTCGCGGAAAAATCTCTACAAGATGTATCTCGGAGATACACCGCCCGGTAAATTACTCGAAGTCGGCTGCGGCAACGGCGAGCGTCTGGCGATGTTTCAAGAGATGGGCTGGGCTGTTTACGGTCAGGAAGTTGACGGCAAATGCGTCAAAAATGCCTTTCAACGCTTTGGTTTGGAGATCGGTCACGGCGAGCTTGATGATTTGGGTTATGACGATAATTCTTTTGACGCCGTCGTTCTCAATCACGTGATCGAACACGTCCACGAACCTCTTTTACTGCTCTCGAAATGTTATCGATTACTCAAACCGGGCGGCGTGCTGACGGTCGTCACGCCGAATAATGAAAGCTCGGGACTGAAGTTTTTCAAGGAAGATTGGCGAGGCTTGGAGCCGCCGCGGCATATTCACATTTTCAATATTTCTTCTTTGAACGCCGGTGCCGCAAAGGCGGGTTTTAATTTATTCAAAACCCGGACGACCGCCGTTAACGCCGAAACGATCGCTTACGGAAGTTTAAGAATCGCCTATGAAAACAAGCGCGGCGGTCGCACTACGGGTCAGAAAATTATGGTCAGATTGATGTCGGTCTATTATCAGATCTTGTTTTCGTCGATCAATTTTTTTGACAAAAGCACTGGCGAGGAATGCGTTCTCAAGGCAACGAAAACTTAGGAGATGAAAATAGTGAATATTGAAAGAATCGCATTTGCCGTCGCCTGCAACGACCGTGCCGTCTTAAAACGTGATTTTATGGCATCGCCCGATATCGCGGCTGGCAGGTATTCAGCGGCTTTGGAAAGCGGAATGAGATCCGCCGCCGCGACCTACAACGCACTGCTCAAAAAACTTAACACCGAATTTGCCGTCTTCGCGCACCAGGATGTTTATTTCCCGGCAGGCTGGGCGGAGCTGGTTCTGGATCAGATCGACGATCTGAACAATCGCGGCATCGAATGGTTAACGCTCGGATGCGCCGGTACCGGTCGCGACGGCAAAATCGCGGGACACGTCTGGTCGTCATCGATCAACCGCCTAATCGGAAAGAATTTCGAGTCGCCGGTCGAAGCGCAGTCGTTAGATGAACTGGTCTTGATCGTTAACACCGGACACGGATATAAATTCGACGAAAATCTTCCGGGCTATCACTTGTACGGCACGGACATCGTGCAGAGCGGATTAAAATCGGGGCTCAAATCATTTGTCATCAACGCGCCCTGCATTCACAACGACAAACCGAAACCGATCTTAGGCAGAGATTATCTCGAAGCCTATAAATATATGCAGAAAAAATGGCGCAGCGAACTGCGGATCCAGACGACGGTGATGCCGCTCGACAAAACGACCTTTCATTATCATCTGCGCAACCTGAAACAAAAACGTCTTCAGTGGATAAAAAGGCTCCCGGCATCTTTTAACGGCAATCCGCGACCGCTTTCGGTCAGGCTGGGTTTTGAAAAAGAATAATAAAGCCGGACGCCGACGGCTCGTAAAAGACTCTGTTTTCTTCGGCGGGCAGATTCGGTCGGTTTGAAGTCAACCGCACCGGAGACCGACGAAGAAAATTGGTAAATATGAAGAAATTGACCGGACAAAATAATTTACAGACCAACCTGCCGCTGCCGGTCGCACTGCTCTTGATCTCTCTCGTCCTGCCCGTCGAGCTTTCTTTCTATGCCGGCGATTTGCTGATTACCCCGGCGCGCTTGGTTCTTTTATTGATGGCTTTCCCGTTGATCAGCCGGATAACCAAATGCGGCGATCTTCAGAAATTCGATTTTTTACTGCTCGGGTTCGTTCTTTGGATCACTGTTTCGTACACATTTAATCACGGAATCGGGAAGGCGATCGAAGGCGGCGGCGTGCTCGGACTGGAAATTCTGGCAGGTTATTTTATCGCCCGCATTTATATTTCCGATTTGGAAAAACTTGCCGCGACCATCAGATTCACGTTGCTGATGCTGATGCTGATGCTTCCGCTCGTGGTGATGGAGGCAATTACCGGAAAGCATTTTATCCACGATTTTTTCAGGTCTTTAACCGGATTTTATTATCCGGTGTCCGATGAAGTCAGGATAGGTTTTACGCGCGCGTCGGGCTCGTTCAATCATCCGATCCTGCTCGGCGTGTTCAGTTCTTCGCTGCTCGGTTTGGTCTGGCATCTGTTCGGCGAGCGCGGCAAATCCGGCAGATTTCAAAAAGTGTTGATCCTGACCGGCGTGACTTTGACGACTTTATCTTCGGCTCCGATCCTTCTGCTTCTATTACAACTTTGCGCGATCGCCTGGAATCGCTTGGCGGGCGGCTTCAAATCGCGATGGAAACTGGTTGCCGCCGCCTTTGCAAGTCTTTATGTATTTCTGATGTTCTGGTCGCCGACCTCACCGCTGATCGTGATCTTGAGCAGAATTACCTTCGATGCGCAAACCTCGTATTATCGGCGGCTGATCTGGGAATACGGGTCTGCCGAAGTAATCAATAATCCGGTTTTCGGCATCGGAAAAAACGATTGGGTACGTCCGGTCTGGATGATCAGCGACACGATCGATAATTTTTGGCTGAAGATGGCTATGCAGTTCGGAATTCCGGCGCTCATCCTGCTGATTCTGTGTGTCTTTCTGATCGCCTTCAAAGTAAACCGATTGGTCAAAGAAAATTTATCGAAAGAATTTCAGCTGGTGTGCCGCGGCTGGCTGATTTCAATAATTTCGCTTTCATTTGTCGGCTGTACGGTTGATTTCTTCGGTTCCAATCACGTCTATTTTTATTTTCTGTTGGGAATCGGAGCCGCGCTGATCAATATGCCGGATAAACCGGAGCGGTCAAAGAAATTTGCTGAAAATAACAATCAAAATTATGCCGGATGATCTGCACGATTTGCCGAAAAGGAGTAACCAATGACCGATTTATCAATTATCATCATCAGCTATAACACTAAGGAACTGACG
>DATLOR010000493.1:0-5579 GCA_035536135.1 Pyrinomonadaceae bacterium | reverse complement strand
CGCTTTACAAACGCGAAGGCAAATCTTATTTGACGATCGGTGTCGGTTGTACGGGCGGACGGCATCGTTCGGTAATGGTTGCAAACCGGCTGGGTCAAGCATTGGAAGGCGACGGAATGGAGGTTTCGGTTCAGCATCGTGATGTTCAAAAATAATTTCGGAAGGACAAAACTATGAAAAAGATCGGCGGAGTGATAATTTCCCACGGACAAGTTGCCAATGAACTTCTGGCGGCGGCGGAAACGGTTGTCGGGGAATTACAACATATCGCGGCGGTTTCGATCGGCTGGCACGATGATGTTGAAACGGCTAAAAACGAAGTTGCCCGCGCGATCAAAAAAGTTTCCGAAGGCAACGGCGTATTGCTCTTGACGGATATGTTCGGGGGAACTCCGACCAATATCTCGGCAATGTTTTTGGAGCATAACGACATCGAAATCGTGACGGGCGTGAATCTTCCGATGGTGATCAAGATCGCTTCGCAAAATAAGGAAATGACCCTGAGCGAAATGGCGCAAGCGGTTGAAAGTCAGGGTAAACAGGCGATTTACCGGGCAAGCGAACTTTTAATGCCGCAAAAATTGAAAAAAGATGCTTAAAGGTCGCGTAATTATTATCAATCGGCTTGGACTGCACGCCCGCGCCGCCGCTCAGCTTGTCCGGCTGGCGAGCGGTTTTCAAAGCAAAATCAAGCTGATCCGCACCGATAATGCGGTCATTGCCGACGCCAAATCGATATTAAGCGTGCTGACGCTTGCCGCCGCCAAAGGTATCGATTTGGAAATCGAAGTCGAAGGAACTGATGAACAAGCGGCGTTTGAATCAGTACAGGAAATTTTTAAGAACGGATTTGGGGAGTTATGAGTTTCAAGCTCCAAGTCCCAAGCCTCAAGTCAGTATATCTTTTCGACTTGGGACTTCCGAGACTTGGAACTTAGGACTAAATAATTATGAGTTTTTCAGAATCATATTTTCCGGGCAATAACAAAAAAGTCGGTCTTTTGGGCGTTCCGCTCGGTTTCGGTGCGGGCAAAAAAGGAAGCGAGCTCGGCACGACGGCGATCCGACTGGCAAGCATACGCGGGAATCATTTGATCGGACATATCAGGGAATTGGGTTATGAGGTGACGGATTACGGCGATGTCGAGGTTGTTAAACCGGATTATATTGCCGAAGCGGGCGAGAATCCGAAATATTTGCAGGAAATGATCGCGACAAGCAAAAATTCGGCAGCAGCGGTCAAAAAAGTTTTGCAATCGGGCGAAATCCCGGTGATTTTAGGCGGCGATCATTCGATCGCGATCGGAACATTTTCGGGCATTTCGTCATTTTACCACGAACAGGATAAAGAAATCGGTCTGATCTGGTTCGACGCGCATGCCGATATCAATACGCCCGAAACTTCGCCTTCGGGAAATATTCACGGAATGCCGTTTGCGACGATTCTTGGTTTGGGAAACGAAGAACTCGTTAATTTAGAAGGGTTTGCGCCGAAACTGAATTCGAAATTCTGCGCTCACGTCGGCGCGCGCGATTTGGATCTGGGCGAAAAACGTGAGGTTCATGACCTCGGACTGCGCGACAATTTCTTTACAATGAGCGATATTGACCGCCGCGGAATGCCGGCTTGTGTCGAAGATGCGATAAAAATCGCTTCGCAAGCACCGGGCGGATTCGCCGTAACTTTCGACGTAGACATTATTGACCCGCGTTTTGCGCCCGGTTCGGGCACGCTCGTGCGCGGCGGAATTACCTACCGTGAAGCGCATCTCGCACTCGAAATCATTGCCGAACGCGGCGGAATGCGTTCGTTTGAAATTGTCGAAGTCAATCCGATGCTCGATGAACACAACATAACGGTCGAGCTCGCCGGAGAATTAATCCTTTCCGCACTTGGAAAAACCATTTTGTAAGTTTATATTTTGATTTACGATTTTGAAAATAAATTCAACAAACATAATAATTTAACCCTTCAGTTATATGGACAAAATTAAAATCGGCATTGTTTTCGGCGGGCGTTCGGGCGAACACGAAATTTCGGTCCGCTCGGCAAAATCGGTGATCGAAGAAATTGATAAAGACAAATACGAAGTTATTCCGATCGCGATTACCAAAGAGGGAAATTGGCTCAATCCGGTTGAATCGCTGGGCTTATTGCCGCCGCCGACGCAGGAACTTTTAATTAATGAAATCGGCAGTTTTCCGCGAAATTCGATCGCTTTTACGGGCGATACCAATCACAAAGGTTTGATCAAACTCGAAACTTCGATCGGCGAAGAAAGGGTCGAAAAACTCGATGTCGTTTTTCCGGTTCTGCACGGGACTTTCGGCGAGGACGGGACGATCCAGGGTTTGTTTGAAATGGCGGGCATTCCCTATGTCGGCAACGGAGTTCTGGCTTCGTCCTGCGGAATGGACAAGGCTTTTATGAAAATTCTGTTTCGCGATGCCGGTTTGCCGATCTGCAAATACGTCTGGTTTTTGCGAAGCGAATGGGAATCCGACGACGAAACGACGATCACCCAGATCGAATCAAAACTCGGTTATCCGTGTTTTGTAAAACCGGCAAATTTAGGTTCGTCGGTCGGCGTTTCAAAAGCGACGGACGAAATGTCACTGCGCGAAGCGATCACTCTTGCCGCCGAGTATGACCGGAAAATCATCGTCGAAGAATGTCTGGAAATGCGCGAGATCGAGTGCGCCGTAATCGGAAATGACGAGCCGCGGGCGAGCCTTCCGGGCGAATATATTATCCGCGACGAATCGAAGAAATTTCTCGATTACACGGAAAAATACGCCGGTACGGGGAATAACGAATTCGTCGTTCCCGCGCCCGTTTCCGAAGAGTTGGCAAAGAAAATTCAGCAAATGGCGATTACCGCCTTTAAAGCGATCGACGGTTCCGGTTTTGCGCGCGTCGATTTCTTTTTGCGGAAAGACAACGGTGCGCTGCTTGTTAATGAGATCAATACGATTCCGGGTTTAACAAATGCGTCGGGGTTTCCGAAAATGTGGGCTGGAAGCGGTTTGGAATTTTCGCAGGTAATTGATGCCCTCGTGGCATTGGCGCTTGAAAGACACGCGGACAAGGCGAGAAACAAAACGTCGTTTTAACAAAAATAAAGCGGTAAAAAGCAACAGATAAAGGCTATTAATTAGTTTAAACTTTTACCTGTTGCTTTATTTTTTTGGAGCCTCATAACCTTTTCGAGTTCGCACGGTTAAGTCGGTTTTCGTAGTTTTCATTTCGATCGTTCGCCATTTGCCGTCTTTGGCGGAATTGGTCGGCTGATAGGTGATCGTGTATTGTGAACGCAGTTCTTCGGCGAGATTTTTGAAGGTTTCGCGTAGTGCCTGACCGTTTTGGGCGGAAACAAATCTGCCACCGCTTTTATCGGCGAAGTTTTTCAAGATCCTTGTATTCTGATAACGCGTTCGTTCTTCGACCGTTGAAATATCAACCGTGTAAATTGTTGCGGATGCAGCAATTGCCCGCTTTAATGCTTTATCATCGGAATAACGGCTTTTCGTGTCGCCGCCGTCCGACAAAACGATGATCGCCTTGCGTTTTTCGGAGCGTTTAGCCAATTCTTCCGAGGCTTTGTAGATTGCGTCATTCAAAGCCGTCATCCCATCAGCTTTCATATCAAAAATCGCTTCGGGCGCATCCCGGTTCGAAGAAAAATCCTGAATTTGTTCGACTTTTGAATCAAAACGATAAATAGCGACCAGATCATCGGGTCGCAAATAGTCCAGAAATGATATAGCGGCGGCGCGGGCAACCCGAACGCGCTCAAAAACAAAGTTTGTATCCCGGACGGTCATACTACCCGAAGAATCGATCAAAATGACAGCCGCAAAGGGAACTTGTTCCGCCTGAAACGACTCGATCTTTTGTTCTTTGCCGTCCTCGAAAATTTGAAATTGATTTTGCTTCAGGTTGTTGACGAATTTGCCTTTTGAGTCTGTAATTGTTGCATTCAAAACAACAATCGAAGATTCGATTTTGATCGGTTCGTCGTCGTCCTGAGCCAAAACCGAACCGGCAAGTGAAAATATGAAAAGGACGTGTAGAAAAATAACTCCAAGTTTGGAAACCGAAAAACCTGCTCTCATCATTATAATTTGCCCAAAAAAAATACTATTTACCGAAACGAATAAATTTAACCAGTTTCAGAAGCATATTTGAAGTTTGTATCGCAATCACCGAAACGCTGTAGCGGGTCGATTTTTTTATCTCATCGAATAACTGAACGGCGTTTGTTTGCAATATCTTGAATGCATTGACCATCGTCGAAGGCGGTTCGTTTTTGTCTTTGTCGGAATTGACATCCTGTTCGCCGTCGTCGTCACCGCCGAGTTCGCCCCTGATTTTTTTGACGAGCTTTTCGAGTTTATCTAGTTTTTTTAGGTCTTCCGTTGAGAGCTGATTTGAATTTGAAAAAGATTTTTCGAGTTCATCGCTGAGTTTAACGGCTTCTTCGCTTCGTTTTAACAGCTCTTCGTAATCTTTTTTCTCACGCTCGATCCGCTGCTTGGCTAAAGTTTCCTTGATGTTTTTCGGTAATTCTTCCTTCGGCTGTTGCCTGCCGTTGGGCGAGGTCGCGTCAATTTGGGAAAAAGCCGTCGCTGCAAAGACCATTGCGAACACCACGGAAAAACAAATTGTGGAGTATTTAATACGCATTATTTACAACTACCGGTTGTCTGTTTTCGGTTCATCCGGCGATGTGCCGGTGACCATTTCAACAAGCTTGACGAGAAATTCTTCTTCCGCCGCGCCGCTCGATTGAAGCGTCGTCCATTCCGATTGCAAACCGTTTTCGGAACGACCTTCGACTTTTGCCGTCACCGAGACGTTATTCTGAATTCCGTCAATCGATTGGATCTCGATCGTCAGAGTGTAGCGTCCGCGCGTCCAGGACGTGTCGGAATTCGGCAAAACCGCGTAGCGGCTCAGCTCGTTTTTCGTAATCACCGCGCCTTTTGCAAAAATAAACGGCTGCGTTACGATGATTCCGTCCTTTGTCCGTGAAGCCGAATCGTCAACAATAATTTTTCTTTCCTGCAAAACGTCCATCACGTTTTCAACCAAAACGTCGCGCCGCGCATTCATCCGGTAAGGATTATCCAAACGGTCGCGGACCTTTGTTTTTCCGAGTCCCCAGTCGATCGATCGACCGCCGGGGGTATTGGTTTTATTATTACCGGTTGACTGAGTTGTTTTA
The DNA here is from genome assembly GCA_035536135.1 of Pyrinomonadaceae bacterium. Lineage (GTDB taxonomy): Bacteria > Acidobacteriota > Blastocatellia > Pyrinomonadales > Pyrinomonadaceae > JAFDVJ01. The sequence continues at coordinate 351 of DATLOR010000493.1, read as the reverse complement.
TTGGTGTTTTCCTGAATCTTTTTATTTTGATCGTCAACTCCTTTCTGCCCGAAGGTCAGGACAGAAGAAAAGAAAACTACGAAGATTGGAATAAAAATTTTTTTCATAAAATAAAAATTGCCCTTCTAAAATATAGCGCAAGATTTTTGGAAACCAAAGATATGATGATGATAAAATTTTTATAGTTGTATCGGGCAAAGCAACAAAAAGGGTTTAAATTCAGACCACCAAACTGAAATTTGCCGCATACCAATCGATCGTTCTTTTCAAGCCTTCTTCCAAACTTGTTTCGGGTTTCCAGCCGAATTTACCGAAGATTTTATCGGAGCCGAGATATTGCGCGTCAATTTC
>DATLOR010000492.1:0-4193 GCA_035536135.1 Pyrinomonadaceae bacterium | reverse complement strand
GAGAAATTATCAAAAGGTACCGAACTCGCTAACCAAACAAGCCATACCTGCCGGATTATTCAAAGGCAAAGCCAAACAGCTTTATGATGTTCTTTATTCGATGACGCGCGGCGCGGTCGTGCCCGTCCGAGTCATCCGGGTGCGCAAAGGTGAATTGATGAAAAAAGCAAACATCGGCTCGCGAATCACCTTCGATTCCAACATCACTCATCTTCAGTTAGTTGGACTGATTCGCGAAACCGTCTTTGCTGGGGAACATGCCGGCAATGAATTCGAAGTGTTCACTTTCGAGGAAATGGAAACTATGCCTAGTCAGAGTAGTCAGTCTAGTGATAGTAGTCAGACTAGCCCATCCCAGAAACAGGTCAGAGTAGTCAGTCTAGAAAGTAGTCAGACTAGTCAGAGTCTAAACCCAAGTGAAATAACAAGTTATGAGAAACCCAAGACTCTCTTTAAAACCTTTTTAAAGATTGATGATGAAGCGCCGATTGCGAACGCATTTCTAAAGCTCAACGAGGCGGCGCGGGCGACAACTGGAAAGGATTTAACTCAGAAAGATTGGGAAGCCTTCAGCGAAATAATTGAGCTCATAATCAATGAAACTTCGGTTGCCAGGACGCGTGCGAAATCGGTTTCCGTTTATTTGAAATTTGCCGCAGAAAATCTACGGCGAAGGCTTTATTCAAAAACCGTCCGCTATGATAAAAATCCGAAAATGTTCGAGCCCGGAAGTGTCGAAGTCGCACAAACAGAATTTATTGCGGAACCGCTCGGCGAAAACCGTGAGCTGATCTTGGAAAATTTGCGGAAGATAGTTGAAGCGGGCGGCAGGGAATCCATTGAGGTATTTGCCGGCAATTATCTGCCCGAGGATTGGAACTGGTTAGTTACGAACTTATAGATTATTCCTGGTAATAGGAAAGAGAAGACGATTTTAGATTTTCTTGAGAAATAAATACTGTAAGTTGTTATCAGACATTAATACTCCTTGTAGGCTGAAATAATTAAAAACGTTCGCTTTTTGTCAGAAAGTCCTAAATAAACTAAAAATGTGACCCGTAGTTGAATTTTCTAAGGTCATGATTTGAGAAGAAGGGCGATCACCAATAAATTTCAGAAAACACGTCGTTGGCTTCACTAAAGTTCTGATGGGGGCTCATTTAAATGGAGTATCGCGTCTGATAATGTGGTAACAGTTCTTGTAGCGGCGTAAATACTATTGTTTTTGAGTTTTCTCGGTTTTAGTTACTTAATGGGTACTGCCTGTTTACCCCAAAACATTACTTTATTATCGGACGCGAATGAGAGATAAAATATGAAAGCGCCGCTCTTTACTTCGAATTTTTGTGAGAGCCCCATTTTAGGCAATTATCCTCCAAGCCGCAGTCTAAATATCTGCGCTAATGTGTCTATTGATTCGGAATCTTCTGAAATTCGTAAAAATTTAATCTTAATGCTATCTCCTGCGGAAAATTTCACTATCCGGTGATCGAAATTTCACACTTTTTCTCTAATCCGAAGTTAAGATAAAGGAAAATGCTGAGTTCTTCGGCGGCACAATCGTTGCGGTTGGTCAGACATAATGAACGCCGATAGAAAAAACTCTGCCGAAGAAATTAAAAACTCCCAGGTGATTTCGGAAACCGGAATTCCGGTCTGTTCGGTCGAATGCGAAATCCTTCGCGGAAAAGAAACTGCCGGCAAATCGAATATAAACACCAACCAATTGCCGTTACATTCAATATCAGCGGCACGAGTCGCCGAGATATTCAATGTTGAAATTTCAAAGGGTTTGTCAGAGGAAGAAGCCGATCAAAGACTCGATGCCTATGGCTCAAATAGGCTCGAACTTCGGCAGCGGCAAAAATGGTGGCACCTTTTGCTTGCCCAATTTTCCAGTATAATCGTCTGGCTGCTCGCCTTCGCCGCCGTTTTTTCCTGGCTGAATGACAATCAACTGGAATCTTTCGCAATTCTGGTTGTATTAGCCTTGAATGCAAGCATCGGATTTTTTATCGAGTGGCAAGCGGGACGCGCACTCGACGCACTGAAAAAAGCGACCCGGACAACGACCCGCGTCCGTCGCCAGGGACGCGAACAAATAATCGATGCTGAAAATTTAGTCGCCGGCGATGTCGTGATTTTTACGGCTGGCGATAAAGTTTCGGCGGACGCGCGGATTTTTGAATCGGCGACCCTGCTTGCGGACGAATCGACGCTCACGGGCGAAAGCACTGCGGTTGAAAAGAATTCTGCAGCAGTCGAAACTTCCGCACCGCTTGCGGAACGTTGTTCGATGCTCTATCTCGGAACGAATGTTGTTGCAGGACACGCTGCGGCAATTGTGACCGCAACCGGGCAAAATACCGAGATCGGACGAATCGGTAAAATGGTCGCGCAAGCGGGGGAAGAAAAAACGCCGCTCGAAAAAAAACTTGCCGATCTAGGCAAACGGCTCGTTTACATCGTTTTGGGAATCGCTTTAATTATTTTTGTCGTCGGAATCTTTCGCGGTGAAGGTCTCTGGTTGATGCTCGAAGTTTCGATCTCTCTCGCGGTCGCCGCCGTTCCGGAAGGGCTTCCGGCGGTGACGACCCTGATTCTGGCATTAGGCGTTCTGAGAATGGCGCGGCAGAATGCAATCATCCGGCGGCTTGCGGCGGTCGAAACCTTGGGAAGCACGACCGTCATCTGCACCGATAAAACCGGAACTTTGACGGAAAACCGGATGACGGTCTGCGAATACCGGCTGGCAAACGACCGCGTGATCAAAATTTTCGAAAACGGCGGGTACGATTCGGTCGGCGAAACCCGCACTTTTGTGCAGGATCAAAGCCTTTTGCGGCTTTTGCGCGTCAGCGTTTTTTGTAATGAAGCAACCCTCGATTCAAAAAACGGCGGTTCGTGTCAACCGATCGGGGATCCGACCGAAACCGCGCTGCTGACAGCTGTCGAAAAATTCGGCTTCGATATCAGCAGTGAACGATCCGCCTGCGAAAAAGTGCTCGAACACCCATTCGACAGCGCGACCAAAAGAATGATCGCGATCTTGCGTGAAAAAGACGAGGCAAAAACCTGCGCCGTTTTGAAAGGAGCTCCTGCCGTAGTTCTCGATCTATGCGACAAATATGTTTCGAATGAAGGAATTCAAATTCCGCTCACAGAAGAAAAACGCCGCGATTTTTTGAAGATTAATGAAGAAATGGCGGATTGCGCGCTCCGTGTTCTGGCATTTGCCGATAAAGATTTATCGGGCGAATCAGAATTTCCAACAGGTAAAGAACTTGAAAAAGATTACACCTTTTTAGGTTTCGTCGGGATGAGCGATCCACCGCGAAAAGGCGTGGCAGAAGCTGTTAAAGAAGCTCAAAGCGCCGGAATCCGCGTCGTTATGCTGACCGGCGACCAGATAAAAACCGCGCAGGCAATTGCGCGCGAGCTTAACTTAAGCCAAACAGATGAAGTGTTCGCGCTGCATTCGGGCGATTTAGCTGAAAAGGACGGCGAAATTTTGGCGAGTATGGCGCGACGCGCTCATGTTTTCGCGCGCGTCACGCCGGAAGACAAAATGCGCATCGTTAAAGCCTTACGGCAAACCGGCGAGATTGTCGCCGTCACGGGTGACGGCGTTAACGATGCCCCGGCATTGAAATACGCCGACATCGGCATCGCAATGGGTCTGCGCGGCACGGAAGTCGCCAAAGAAGCTTCTGACATCATTCTCACGGACGACAATTTCAGAACGATCGTTAAAGCCGTCGAAGGCGGACGAACGATTTACGCCAATATCATCAAATTCGTGCATTTGTTATTTTCCGATAATCTGGGCGAAGTCCTGGTGATCTTTGTCGCGGTTCTCGCAGGATTTCCGCTGCCGCTGCTGCCGCTTCAGATTCTCTGGGTAAATCTGGTGACGGACGTTTTTCCTGCGCTCGCGCTCGCGCTCGAGCCTGCTTCGCCCGAAACGATGCGGCGTAAACCACATCCGCCCGACGAGGCACTACTTTCAGCGAAATTTCTGCTGTTGATTTTCTGGAAAGCCGTGATTTCTTCGTCAATCGTTATCGGCGCATATAGCTGGGCTCTGCAAACTTACGGCGAAGGCGCGCATGCGCGGACGATTGCTTTGTTTACGCTCATCGGCGTCCAGCTCGGAAATCTTTTTAACTGCCGCTCGCGCTCGCGCTCGGCTT
>DATLOR010000491.1:0-17914 GCA_035536135.1 Pyrinomonadaceae bacterium | reverse complement strand
AAACCGCCGTGCGGATTTTTCGTAATGAATGAAGCCAACGGTCGCGGTTTTCCGCTTTATTGACAATATAATCGGCGACTTCTCGGTGCGGGAGAATCAGAAAAGTTTCTTTTTCGAGCGCATTGACGACGGCTTCGGCACATTCTTCCGCCGTGATCGCATCCGCCAATAAAAAATTATTCGGCTTGCCTTCTTCTCCCGTGATCAGCCGTGTTTTCACGCCCTGCGGACAGAGGCACGAAACGTAAATGCCTTTTTCGTGAAACTCGATCGAAAGGTTTTCGGCGAGCGCAACCGCCGCGTGCTTCGTCGCCGCATACGGCGCGGCAAGCGGATGCGTCAAAAGACCTGCCGCCGAAGCCGTGATCAAAAACGCGCCCGCGCCGCGTTCGATCATCGAAGGAAACGCCGCCCGCGCCAGGTAAACGTGCGACAGAACATTGATCTCGTAAATCTTTTGCCAGACCTCGTTGGAAACTTCGAGACTCCCTTCGGCGCCGCCGATCCCGGCATTCGAAGCGATAAAATCAATTCTTCCGGCTTCGCTTAAAATTTCTTCGACGATCAATTTACAGTTCGCTTCGTCCGAAACATCGAGCCGAAACGCTTTACCGCCGACCGATTCGGCAACCCGTTCGGCGTTTTCAAAATCAATATCGGCAACAAAGATCTTCTCCGCGCCGTCCGCCGCAAATCTTTCGCATAGCGCCTTTCCGATGCCGTGCGCGCCGCCGGTTACAAGAATTATTTTGCCTTTTATATTCATTTTAATGTAAATAAATTTTTGTAAAATCCCGCAGTTCGCGCACAAAAATTTTTATTGATTTCAAAAACGATCCGTGCTTTAATTTTGTAGGATTGTCTGCTCATCTTCTGTCAATCTCTACCCGATAAAAATCAAGTCCACTATTCATTTCAAAAGAAAAGGAAAAAATACGATGGTTATAATTTATGGCTCAGGTGCAAATCGAATTGACCTTGGAAGGTTTTCAACCCAGCACTGCGGCAACTGCCAAAAGACTCGCCCGCATAAACTAATTCTCGATTACAAATACGAACACGTTTATTGGTGTAAAACCGTCACCGAGAAACAATATTCCCTGTTCTGTTCCTTCTGTCACGGTTCGGTTTCTAACCCGGAAGCGACGCAGGTAGAGTCTAAACTGGGCGGAAATCCGATTCCGTTTTGGACTCGCTACGGTCTAATAATTTTCGGTGTCAGTCTTGTAACGCTTGTTCCTTCACTGATAATTCTTCACTACAAATATTTTACCTAATAGTTTTTCGGCAGACTATTTTTGAGCAGCTTCAGGGCGAGACAGTCAAAACGACTTTACCCGTCGTCTTGCGGTTTTCGATCGCTTCGTGCGCTTCTTTTGCCTGTTCGAGCGGAAATTCCGTGACCTGGATTTTCAATCGTCCCGCGCCGAGATGTTCCAATAATTCTTTGGTGAATCTGATCCGGTTTTCGACCGATTCGTTCATCAGCCAGTAGCCGCGAATCGTGTGGTTTTTCGACATCAAACTGAGCACGGAAACCTTGAAATCTTCGTTGCTTGCCGAGCCGTAAATCCACATCGTGCCGTGTTTGGCGAGAACTTTCAGGTTTTTCCCGACAATTGCGCCGCCGACCATTTCGATGATCCAGTCCGCGCCTTTGCCGTCGGTCGCCTTTAAAACCTCGTCCGTCCAATCTTCTTCGGTGTAATTGATGGCAAAATCCGCGCCGAGATCGGCAACGAGCTGTAATTTCTGCTCGCTCGAAGCCGTGCCGATCACTTTCAAGCCTTTGTGTTTCGCCAGCTGCACGAGCAAAGTTCCGACGCCGCCCGCCGCCGCGTGAATCAAGATCGTCTGTCCGGGCTTTGTTTCATTAAGAAGCCCGAGCGCGGTCAAGCCTTGCACAAGCAATGCGGTCGCTTCGCTGTAACCTAACTCGTCGGGAATCGGCATCGTCAAGGCGGCTTTGGCGGTCGCGTATTCGGCGTAGCCGCCGCTCGAAGTTGTTGCCAAAACACGCTGTCCGACCTTCAAATTCGTCACGTTTTCGCCCAAACTTTCAATCGTCCCGGCGGCTTCGTAGCCGAGCGTAAACGGCAAATCCGGTTTTGTCAGATAGTTTCCGGCACGCATCATCGTGTCGGCGTAATTGATGCCCGCCGCCGCCGTTTTGATCAAAACCTCGTCCGCTTTCGGGGTCGGTTTTTCGACTTCTTCGAGCGTCAGTTTTTCCGCTCCGCCAAGTTCATTTACTCTGATTGCTTTCATAATTTTATAAAGTTAAAAAGTGTAAAAGTTGAAAAGTGTAAAAGTAAAGTCTTGAGTTTAAAAAACAAACTTTTTCACTTTTGCACATTTTAACTTTTTCACGGTCTATGCCGCCAACTTCGCGGCGTTTTCGCCGAAAATTTCTCCGATGATCTCATACGAACGCAGACGTTTTTGATGGTCGTAGATCATCGCGTTGACCATAATTTCGTCCGCATTTGTCCGTTCCAAAAATTCTTCCAGTTTGCGTTTGACCGTTTCCCGGCTTCCGACGATCGAACCGCCGGTGCGCGATGCGACGAGGGCTTTTTCGCCTTCGTTCCAAATCGCGTTCATATCTGCAATGGGCGGCGGAATTTTGCCCGCTTTGCCGCGAATTAAATTCAAAAACGACTGCGTTTGCGAAGTCGCTAAAAATTCGGCTTCTTCGTCCGATTCCGCCGCGATCACGTTGAGCGCCACCATCGCATAAGGCTTTTGCAGTTCATCCGACGGCTGAAAAGTCTGGCGGTAAAGTTTAAGCGACGGCTGTGTGTGTTCGGGCGAAAAATGCGCGGCAAAAGCGAACGGCAAACCCAGAATTCCCGCGAGATGCGCCGAAAAACCGCTTGAGCTTAAAAGCCAGATCGGAATATTTAGCCCTGCGCCCGGAACTGCTTGAACCTTTTGATTTTCGACCGTTTCACGAAAGAAAAACCTGAGTTCTTCCAATTGTTCGGGAAACTCTTCGCCGTCGTTCGTGAGCGTTCGGCGCAGTGCCAGAGTCGCCGGACGATCGGTTCCCGGCGCGCGTCCCAAACCCAGATCAATGCGTCCGGGATACAAACTTTCGAGCGTCCCGAATTGTTCGGCGATCACGATCGGCGCGTGATTTGAAAGCATAATTCCGCCCGAACCGACACGGATCGTCGAAGTTCCGCCCGCGACATAACCGATCACGACCGAAGTTGCCGCACTCGCAATGCCGGGCATATTGTGATGCTCGGCAAGCCAAAATCTGTTATAACCCAATTTCTCGGCATGCTGCGCCAAACTCAAAGTATGCCGCAAAGCCTCCGCCGCCGTTTCGCCTTCAAAAACCGGCGACAGATCCAAAACCGAAAACGGAATTTTTGTAATACTGCTCATAATTCCTCTCTATTTTCCTACCCGACAACCGCCAGTTCTTCGTTGTTTGAAATGGCTCTGTCGTTTTCTTTTTCCTTTAATTTTTTATTGAGCATCGTCGCAATAAAAATGCTGAACAAAATAAGTGCGATGCTCAGATAACCCGTAATTTCGTAATGCTCGATGTGGTTGTCGGGCATTTTAACGACGATCAAACCTGCTAAGACCGAAGCCAGCCCGACGAATAATTGCTGAACTGACGAGTTAAAACTCATAAAACTGCCGCGTCTTTCGGTCGGCACGACGTTCGAAACCATCGCCTGCGCCGGAATAAATCTGCCCGCCGAAATGATGAACCATAAACCCGTGACGCAGAGCACGAAATAAAACGGAATCGCCGGCAGATTCGTGATCAAAGCGATCAGCGGAATTCCAGCCAGCGCGAGAAAAATAAACAAATTATATTTTCCGAGCCGGTCTGCCAGCTTTCCGATAAGCGGCGAGGTAATCATCGTCAATGCGCCGCCGACCATATAGATGATCGGTGTTTGCGTTTTGGAAAATCCCATATTGAATTCCATAAACGGATTGATGAACGGGATGATCATAAAATGTCCCATCATCAAAAAAGCCGTCAGCGCGAGCGCGTATAACTGGCTGGAGTTGCGGAAAACGTCGCCGACGAGCTGTACGGGACTGATTTTTTGATAATCTTTCCGGTGCAGGTGCGCGTCCATTTTCGGCAGGAATTTGATCAAAAACGGGACGAGTATAACGCCCAGGATCACGACGAAAAAGAACGGTGCGTGCCAGTTAAAAAGATTGGCGATATAAAGTCCGAACGGCACGCCGAAAACCGAAGCCGCCGAAAACGCCGCCATGATCATTCCCATCGCCGCCGCCCGCCGCTCATACGGAATGATGTCGGCAACGATCGATAAAACCTGTGCGCCGATCAATCCGCCGAAAAGTCCGGCGACGATTCGCGACCCGAGCAAAATCTCGTATCTGGGCGAGATCGCGCAGCATAAAGTTCCGATCAAAAATCCCGCATAAGCAAACACCAGAACCTTTTTGCGGTCGAATCCGTCAACAAAAAACGCCGCCAGAAAACCCGACGCGCCCGCGCTGAAAGTGTATGCCGCGACGAGCATCGAAAATTGCTGAGAACTGATGTCAAAATACGGCATCAGATAATTGCCGAGCGGCATCATGATCATAAAATCCATGATGTGCGTAAAATTCAGCAGCGTCAGCAGCAGCAAAATAATTTTTTCTTTAGATTCCATTTCAAAATGAGCGTGAAATTTTTCAGCCTAATCGCCAGGCGAATTATTGACTTGCGACAAACTTTAAGTTTTCGCGCCTGTTCGCGGCTGATTTACGCGCTTTTCGCCTTTCGCAGATCGATCGCGCGTCCGTACTGCTTCGGCACATAATCGAGATTTTCGCCCAAGTCTTTTGCCGCCGTGAACGGAAAATACGGGTCGCGCAAAAACTCGCGGGCAATTAAAATCGCGTCCGCCTCGCCTTTTTGCAGAATTTCTTCGGCTTGTTTGGCGTCGGTGATCATCCCGACCGCGCCGGTTGCGATGCCGGCTTGTTTGCGAATTTCCGCCGCGAACGAAACCTGATAATTCGGCGCGACGGGAATCCGCGCGTCCAAAATATTGCCGCCGGTCGAAACGTCGATCAGATCGATCCCGATATTTTTCAGCTCTTTGCAAAGCTCAACGGATTGCTCCAAATCCCAACCGCCGTCCGTCCAATCGGTCGCCGAAATTCTGACGAAAACAGGCAGATTTTCGGGCACCGCCGCGCGGACTTTTCCTGCGGTTTCAAGCAGAAAACGCATCCGGTTTTCCAGGCTTCCGCCCCAATTATCGGTGCGTTTATTCGACAAAGGCGAAAGAAATTCGTGAAAAAGATAACCGTGTGCGGCGTGAATTTCGATCACTTCAAAACCGGCTTCGACCGACCGCCGCGCCGCCGCGACAAAATCGTTCGTGACTTTTTCGATGTCGTCCGCCGTCATCTCGCGCGGCATCGGATAATCGTCCGAAAAAGCGATCGCGCTCGGCGCAACCGTTTCCCAACCGCCGTCTTTTTCGTCAACTTCCTTCCCGCCGTTCCACGGTTCGCCCGTCGAAGCTTTGCGTCCGGCGTGCGCGAGCTGAATTCCCGCGACCGCGCCTTGCTGCTTAATAAATGTTGTAATTCGTTTGTAGGCGTCGCTGTGCGCGTCTGACCAAAGCCCTGCGTCCGAGGGCGAAATTCTGCCTTCCGGCGAAACGGCGGTCGCTTCCTGAATCACCAGTCCCGCACCGCCGACCGCGCGGCTTCCGAGATGGACGAGATGCCAATCGGTCGGCATTCCGTCTTCGCTCGAATACTGACACATCGGCGAAACCCAGATGCGGTTGCGAAATTCAATTCCTCTTAACTTATATTTTTCAAATAACTTACTATTCATAACTTCCCTCTTGTTCGTTTTTTTCAACCCACGCTCAAAACAATTTTTCCGCGTGTGTGTCCCGATTCGCTCAATTCGTGCGCCTTTTTGATCTCCGACAAAGGCAAAACCGTTTCGATCGATGTTTTAATTTTTCCTTCTTCGACGAGCCTGGCGATTTCTCCAAGCAATTCGCCGTTCGGACCCGATTGGATCATCTCTGCCCTAACGCCGAATTTTTCGGCTAGTTCCGGCGACGGCGGAGCGGGCAAAGCGACCAGAAATCCGCCTTTTTTCAAAACGCCGAACGATCTTTCCTGTGTTTCGCCGCCGATCGTATCCAAAACGACGTCGACATCTTTGGCGACCGTCTCGAATTTCGTTTTCGTGTAATCGATAAATTCGTCCGCGCCCAAACCTTTGACAAATTCCTCGTTTTTGCCCGAAGCGGTCGCGTAAACATACGCGCCTTTGGCTTTGGCAAGCTGAACCGCCATCGAACCGACGCCGCCCGACGCGCCGTGAATCAGAATTTTTTGACCGCTTTGCAGATTTGCGGTCGTAAAAATCGCCTTCCACGAAGTCAATGCGCCGACCGGAATTGCCGCTGCGTTTTCAAAATCAACATTTTTCGGTTTATGAGCGATTTCCGACGCTTTAGCGATCACAAATTCGGCATAACCGCCGCCGCGCATCATATTGACGTTTCCGAAAACCTCGTCGCCGACTTTGAAATCTTTGACATCTGCGCCGGTTTCTTCAACCGTTCCCGCGATTTCGGTTCCGAGAATCAGCGGCAAATTGAGCCCGAACATTTTCCCCAGACCGTTGCGCACTTTCCATTCAATCGGATTCACGCCGATGTTTTGAACCTTTACTAAAATGTCGTCCGCCTTTGGCGTAGGCTTTTTAACATCTTCATAACTCAAAGCATCAACGCCGCCGTATTCCTTTAAAACAACTGCTTTCATCTGTAATTTCCCTTTTTCAATAAAAAAACGTCACGAGATTGGTAATCCCAAATCCCAAATCCATCAGGTCATTCCAACCCATTTTTCGTCCGCGACCTCGCGCCAACGATCGCGGATCGCTTCAAATTCTTCGCGCGATAAATTTCCTTCCGCTACGAAACGCGCATTTTCCTGCCAGCGATTCGGGCGTGTCGTGCCGACAATCAGCGTGTCGATGCCCGGGATCGAGAGCGTAAATCTAAGAGCGGTTGCGGTGGCTTCTTCCAGAGATTTGTTCAGAAAATCGAATTTCAGTTTCTGAATCCGGTTCCAATATTCGTGATGATACGAGTCCGGCGGCAATTCCTTATGACGCCAAACCGCATTGGCAATCGGACGTTTGGCGATAATTCCCAAACCTTTTCGGGCGGCAAGCGGAATATTTCCGTCAACCGGCGATTGATCGGCGATTGAAACGGAAGTTTGCAAAGAATCGAAAACGTCCATTTCGATCGCCGTCCGCGCGTCTTCGTTGTCGCCCGAATAACCGATAAAACGCGTGTAGCCTTTTTCCTGCGCCCGCAGTAAACCTTCGATCGCTTCGCCGCGACTGAGGATCTCGGATGAACAGCTGTGAAGCTGTGCAATGTCGAGATGATCGGTTTTAAGGTTGCGCAAACTCGTTTCGATCGTTTCCAAAATCCCTTTTTTCGTCCAGTCTTCACGCGTAAATGCATCGAGCGCGCCGCATTTCGTCAGCAGAAAATAATCTTTCCGGCGTTTTCCGACCGCGTTTCCGATCAGTTCTTCCGAAGTCTTATAAGCCGCCGCCGTGTCGATCACGTTCAAGCCCGCATCAAGCGCGGAATTCAACAGATCTTCGACCGTCGCGCCCGACTCATTGCTCCATCCGATCTCCGCGCCGCCGAAACCGAGCACGGAAAATTCCATATCAGTTTTGCCGAATTTTCTCTTTTCCATAATCTTTATGACTTTTTACGCTTTTTCCGCCATTTTTCGAGCAGAGCGTTAACCGGAGATTCATTTAGAATTTCACGGTCGGCGGTCAGCCGCCACGAAGCGCGGTTATGCGGATTTTCTTTAAACTCAAATCCGATCTTTCGATACAGATTGATGACCGGAAAATTGTTTTTCTGGACATTCGTTTCAAATCCTTTGAAATTTTCCTGCCCGACCGTTTTTACAAATTCATCGATCAATTTCAGAATCAAATCCGAACGGCGATATTTTTCCTCGATCTGAATCGAACTGAGATAAATTAAATCCGCGTCGTTCCAACTGCGCGTATATTCAAGATAACCGGCAACTTCTCCCTTATTTTCGGCAACGATCAAAGTCGGGTTTTTCTTAAACCCGTCGCGCCTGTTTTGTTCGGGAAATTCGAGTCCGGCGTTATCCAAAACCGCCTGCATATTCGCCTTGTCGAGCCTGAGAATTTGTTCGATAAAATCCGAATCAAAATCGCTTTTCAAGACGCGCAGCTTCATCGTTATTTAGCTAATTCCGCTTCGACTTTCGCCGTCAGTCTTTCGTCATCAGGCGTTACATCGGGCGCGATGCGCGAAACGACTTCACCATTTCTGCCAACCAGAAATTTCTCAAAATTCCATAAAACATCAGTTTCGTTCAGATGCTTATGTCCAAATTTGATTAAGCCGTTCAGCCAACTATCGCCGTTGTTGACATCAGTTTCCGGCAGCGCGTCAATCAAATACTGGTAAAGCGGATGTCGTTCGTCGCCGTTGATGTGAATTTTTGAAAACAATGGAAATTTCACGTCGTAATTGGTCGAACAAAAATCCTTGATTTCCGATTCCGAAAGCGGTTCCTGTCCCATAAAATCGTTTGACGGAAAGCCTAAAACCTCAAAACCTTTATCGCGGTAACCTTCGTAAAGTTTTTCCAATCCTTCATACTGCGGAGTCAAACCGCATTTTGATGCGACATTGACCAACAATAAAACCTTATTCCTGTATTCGCCGAGATTTGTTTCCTCACCATTAATCGTTGTCACCGGAATTTCATAAATTTCATTTGCCATAAATTCTCCTTTTAGCTGAGTCTTGAAACTGCAGATGCGCGCAACAATATTCTAATTTTTATTTTGCCAATTCTTCTTCGACCTTTGCTGTCAGTCTTTCGTCATCAGGCGTCACGTCAGGCGCAAAACGCGCGGCGATCTCGCCGTTTTTGCCGATCAGAAATTTCTCGAAATTCCATAAAACTTCGCCCGGCTCAGACCGAACCGAACCGAAACCTTTTAACTTTTCTTCCAAACCGCCGTCGTTCACGTCCGTGTCGGGTTTGGTTTCGGTCAGATAATGATAAAGCTGATGCTGGTCGCCGCCTTTGACCGAGATTTTCGAGAAAAGCGGAAATTGGACGTTGTAGTTCGTGCCGCAAAAATCCTTGATCTCTTCTTCCGTGCCGGGTTCCTGTCCCATAAAATTGTTCGCGGGAAAGCCCAAAACTTCAAAACCTTTCTCGCGGTAATTTTCATACAGATTTTCCAGACCTTCGTATTGAGGAGTCAGACCGCACTTCGAGGCGACATTGACCAACAACAGAACCTTGTCTTTATATTCGCCGAGATTAGTTTCCTGCCCGTCAATCGTTTTCACGGGAATTTCGTAAATTTCGTTTGCCATAATTTTAGTTTTTCCTTATATTTTCGACCGATTTTTCAATCAATTTTTCCAGAATTTCTTCGTTCACATCACTCAAACGTTTAAAATACAGACAGCCCATACCGACTTTGTGTTTGCCTAATTGCGACAACAGATCTTCGTCCCAGCCTTCGCCGATATTCAGGTAAAGCGTCAGATTCGCTTTGCGCGGCGCGAAACCGACTTCCATCCAATCGAGATCGCGTCCCGAGGCGTATTTCAGGTGTCTTTCGCCGAAACCGACGATCGCCGCGCCCCACATTTTCGGTTTTGCGCCCGTCGCCTTTTCCATCAGCGCGGCGATTTTTCGGCTGTCGTCACGGACTTTTTCATCCGCAATGTTGTCTAAAAAATCATCGACGCTCGCATCAGTTTTCTTTGTTTTTATTTCCGCTTTTGCCATCGATTCCCTCTCTTTTCGTGCAATCACCAAGCAGTTTTTCGTTTCCGGTTCAGCCGTAAAATTTATTTCAAAGCTTCCCGCATATAATCTTCGATAGTGATTTTTCCCGCAATCTGATTTTCGGTTTCAAATTTAATATGTCCCGAATTAAATCCCGCGAACATTTCCGCGAGCGACGCGGCGTTTTTCGGTGAATTGTGATTTGCCAAAATACCGACCCATTGATCTTCGGGAACCGGCACGGCTTTGACTTCCTTGCCCAGAACTTTGCCGACGGCTTCGGCGGTTTCCTCAGGCGAAGTCCAAAATCCGGCGAGCTCTTTAACTTCCTTGCCGTCAGTTTTTTCCTGCATCGATTCGGCGGCGACGCGCCCGATGTCAGCGGCGGCAACCTGCGGAATTTTCAGGTTGAGCGGCTGATAAAAACTCGGTAAGACGCCCGCCGTTTTCGCCGTTTCCAAAACCCCGTTCCAATTTTCCATAAAACTTCCGGCGCGGATAAAAGTGACGGGAATATCCAAATCGCCGAATGCTTGCTCAAGTTTATAAGTCGTCAGGATATTTCCCGTTCCGCTCGCCAACTGTGAGCCGATCGATGAAAGCACGACAATTTTTTCGAGCGCGGAATTTTTGATCGCCGCCTGAAAAGCCTCGATGACCTTTTCCAGTTCCGCAAATTGGTCTTCCGACCCATACGCCGGCGGATTCATCAGATACAAAACTTTTCCGCCACTCAAGGCTTCGGTCAAAGCTTCGGCGTCCTGCAGATCGGCAACCGCAACTTCTGCTCCGAGCTTTGCAAACTCCGCGCCTTTTTCCTGACTGCGAACAATCACGCGCACAGGCAAGCCTTTCTTTAACAAAGTTTTAGCAACTACAGCTCCGGTATGTCCGGTCGCTCCTGAAACGATATACATAAACTTATTTCCTATTCACGTTCCTTTCTGATCACCATCAAACCGTCGCGCACGGCGAACAAAATATTGCTGACGCGCTCGTCCGCCTGGATTTTTTCGTTAAACTCCGCCAGCGCCACCGTGCTTTCGTCGTCGTTTGTTTGCGGGTCGAGAACTTTTCCGCTCCACAAAACATTGTCCGCCAAAATTATGCCGCCCAAGCGGAGTTTCGGGAAAACCAAATCATAATAATTGTGATAATTCGGCTTATCGGCATCGATAAACACCAGGTCGAATGTTTCGTTCAGCGTCGGAATGATCTGCGTCGCGTCGCCGAGATAACTTTCAATGCGGCTGTATTCGGGCGTTCGCGCCCAGAATTCTTTGGCGACCGCGTTGGTTTCGGGCTGAATGTCGAGCGTGATGATCTTGCCGTCTTCGCCCAAACCTTCCGCCAGACAGAGCGCGGAATAGCCCATATAGGTTCCGATTTCAAGAATCCGGCGCGGTGCGATCATCTTGCTGAACATCGCCAGCAGACGACCTTGATAAAAGCCCGAAAGCATTGATTTATCGGCGCGCTCGCTGTAAGTTTTCTGCAAAAGCTCGGTCAGCAATTCGCTTTCGGCTGATGTGTGCTGTTCAGCGTAACTCTGAATATTTTCGTCAATCATATAAATAGTGAAAAAGTGAAAAAGGGTAAAAGTGAAAAAGTTTTGTTAATTTTATATGATAACTTTTTCACATTTTCACTTTTACCCTTTTCAACTTTATGAAACTCCGTCGACTCTCGATTCGAACCGCAAACTGACCAGAGTATTCTGGTCATCGGTGATTTCCAGCGCGTCCTCGCTGCCGTCCGTGTCGTACTGCACGGAAATTCCGCGCACGTTCGTGATCACGTCGTGCGTTTTTTCGGCGTTGCTGTTGGTGCGGTCAATGCGGATGACCTCGACCGATTTTTTATTGCCGTCGGTTTTCAGCAGAACGTCTTCGAGATGTTCTTCGCGGGCTTCTTCTTCGGTTGCGCCGCCGCTTCGGTAAACGTCGAAACGCGCCCGCCGATTATTGTTTCGCGCCGCAAAGTCGCGCAAAAATTCTTCCCAATTACCCGGCTCAATTTGTTTTATTTCACTCATTATTTTTCCTCGGTTTCCTAAATTTTAACTACAACCTTGCCAAAGTGCGAACCGCTCTCTAAATATTTCAGGGCGTCCCGCACTTCATTAAATTCAAATATTTTATCAATTACCGGCGTGATCCGATTTTGCTCGATGAAATCGTTCATCTCTTCAAAAAATTCTCTCGAACCTGTTTCGATCCCGTGAATTTCAACATTTTTGGAAACGAATTGATACGTATTGATCGGCGCACTCAAACCGGCTAACAATCCGATAAAGCTGATCGAACCGCTCAATTTCACGGCATTCAATGAACGATTCAGATTTTCGCCGCCGACAACTTCGATCACGTGGTCAACGCCCTTACCGTCTGTCACTTCCAGAACTTTTTCATCCCAATCGAGAAAAGTTTTATAATTGATCGCCCTGTGCGCGCCTAATTCTCTGGCTTTTTCAAGTTTTTGATCACTGCTCGAAGTAACGATCGGCTTTCCGCCAAGTGCATTAACAAATTGCAGAGCAAAAAGCGAAACGCCGCCCGTGCCCTGGATCAAAACGGTTTCGCCGCGCTGAACCCGGCTGCGCCGCACGACCGCATGCCACGCCGTAATTGCCGCGACCGGCAATGTCGCCGATTCTTCATCCGAAAGATTCTGCGGAATTTTAACGACGGATTTTTCGCTGAAAATCACAAATTCCGCCAAAACACCGTCCGACGCCGCGCCGCCGAGCGGAGAAACATATTTTTCCGGGGTAAGTTTTCCGTCCAGCCAAAGCGGCAGAAAAATTCCCGCGACGCGGTCGCCCAGTTTTACGCGGCTGACATTTTCACCAACCGCGACAACTTCGCCGACACCGTCCGAAACCGGAATTCGCGGAGTTGCGGGTTTCCAATGCTCGACGCCCTTGACCACCAGCAGATCGCGAAAATTGAGCGATACCGCCGTCATCTTAACCAAAACTTCTCCGGCTTTCGGCTTCGGTGTTTCGGTTTCAATCAATTTCAGCGCATCGATCCCGTCGCCGAGTGTCGTAAAAACTTTCATTTCTTTTAGCCGATCTTGACGACAATTTTTCCGAAATGTGCCCCCGCTTCCATATGTTTCAAAGCGTCTTTGACTTCGCCGAATTCAAATGTTTTGTCAATTACCGGCTTTAAGTGATTGTGCTGGCAAAGCATCAAGTTCATTTGCTCGAACATCTGCCGTGAACCGACGAAAACTCCCTGCATTCTGATAGTTTTTTGCAGAACTTTGACCGGATTGATGCCTTCGCCCTGCGATAAAACACCGATCACGGCGATATGTCCGCCCATTTTCACGGCATTCACGGATCTCGCCATCGTTCCCGCGCCGCCGACTTCGACGATCTGGTCAACGCCGCGTTTTTCGGTCAATTCGAGAACGGCTTTGTCCCAATCTTCGCGCTCTTTGTAATTTATTAATTCGTCCGCGCCCAAGCTTTTTGCCCGTTCTAATTTTTCGTTGCTTGAAGATGTAATAATCGTTCGCGAACCATAAACGCTCGCGAGTTGCAGGGCGAAAATCGAAACGCCGCCCGTGCCTTGCAGCAGAACCGTGTCCGACGGATGCAGTCTGCCCGATTCGAAAAGCGCGTGGTAAGCCGTCACCGCCGCGCACGGCAAGGTCGCCGCTTCTTCATACGAAAAATGGTCGGGAATCCGCACCAAACCTTGTTCGTCAAACGCGCCGAATTCGCGCAAAACGCCGTCCAGATCGCCGCCGAGCGCGGTTCGCGCCTTTGCAATATCGATTGCGCCGTCAATCCAGCCCTGCATAAAAATCGGCGTCACGCGGTCGCCGACCTTCCATTTCGTGACCGCTTTGCCGACCGCCGTAACTTCGCCCGCACCATCCGAAAACGGCACCACAGGCATTTTCAGTTTCGGGTTATACCACCCTTTGACCATCATCAAATCACGGTAATTCAGAGACGCGGCGTGAAATTTCACTAAAACCTCCGTCGCCCCGGGCTGCGGCTGGTCGCGTTCGACAAGCGCCAGATTCTCGATCCCGAATTGTTGTATCTCGTATGCTTTCATAATATTGGATTAACCGCGAAAAACGCTGAAAACACTAAAAAGAGACAGGAAAAGTTTTAGCGACTTTCGCGTCTTTCGCGGTTAAAAGTTTATTTCTTGCGCGGGCTCTTTAAGTTAAGGCGAATCACGACATCATCACGAATCAAATCGTCGGCTTTTCCGGCGTAAACGATGCCGAAATCTTTGCGGTTGATGGAAAATTCGCTGTCAACGGCAACTTCGGCGTCGGTCACCGTAATTTTCGCCGGAAACGTGATCGATTTGGTCTGTCCGTGCAGAGTAAAATCGCCGGTCACCGTATAATTTCCCGCGCCTTTTGCCGTGTCGGGAACGATCTTGGTCGAAGTAAAGTTAGCTTTCGGAAACTTTTCAACGTCAAAGAAGTCGGCTGATTTCAGATGCTGTGCCAATTTATCATCGTCAACAAAAACCGAACCTGCATCGATATCAACGGTGACACTGCTTTCTTCGGGTTTGGCATTAACGAGATCGATCGTGCCCGTAAAAGCCTTAAATCCGCCCTCGTGTTTTCCGGTCACTTTCGAGCCGGTAAATTCGACTTTCGAGTTTTCCGCCGTCAAAGGCAATGCTTCGCCCTTGGTCGCCGGTTTCGTTGCCGGCGTGGTTGCGGCGTTTTGCGTATTTGTCGTCGAATTCGTCGTCGTCGCCTTCGTTTTATTCGCTGCCGGATCTTCGCAAGCCGCTAAAAATATAGATAAAGATAAAATTCCCAATGCAATTTTTTTCATTCAAATCCTCTCAAAGATAAAATATTTCTGCTATTTAAAACTAAAGGTTAAAAAAACTCTCCTAACTTTACCGCGTTGCCGCGTTTTCTTTTTCCGCTGTCCATTCGCCCAAAAGTTTTTCAAATTCCGTCTGGATCGTCTGATTTTTGTCCGCGATATACCAGCGCTGGAGATTTTCCATGATCAGAGGCTTTTCCAAACCCTGATGTTTCAACTGGATAAACAAATCCATCGCGGCTTGCGGGCGCGGTCCCCAGGTTCCGATCTCTTCCAGACTTTCCGCTTCGAGCGCGATCAATTTCGGGATCGAACGCGCATTGTTCGTCAAATATGCGTCCATCAGTTCGAGATTCTCATCGCGCAAAACGTAGCGTGTTTCAATATTATCGCTTGCGGCGGCAATTTTCTCAATTACCGGAATATTTTGCGCCGCGTCGCCGCACCAGCCTTCGGTAATGATCAGCCAAATCTGTTTGCGATCGATTTTACGCGCTTTTTCCTTTAAGGATTCGTTAAGCAAAACCGTTTTTTCAAGGCGATGCATTCGCTGACGATTTAATTTGCCGTAATTGAACATTGCGTCCGACTGATTCGTTCCGGTCGTTTTGCCGTCCAGCAGCAGATCGTCGATCAGCTTGATGTATTCGGCAAAAGTCATTGATTTTTCAAGATATTCTTTCATTTTCTTTAAAAAGAAATGCCGTCACCAAAAGACGGCATTTCGCTCAAAATTACGCGTTCTTTTTAAAAAGGCTGTCCACGCTCCACGGACCGCCGCCCGCGAAGAAAAAGTAAAAGAACACGAAACAATAAATCACCGCGAGCTCGCCGCCGTTCACGAGCGGCAGAAAACCTTTTCCGGTCAGCCCGTGTCCCATCCAATAGGCGACCGCCATCATTCCGCTTAAGATAAACGCGACCGGACGCGTGAACAATCCGATCAGGATCAAAAGTCCGCCGAAAAATTCCAAACCTCCGGCAAAAAGCAGAAAACCTTTCGGCGCGGCTGCCATCTCGGGCGGCGGCGGCGGAAACGAAAATAGTTTCTGGCTTCCGTGCCATAAAAACAAAAATCCCGTAATTATCCGCAAAACGCTCAAAATTCGCGGAGACCAACTGTTTAAGAATTCGCCCATCTTTTTTCTCCTCCAAAAATTTAAAGTTCAGCCTCTTAAATCAATCTTAATAAATAATTACTCAATTGTAGAAACCACAGATAAACGCGGATCAATTCCGAAGACATTTTCAGCAAAACCGTTGACATTTTATCTGCGGAAATAAACCCGCGTTTATTTTGTAAATTCTGTGATTTCATCTCGCTCTTCCTCTTGCTCGCCCGTAACTGCCCTTATTCGTAAAATTTATAAACTCAGCGCCGGTCGATCAGTTCGTCCTTTGGAAAGCGGACTTTTGCCAGATTCGCCAGCCAGTCGTTTTCCGCATCGCGGTAACCGACCGCTGCCAGGGCAACTGCCGAATAATCCGTCAAACCGAGGATTTCGTTAAACTGCGCCGCGTCAAAACCTTCCATCGGCGTTGCGTCAATTCCTAAAAGTGCGGCGGTTTCAAGCAAAAATCCGAGCGCGATATAGGCTTGCCGCGAATTCCAAACTTCGATGTAACCGCCGTCAACGGCTTGTTTTGCCGAACCTTTCATAATGTTTTCGTAATCGGTCAAGGCTTCACGCGGAGTGCCGCGCACCTCGACGATCCGGTCAACAAAATGCTCGATGTCCGCATCGGTCAGGGTCTTTTTATACGCAAAGACGACCAGATGCGAAGCGTCCGTGATCGGCGCTTGCCCGTAAGCCGCAGGTTTCAGTTTTTCCCGCAATTCCGGGTCGGTAATGACGATAAATTTATACGGTTGGATACCGAAGCTCGACGGGGCAAGAGTCAAAGCCGTTTCCAGAGTTTCCCAATCTTCCGCGGAAACCTGTCTGGTTTTGTCGTAGCCTTTGGTCGCATAACGCCAGTTTAATTGCTCTAAAATCGTTTCTTTTGATACAGTTTCTTTTTCTAATTCAGCTTTCATATTTAACCTTTTTGTAACCTCTTTTGATACAGTTTAAGACAAAATTTTTTAAGCGGATTCAATCCTTTCGATCACGTCGCGCAGCGTGTATTGATTCAGTTTTTCTTCGATCGATTTGTCGATTTCCTTTTGCAGCCCGCATAAAAACGCCGCCATATTCTTCCCGATCGGGCAATCCTGGTTCGGTTCTTTCGGATGCAAAGCAAAGACTTCGCCGCACGGCAAAGCCTTGTAAACTTCTGATAATCTTATGTCTTTTGGTTGTTTGGCGAGAGATGTGCCGCCTGCCGCGCCGACCTGCGAAACGACAATGTGCGCTTCCTGCAAATTGCTCAAAAGACGGCGAATAACGACCGGATTGGTATTAACGCTTCCCGCGATATAATCCGACTTCACGCGCTCGTCGCCGCCTTTGGCAAGAATCGTTAATACGTGAATCGCTACTGCAAATTGACTATTAGCCGCCATAACTGTAACAAGAATAGTTGCAATTAAAACTTTTGTCAAGTGCAAAATTAAACAATCGCTTTCGGCGTGCGTTTCGGCTCGTCAATACTGCCTTTATCCGTGTCGGCAGGCGGTTCTTCAACCGGCGCGGGTTTCGGTTCGGTCGGCGGAAGCGGAATGTGCTCGACGTTTTCATTACCGCTTTCATTTTCGCGCTCGACATCCGAACGGTTCCCGAAATCGTCTTCTCTTTCGGTCGAATTCACATCCGGGTTTGGAATATTTTGTATATCTTGCATGGCTCTGTAAACTCCTTATTTGTCGAAAATTAAAATTTCTTTGCGCTCATTTCAAAATTTTTGTAAACAAGCGGTTCGGTCTTTCGGTCGGTGATCTTCTGAATCGTGATCTCGCCGATTTTTGTGACAGTTGTTTTTTTAGCCGGGGCAACGGTTTCCGTTTGGGCGGCAGATTTTTTCCCGTAGACTATTTCTTCGAGAAGCTCTTCAAAAATATTAAAATTTACTGTCTTATACATAACTTTTCCCTCAACCGCTTTTCTAAAGTGCAAAACGCGTGCCGAAGAGAAACTCAATGTTTACCGGCATTCTATTTACTTTATTTTGTTGAAATGCAGTTGTTTGGAGCGTCAAAGTGCACGATATTCGGACAGTTTGCGGTTAGAGTATCTGGGCAATTTCGCCGAGCGATTCTTCGGCAATGAGGCGAAATATGCG
>DATLOR010000490.1:0-6687 GCA_035536135.1 Pyrinomonadaceae bacterium | reverse complement strand
ATACCAAGCAACGCTGCGGCACGCAAAACAAAATTGTTTCTGATAATTACTTTCATAAATTTCTCCTTATTCTCCGGCGGGTTTGGTCGGGCTTTGCGCCTTCGGCAGAGTGATGACGACGGTGCGGTTATTTTGTCCGAGATATTTTCGGGCGACGCGCTGAATGTCGTCCTTGGTCACGGCATTTATTTTTTCCTGCCAGGTGTTGATCAAATTTGGGTCGTTGTATTGAACGCTGTAAATGCCGAGCTTGAACGCGCGATAAAATGCCGTCTGCTGGTTGTATTCGTTTCGCTGCTCGATGTTTTTGGCTTTCTGCAATTCCGCATCAGACACCGGTTCGTTTGCCAGTCGCCCCAGCTCTTCATAAATTCCAGCCTCGACCGCTTCGATTTTTGCGCCCGGTCGCGGCGTGGCGGTGATATAAAGCGCGCCCGGTCCTTTCCGCTCGTCCATATTTCCGAAAATTTTGGTCACAAGTTCCTTTTCCTTGACGAGTCTTTGATAGAGCCTCGAACTGTTGCCGCTCTGCAAAATCGTCGAGAGCACTTCCATCGCAAAAAAATCGGGCGTGTTGCCGGAAGTGGATTTAAAGGCGATGTCGATTTGCGGAATCCGCGCATACGGATCTTCGACCGTCCGGCGGCGTTCAGAAGCCTGCAAAGGCTCGTTCATCGTGATCGGCGGCGGATCGGATTGGCGCGGAATCGCTTCAAAATTTTTCCTGATGCGAGTGAGCGCATCTTTCCGATCGAAATCTCCGACCAGAACCAGAAAAGCATTGTTCGGCGCGTAATAAGTTTTGAAAAACTGGGCGACATCTTCGACCGTCGCCGCATTTAAGTCTTCCATCGAGCCGATCGTGACGTGATGATAAGGAAAATCGTCGTACAATAAATTTTGCTGCAAAACCTGCGAAGCGCCGTACGGCACATTGTCAACATTCTGCCGCTTTTCTTCCTGTACGGCGTTGCGCTGATTATCGAGATTTTCTTTCGTGATCGCCAGCGAGCGCATCCGGTCGGCTTCTAAAAACAAAGCCATATCGAGCTGGTTGGCTGGCAGATTATCAAAGAAAATCGTGCGGTCGGGATTTGTGTACCCGTTCATATTTCCGCCGCTGTTGTAAATCTGGTAAAAATGTTCGCCCGCGCCGACGTTTTCCGAACCCTTAAACATCATATGCTCAAACAAATGAGCAAATCCGGTTCGTCCCTGCCGCTCGTCGCGCGAGCCGACGTTATAGCTGATAGTCAGTGAAATTACCGGGGCACTATGGTCTTCGACCGTCAGTACGCGCAAACCGTTTTTCAGTTTTGTTTCCTGAAAATCGACAAACGATTTGCGCGCAGACTGTGCTTTTACCGGCAAGCTCGTGCCGAATAGACAACTAAGTAAAAGGACGCTTATAAAGTTTTTTAAATAGAACATAATTTTCTTAAAAGATGGCAAAACCCGGTTTTTAGAATTTACAGATTTGGAGGTTAAACGCATCGTATTCGTTCAAACCTTACTTTTTATTGAATGTGCGTTTGATAGTTTGCGCGCCTTGCGGACCTTCGGCATTGATTTCGATTTGCAGCGTTTTGCCGTCTGCCGAGAGCGACCATTTGCGCGTCATTTTTACGGTCACCGTGCCGTCCGGCGTCTCAAACGTTGAAATATCTTTGACTTCAATTCCGCTGTCCGTCCATTTCGCCGTGCGTTTGCCTTTACCGGTTGAGCCATCGGGCGCTTTCGGCGTGAATTCGGTTTCTTTGCCGTCAAGCGTGTAAGAATCGGGAACAACCTGTTCGCCTTGTTCGGTTGTTAGTTTGGTTTCGATCGAGATTTTATCGCCTGCCTGTTTTACGGTCATCTCCTGCTTCATTCCCGGCGGTAAGCCTTCGCTTTTGGATTTATCAAGCGTCCACGTGCCGGAAAAATCGGGATTGGCGGCAAACGAACTGCCGGTAAAAATTAAACATAAAATTGCGATACTGATCATTATAATTTTGTTTTTCATTGGTAACTCCTTTTTTGTACTTGTTGATAAAAATTTTATTTGGCTGCCGGAGAAGATTCTTGTTTGGCGGCGATTGCGGCAAGTGTCTTTTGAATTTCATCTTTTGAAATCCAGCGCCCGCGCGTCATCACACCCGCGATTTTTTCCGTGTTGGAAACCGACTGTAACGGATTCGCGTCGAGCAGTAATAAATCGGCTTTGTTTCCGGTTTTGACGACGCCGAAATCATTCGGGATTTTCATAAACTCGGAGAGATATTCCGCCGGATTTTTCGTCGCGGCTTCGAGCGCCTGAAAAGGCGTTAGTCCGGCTTCGACGAAACTTTCGAGTTCTTTATGCGTGCCGAAACCGGCGACGAGAAACATTTGTCCGGGGTCTGAGCCGATCATCAGTTTCGCGCCCGCTTTTTCGAGTTCCCGAACCAGGCGAAAACGAAGCCGCGTGTATTTTTCGCCTTCATCAGCCGGAATATTTTCGGTTCCCTGTTTTTGTCTGGCAAAAGCATCGCGCACTTTCTGCGGCACATATTTCAATTCGGGGAGTTTCAACAAATCTTCTGATTTTTTGGGCGAAACGATGATTTGAAACAACGTGAGCGTCGGCGTATTCCAGACATTTGCATCTTTTGTTGCCTTAATTACGGCGGGAATTTTCTTTTCGTCAACGTAATTTAAAACTTCGCCGAGCTGAACTTGCGATCCCGTAGGCTTGACAGGCGAATTGTCGGCGATGATGAATTGAATGTAACCGTCGAGATGTTCGATCGAAGTTTGTTTGGCTTTCAGTGCGCGTTCGAGCCCGACTGTCGCGGTGACGTGTCCGGCGAAAGGAATACCGACTTTATTGGCGGTTTCAACAATCGCCTGATAGGTTTCCGGCGACAAACCTTCGTGAACTTTGAGTAGATCGTAACCCGCCGCTTTTTGTTCGGTAACGGCTTTGACGGCGGCTTCCGGCGACGGAATCAAATTGACGATCATCGGCGCTCCGGCGGTAAAAATCGTCGGCGCAACCAATTCACCTTTGTTGATTCGGTCGCGCAGAAGCAAATGTTCCGGCTTGCCGATCATATTGCGCACGGTCGTGACGCCGTTCATCAAAAAAAGCTGCAATTGTTGTCCGGCAGCATCGTCGAGTGTTCCCGCGCCAATCTGCAGATGCGCGTGCATATCGGCAAGTCCGGGCATCAGAAATTTTCCGCGCCCGTCGATCTGCACGGCATCTTTCGGAACTTTGATCTTATTCGCCGCGCCGATTTCCGCAATGCGCCCGTCGCGCACGATAACGGTTTGATTTTCAAGCACCCGCTCGGAATCCATCGGCACAAGATTGACGCCGATAAAAGCCGTGACGGAAGAGCTTGAATTTGTAGTTTCGCTTTTTCTCTTTTCCTGAGCCTCAGTTAAGCGAAAGCAAAATACAGCGGCGATCGCCAAAAGAATAACGATTAAAGCAATACGTTTTTTAAGTCTTCGATTCATAAAATTTCCTTAGTTTTTTGTCGGCAGGTATTTTTCCGGCAGTAAACTATCCGGTCTTTCGGCTTCCCACGAGATATTCACAATCCACCAGCGCGTTCCGTCGTTCATTAACTGAATGCTGTTGATACCGCGCAGAAACGGCTTTTCATCCGACAATTTATGTTTTCCCTCGTAAGTCGAAAAAACGTGTGCGAGATTTCCAAACTGCTCGGTTTTGCGAGCAAGCTCGCGTTCAAAAAAACCGTTCGCTTCGACATACGCGCCGGAGCGTTCGACGTAAGCGTCAACCGTCAGATAATGCGCGGCGAACCCGCCTTCACGCTTCGGCGCGAGCGGAATCATTTTTCCATCGGGCGTAAACAACGAGCGCAGGCGGTTCCAGTCGCGTTTCTTGCCGGCATCACCGGAAATTACATCGTAAAGCGCGGCAATGATCGCATCGATCGACGCAACATCGGCTGGATTTGCCGCCGGAATTTGTACCGAATCATTTTTAGCTGCGTTCATAGAGTTTGATAATCCGACCGCGAAAGTTGGTTTGAATAAAGCGTCCGCCGCCGGGACATTAAATTGAATGGATTTAACCGTCGTCGTGATGCTTCCGCCGTCCGGGTCATTGGAAACGATTTTAAATGGCATCATCACACCGTCAACCGGGCGATAATCGCTGAAAACCTCTCGCTTGGGAATCGTATTATCTCCGAACCCCTGCGGCTGCATCGAATCGCGCCGTAAAACCAGAAAGGTTTTGGTCGAAACATAATCGGTGACCGAATTGCCTTTTTCGGGAATTTTTTCGACGACGTAAACGTCTTCACTCGCGACTTTCGACATTTTTTTGATTTTTACGTTTCGGTAGAGCGTTTTCCAATCGAGCGGTTCATAAAAATCCGCGGCGATCCGGGCGTCTTCCAACATTCTGCCGCTCAAAATAAACGGCGTGCCGACGCTCGCCAACGAGCCGCCGTTCGCGCCGTCAAAATAATTCGAAATCGTTCCGATTTTTTTGCCGAGGGCGATGAGCGTCGAATTCTGGGCGGACTTATTCGGCGCTTTCGCAATCGTTTCGGATTCAGCCGTGACGCCCTGATTTTCGAAATCAACCGCCATCTCCATTCGCATCGAAGTATGTTTTCGCAAGTTAATTTCGCCGCCCAACGCTTCGACGATTTTTTTATTTAGTTCATCAATCGTCGGCGCGTCCGGCGGAACCACGACACGACGGAGGGGCGCAATAGTGCCGCCCTGATCGTATAAAAGACTGTTCACTTTTCCGTTTTCGTCGCGCTTTACGGATAGACGGAAGTTTTCGGGCGTGCCTTCGACGGCAAAAGCGTCCTTACTTTTTTCGATCAATCGGCGCGGCGGTTGTCCTTGCAGTGTCATCGTGATTGCACCGCTTCGTTCGCTCACCTCAACCGGCAAGCCGCTTCTTTCGCTCTCATAACTGCCGATAATTTCCCTGAGCGTCGGCGAAATGTCCGTTGTCGAAGAATTCGAGCTAACAACCTCATCCGTTTTACCTTTGCTGAGAACGGCGTTTCCATCCGGCTGACCGAGTAAATTTGAATAAACGATCTCGCGTACTTCGTCTTTAAAACTCGAATCCGTAACGTTGCTGAGCATCACCAATCCGAGATGTTCTTCGGGAAGCATCGCCACCATCGCGTTAAATCCGTCAATATTACCGCCGTGGTCAACTTCCTTTTTCCCGCGCCAGTCGCGCAGAAACCAGCCGAAACCGTAACCGAACCCGGGCGCGATTTTCATTTGCTCGGTCCAGACTTCGTTAATGTTGTTCTCGGAAACCAGCCGTTTGCCTTCAAAGATGCCGCCGCCGAGCAAAAATCTGAGCCAGTTCGACATCTCTCGCACGCTTGAATTTATTGCCCCGGCAGGCGCGATGACCGAAAGGTCAACCATACTGAGCTTTTTAGTCGTCTTTGTTTCCGGATTGTAATCATAACCGAGCGAAAAATCCGGCGCGGCTTGCATCCCGGCGATGCTGAAATTTGTTTGCTTCATTCCGAGCGGCTTGAAAATTCTATCGGTAATGAAATTTTCATAAGTCGTATTATTAACCTTTCCGGCAATCTCGCCCGCCGCCGCGTACATCACGTTTTGATACTGGAATTTCTGCCCGATCTTAAAAGTCGGCTTGGCGACCCCGGCGATTCTAATTAAGTCTTCCCGCGTCAGCTTGCCGCCGGCAAATGATAAAGCGAGATCGGTGCGGGCAAGTCCGGTGCGGTGTGAAAGCAGATCGCGCAGGGTTACGCGGGCATCGGATTCCGGGTCGCTGAGCTTAAAAAAGGGAAGAAATTTTTTCGGGCTGTCGTCAAGGTTGAGTTTTCCGGCGTCGGCGCTCATCATAACCGCCACCGCCGTGAAAGCTTTGGTCGCAGAGCCGATGGCGAATAAAGTATCCGGCGTGACGGGCAATTTTCTTTCAATGTCGCGCATCCCGAAACCTTTGCTGTAAATAATCTTGTCGTCTTTGACAATCGCGAGTGAAACGCCGGGAATGCCGAGCGCGAGACGTCTTTCCTCAACCGCTTTTTCGATTGCAATAAGCCGCGCCGATAAACTTCCGCCGCTTGAAACCGTCTGCCCGTTAGCAACTTGAGCAAAAAGATTTTGTGAGAGCCCGATGATTTGAGCGACGAGCAAAATCGGAATGAAAAGTATATGTAAAAAAAATCTCATATGAGTTGAGTTTAATGACCTATAAAAATCCGGCAACAAATTTGTGATGACATGCACCGAAATGAGCCTTAACCAAACTTGTTTCGTGATTTGTCAGCAAATATATCGGCTTTTTGTTTCAAATGAATATTCCCCTTCAGTGCAGATTTGCGTTCGGTGTGGTTCGGCTTATAAAAAATGCGGTTCATCACTAATTGATTGCTCCTGGGGCGAGATATCAAGCAAGATATTTTTTGAACCTAAGACAGGAAGATAATTTTGAACTTAGAACGGATGAACTCTTAAAAGATTGTGGCAGAAATAAATAATCACGGTTTTCTCGGGCGGCATTGGAAAACGGGACTGACAATTCTGGCTTGGTGGACGTTTCTGGCGATACTTTTCGCGCCGCAGACTTATCTCGCTAATCTTTCCTCGCCGACACCGCTCAATTTGTGGCAGGTGCTTTCGGCTAATTTTATTTTGTTCTATGTCTGGGCGCTTCTGACGCCCTTG
>DATLOR010000489.1:0-19845 GCA_035536135.1 Pyrinomonadaceae bacterium | reverse complement strand
CAAAGTCATCTACCACGGTAGAAAGCTCATCTCTCGTCAGAGAAAAGACTTATTTGCTGAGAGAAATAAATTCTTTGAATTCGGGAAATCGGTCTGCGTACTAATAACCCATGGAAATTATTAATCAGCAAAAGCATTTTTGATTGAGAATATGATAATACGGTTTTTTAGTTTGTCAATACTTTTTCGAAAAAGCAGCGCAAAATTTTCGGAGATGCTAAACCGATTCGCGGACTTTGCGGAAAAGCGCGGCGAGATCGTCTGCCTGATAATGCGCGTTGAGACCGCTCGGGTTCGGGAGCAGCCAGACGTTTGCGCCGCTGATCTTATCCGTTTGCAAGCCAAGCTGCGCTTTCGGCTGCTGAAAAGCGGTGCGGTATGCGCCGATCCCGAGAACGGCGAGGTTTTGCGGTTTGAATTTGGCGATCTTTTTGACGAGAAGTCTGCCGCCTTCGACGTATTCTTCCGTCGTCAGTTCATCGGCGCGGGCAGTTGTTCTTTTGACAAAACTCGTGATGCCGTAGCCGTTTTCGAGCAGTTCGTGTTCTTCCGAAGGATGCAGGATACGGTCGGTAAATCCCGCCAGGAAAAGAACTTTCCAGAATCGATTGCCGGGTTTGGCAAAGTGAAAGCCGGTCGCGCCCGACCAGATGCCCGGATTGATGCCGCAGAATAAAACTTTGAGATCATAGTCGATCAAATCTTCGGTCGTGCGGTTGACGGCGTCACGCAGATCTTCTTTTGAGGGTTTGAAGTTTTTCATAAATCAATCATACAAAATTGACGGGCAAAGATGCTAAAATCACTTTTTCGGAGGAGCATTTCGCCGTTAACGGATAAAAATTTATTTCGGAATAGCTGATAGCTAATATCTGAAAACTAATAACTAAAAAACGCGGGCTATCAGCTGTCAGCTGTCAGCTTTCAGTTATTCCGGAAAATAAAATTCAATAAATGCAGCGCATTTTTTATAAAGAATTATGAAATTCGGTTTGATCGCCGGAAACGGTAAATTTCCTTTTCTAGTCGTCGAAGGCGCGCGCAAAGCGGGCGCGTCCTTGGCGGTGGTCGCGATCCGTGAGGAAACGGATAAAAACATCGAGGAAGTCGCGGAAAAGGTCTTGTGGGTCGGCATCGGACAATTGGGGAAGATGATCTCGTTTTTTAAGAAAGAAGGCGTTGAAAAGGCGATCATGGCTGGACAGGTTAAACACGTTCAAATATTTTCGGGCGCATTTCCCGATTGGCGGATGGCGAAAATGCTTTACAATCTGCCGCGCCGGAATACCGACGCACTGATCGGCGGAATCGCCGCCGAGCTCGGCAAAGACGGCATCGAATTGATCGATTCGACCTATTTTATGCAGGAACATCTCGCCGCCGAAGGCGTTTTGTCAAAACGCAAACCGTCTGACGTAGAAACCGGAAACATCGAATACGGTCTGCATATCGCTAATGAAATTGCGCGGCTCGATCTCGGACAAACGATCGTCGTGCGCGCCAATGCCTGCGTCGCGATCGAAGCGATGGAAGGCACGGACGCGGTCATCCGCCGGGCAGGCGAATTGGCGAAAGGCAGGCTCACGGTCGTCAAAGTCGCCAAACCGAACCAGGATATGCGTTTCGACGTGCCGGTCGTCGGCGTGCCGACCATCAAAGCGATGATCGAAGCGGGCGCAACCTGTCTCTGCCTGACTCCGAACAAAACCCTGATGTTCGACCGTCGCGAAATGCTCCGGCTCGCCGACGAAAATAAAATCTGCGTCGTTGCCGTCAACCAAAAGCAAAACCCGTAAAATCATCAGATTGCAATTCGTCTTAAAAATCCGCGGATCAGGGACGCGGATCAGGCTGATTTTGAAACCCGTTTGATATTCGGCGCGTAATAACGCACTTGGCTTTAAAGATTATTTTCGGAGAAAAAATGAAGAAAAATTTATTAGGTTTATTTTTAGTTTTGACGTTTCTTTTTCCGTCGTTCGCCCTGGCGCAAACGGCGGTCAAGATTACGCCGCAGGAACGCAAAATGGCGGAGATGATTACCGCCGCACAGCTCAAGGATTATTTGTATTATGTCGCATCGGACGAAATGGGCGGACGCGATACGCCTTCAAACGGGCTTGATCTGACCGCGAAATTTATCGGCACGCTGCTTTCGCGCTGGGGATTAAAACCGGCGGGCGATAACGGAACATTTTTTCAAAAAATCGACCTGCACCGCGACACGGTTAATCAGGCAAACACGCTCGCGACGCTCGGCGGACAAAATCTGATCTACGGCACGGATTTTTTTGCTAATCCGGCTGCCGGAGTAATTTCAAATGCGCCGCTCGTTTTCGGCGGCGAAGGCTGGATGTATAAATCAAAAGGCATCGAGCCATACAAAGATATTGACGTGCGCGGAAAAGTCGTCGTCATCTACACCGGCAATTTTCCGCGCGGCATCAATCCGCAGGAGCTTTTTACAAGCGGAAAAAGAGGCGACGCGTGGGCTGACCCGATGACCTACGCCAAACAAAACGGCGCGGTCGGCGTGATCGCGATCGCGACGCCGGATGTCGAGAAAAACTGGCAGAATATTCGTCCTTTCCGCGAACGCGGCGGTTATGTCGTCGATAAATTGCAGGAAACTGAAAACAAACAGCTTCCGACAATTTATATCTCAAGAAAAGCGGCGGAAAATCTTCTCAAAGGCGAATCGAACGATTTCAGCAAGATCAACGAAATTTTCGGTTCAGCCGCGCCGCTGCCCGTCTTTAATTTCAGCGCGGATAAAACGGCTTCCGTTTCGGTTTTAGCCAACACCGAAAAAGCGTCGACGCAGAATGTTGTCGCCGTTTGGGAAGGCTCGGACGCTCGTTTGAAAAACGAATATGTCGCGATCGGCGCGCATTACGACCACGTCGGCACGAATCCGAATGCGCGCACCGACGATAAGATCTGGAACGGCGCGGACGACGACGGTTCGGGCACGGTCGCCGTTCTCTCGATCGCCGAAACGCTCGCCAAAGCTCCGAAGCGTCCGAAACGCTCCGTCCTTTTTGTCTGGCACTGCGGCGAGGAAAAAGGTTTGTGGGGAAGCGAATATTTCAACAAATTCCCGACCGTTGACGTTAAAAATGTCGTCACACAGCTCAATATCGATATGATCGGGCGCAGCCGCAAGCCGGATAACACGGACAAACGCAACGCCGAGCTTTCGGGCGAAAATGATATTTACGTGATCGGTTCGGAAATGATGAGTTCGACGCTCGGCGCGATCACGAAAGGCACGAACGATGCTTATTTGAAGCTCGGTTACGACTATCGCTACGACGACCCGAAGGACAAAAACCGCTTCTTTTTCCGCTCCGACCATTTCAATTACGCGCACAACGGCATTCCGATCGTCTTCTGGTTCGACGGTGTTCACGAAGATTACCACCAACCGGGCGACGAACCGCAGAAAATCGACTACGCGAAGATGGAAAAAATCACGCGGACGATCTTTCTGACATTGTGGGAAGTTTCCGATTTGAAAACGCGTCCGGCGATCGATAAGCAGCTTCCGCCCGAATTAACGCAAAGATAATTTCAAGTAAGAAGTAAAAAGGCAAAAGGCAAAAGTTTGAACTTTTCAACTTTTGCCTTTTTGTTTTTTGCGAAAATTTAGTGAAAGACAATGCCGAAACTGAATCGCACATTATTCGTTGTTTCGCCGTTTTTTCTCAAAGGATTGTAATCGACCTGAAAAAGCCGAAAGCTCACCCGGCGGCTGGCGCGCACGTCCAAACCGCCGCCGAATGCCATCGAAAATGCCGTTTCCGAATCGCGAAACTCCGCCGGACAGCTCGTACCCAAAGTTTCCTGACAAAAAGCGTCGTTGAGCTTGGCTTTGGCGATGCCGACTCCGAACAAAGCGTGGGCAAAAGGCTTAACCCGGCGTGTTTTCGAGTTGTTTTTGAATTGAACGCCGCCCAGAACGTTGTAAAGCGAAGCATTGATTCGCGCTTCATTGGTAATACCCGGAAAGGTTGTGCGGAAGTTTTTATAATGTCCCGAAACGTCCGCCTTCAAACCGACGTATTTCGAAAAATTATAAACGCCCGAAACATTAAAACCCTGAAAATTGCGTCCTTCGTCGAGCGCTCTGTCGATATCGGCATCGCCGCTTTCGCCAACGTCTGTCCGATTTATCGAATAGCCCGCGAAAAATTCGCCTTTTGAAATCTCATCGCTTTGCGCTGATAAGATCGACGCGCAAAAAATAATCAAAATAAAACTAGAGAAAATCGTTTTCATAAAGTCTAAATCTCCTTTGGTTAAAAAATAAAAAGCCGTTGATCTAAGGCTAAATCCCGATGAAAAATCTTTCGCGCCGATTTGTGAGAGTTTTTGAAGTCTCACAACCGGAGCAAAAAGGCGAAATCTGCTTTAAAAATCAAAAAAGCGGCAGATTTTGAAAACCTGCCGCTTTTTATTATTCGAAATTGATTTAATTAAAATACAATACCGACACCGATCCGGACATTGTGATTGACTCCGTCACTTAATTTGATCGGGTTGTAATCGACTTTGATGGCACGAAAATCAATTTTGTCGTTGATCTTGATGTCCAAACCGCCGCCGAAAGCTCCGGCTAAACCGGTTTCCGAGTCAGTTTCGTTAAAAAACGTACAGTCAACACCGGTCGGGCAGCTGACGTCTTTAAACTTGGTGCGCGCGTGTCCCGCACCGACCAAAGCATAACCGAAAGGCTTGATTCTGGAATCGGACGAATTATCTTTAACCTGAACGCCGCCTAAAAAGTTATACAGCGAATTCTTCGTTTTGAACGATACCGTGCCGGTTGTGGTCGTGCCGGTCGGAACCGTAATGCTAAAGTTTTTATTGTTGTAAGTTCCCGAAACATCGCCCGTGATGCCGACGTAACGCGAAACGTTATAGGTTCCGGTGACGTTCACTCCGTGGAAAGATTCGCGGTCGTTGAAGAAGTTCTGGAACTGGTTTCCGCTGTCGCTGTTCAAACCGGTATCGACCTGATTGTTTGAATAGCCGACGAAAAATTCGGATTTTTTATAATCACTGGTAGTGTTTTGCGCCAATCCGAACGAAGCACAAAGTAAAGTCATAAGTCCGCTAAATATTAATTTTTTCATTTTTAATTACTCCAAAAATAAAAATATGGCTGCTAAAATGCGAACAACCATTTAAGTAAGTTTAAGATGTAACCGGATTTGAGAAGACTGATCGGAAGAGTGTTTTTTTGAGTATCAAAATCTTTTTCACTAAAATCTTTAATCGATCAGAAGTCTTCGATAAACTTCCGAACGGCTTAACCCGAACTCTTTCGCGATTTTTTTCAGAGCGGCTTTACGCTCAACTCCGGTGCTTTCCAGTTCGGTTAAACGAGATTTCAGCGTTCCCGCCGTGCTCACATCTAACCGTTTCGTTTCATTCGATTTACGGTCGACAACTAAGACGATTTCACCTTTTAGCGGGTTGCCAGAAATTTTTCCTAAAAGCTCATTTAAATCGCCGCGCAGAATTTCCTCGTGCAGTTTCGTCAATTCGCGGGCGATCGCCGCTTTTCGGTTGCCTAAGATTTCCAGCGCGTCGGCGAGCGAGCTTTCGATCCGGTGCGGCGTTTCGTAAAAAACGAGCGTCGCGGGAATTTCCCTGACTTCTTCCAAACGCCTGATTCGTTCGCTTTTTTTGGACGGCAAAAATCCGCCGAAAAAGACCGAATCGGTCGGCAAACCCGAAACGATCAAACCGTTGACGAAAGCAACTGCGCCGGGAATCGAAATAACGCGCGCGCCGATCTCATTGGCTTTTTCGACGATTCTAAAACTCGGGTCGCAGATCGCGGGCGTTCCGGCATCGGAAACGATCGCGATCGATTTTCCGCCCGCAAGCATTCCGGCTAATTCTTCGGCGCGTTCCTTTTCGTTGTGTTCGTGATAGCTGATCAGGCGATTTTTGATCGAATAATGATTCAGGAGTTTCTGCGTGTGGCGCGTGTCTTCGCAGGCGATCAGATCAACCGTTTTCAGCGTCTCGAGGGCGCGAAAAGTAATGTCCTGCAAATTTCCGATCGGCGTTGCGACGAGATAGAGTGTTCCGGTCATTGATAGATTGTAAATCTTAAACCCCACAAAATAAAAAAGCCCGAGTTTTGAGGCTCAGGCTTTTACTTTAGCACGGCTTAAGAGTTGGTTTCGGAAGGGCTGGATTTTAAGCCGCGCCAAACTTTTATAAAAGTTAGAACGGAAGCGGGAACGGAACTCTGTTGCGCCAATCTCCGTTGCTGTTGCGATTATTGCGGTTGTTGCGATTGTTGCGATTGTTGTAACCGTAAGCATTGGAAAGAACATCCAGATCCTGACGGATTCTGTTCCAATCGCCCTGCAGATTATAGTTCAGGCGCGAACGGTAAAGCGCGTTGTCGAGCTGCTGTCCGAGTTGAATAACGCGGCGTGCTTCGTCGGAACTGTTATTGTAATCGCGGCGGTTGTCGTATTCGTCATCGAGCCGGGCAGTCGCACGTCTGAAATCATCAGCTAAACGATTGAGCTGATCTTCGCGATTGCGGTCGTCATAACGGCTGCGGTCGAGCTCGCGGTCTAATCTTCGGGCGAATTCTCGACTTCGATTTTTCAGGTTTTTGATGGTTGATTCGAGATTACGATTGTAATTTCCGTTACGGTTGTAATCGTCGTTGTCGCGATCGCGATCGCGGTCGCGCCATTGTGCCGAAGCAATTGTCGGCAGAGCCAAAACTAAAAGCGAAAAAGCAAAAACTGCAATTAAATTCTTAAAACGATTCATTTTATTTTCTCCTCATCAAAACTTTTTTCGGCAACTGCTAATCGGCACTGCCTCTGCCGACTGAAATAGCAAAGCGTGTGCCATTATGTTTAGAAAACTTTACAAATCTTTTAAGTTATTTACATACAATAATTTAGTAATTTTAAAAAGCGATGCGGAATATTCTGCGCAAACATTTGCGTATCTTCAATGTTCCAAATGGTTAACGGCGATGTCGCAAACGGTTGAAAATGAAATCATTCACAAATTCCGAAAATTTAAAAAACAAAAAAGCCGCGAATTTGCATCACGGCTTTTTT
Source organism: Pyrinomonadaceae bacterium (assembly GCA_035536135.1). GTDB lineage: Bacteria > Acidobacteriota > Blastocatellia > Pyrinomonadales > Pyrinomonadaceae > JAFDVJ01. The sequence goes on along the minus strand of DATLOR010000489.1, from coordinate 12,736 downwards.
GTTTTAATTTTTGAAAGAACTAGTTGCCCAGGGCTTTTGCTGCGTTTAAGCGTCCGCCGCTTTCGACCTTATCGCTCAAATTATCGAGTTTATCAACCGATTTCAAAAGACGTTCGCGCAATTTGGCAACCGTCAGATTAGGTTCGCTTGCCAGAACCAGCGCGGCGGCACCCGAAACATACGGCGTTGCCATCGAGGTTCCCGATGCTTCGCGGTATTGATCGTTGAGCCAGGTTGAAAGAATATCTTTGCCCGGTGCGGCGATGTGAACCGTTTTCGTGCCGAAATTCGAGAACGAAGCGAGCTGGTCGTTACGGTCTAAAGCCGCAACGCTGATCACGTTCGGCAGATCGTAATTCGACGGGTAATGCGGTCGTTTGTCGTTGCTCGAACCGTCGTTTCCGGCGGCGGCGATGAACAAAATTCCAGCTTCACCGGCGGCGCGAATCGCGTCTTCCAACGCTTTCGAATACTGCGTCGAACCCCAGCTTGCACTGATCACGCGAACATTGACGCCTTTTTGTTTGCGGTCAATGGCGTAATTGATGGCTTCGATTGCGTCTTTCGTTGTTCCGAAACCGCCGCGTCCCAAGAATTTGAGCGGCATAATCTGGACATTCCAGTTGATTCCGGCGATGCCTTCGTCGTTGTTGCCTTCGGCGCCGATGATGCCCGCGCAGTGCGTTCCGTGTCCGTTGTCGTCCATCGGGTCGCTCAAATTGTCGGTGGCGTTAAATCCGTGTTCGTCGTTAAAAGTTCCGAGCTCGTCGTCCGTGTATTGCGGGATGTTGTCGGGACGAAACCAGATATTTGAAACCAGATCGGGATGCGTGTAATCAACGCCGCTGTCGAGAACCGCGACGACGACCTTATCGCTTCCTTTTGTTTTAAGCCACGCTTTGAGCGCGTCAACGTGTGCTTTTTCCTTGCCGCCGTTTTGACCCGTATTGTTCAAAGCCCATTGTTCATCAAACATCGGGTCGTTCGGACCGGTCAGATCATCTTCGCTCGGCGTGTAATTAAGCGGTGAAATCGGCGCGGAAGTGTTTGCCGGATCGTCTAATTTTATTTGAATATTCGGCTCGGCATAAACAACCAGATCGCTCATCTGCGAATATTGTTCCGCCACTTTGCTTGCGTCGGCATTGTCCAGATCGTCGATCGAAACCAAACCTTTGACGGTTTCGATTTCGTCTTCGAGCCGGTCATTGTTTTTCTCGGCGATCTTTTTGATGTCCGCAATGCTCACGTTGGGACGAAACTTGACCAGCACTTCCGGTTCTTTTTCGCTCGTCGAACGTTTGGGTGCGACCGGTTTCGGCGCAGTCTTGTCAGATTTTTGCGTAAAATCGTCTGTTCTGACCTGCCAACGGCGAATTTGTCCCCAAACCGCCGCCATCGTGATCAAAACGACCGCGATGCAAATGTGTATCCAAATATTATTACGATTCATATTTTTAACTCCAAAAATAAAGCGGAAAGATCTTCTCAAAAAGAAAATCGGTTTCCCGCTCAATTTCACGATTCGATAATGTAATTTGTTCCGTTAAATCCGCGCAAACGAAGCTCTCCGTATTTTTGGGCGCGATATTCATAATCTTCGCCGTTCGCGCTCAAATCAATGCGCCAACCGCTCGTAATCATCTGCGCCGCCATTTCACCGTCGACAGCTGCGCCGAGCGACATATCGGGAAATTCCATATCCGTTACCGAATCGGTAATTTCGCTTTCCGCGATGCCTAAACGCTGCGCTAAGTCTTGTTTTGCTCTCTCAACTGCGCTGTCTTTGGTAAAACTCATAATATAATTGTCGTTTGCAAGCATAATTTTGCTATTATTTTGCCGATTAGTCAATAAACATTCGACTGGCGGAAAAGTTTTCCACAGGTGGAAAACTTTTGATGCTGCAGTTAAGTTAAATGTTTTTGATATTTAGCCCTAAATCAACGAAATAAAAAAGTTGCAAATAAAACTTGCCAATCGAAAAAAACTTCTTTAAAATAAAATTTACTATCAAGGGACGTGCCGAGCGTTCGGTATGTTGCCAACAAAATATACAGAAAAATATCGAAAAAATAATTTAGATAAAGAGGCTGTCAAACAGACAGTCTTTTTATTTGTTCGTTTTCTTCAAATAGCGAAAAATCTCAACGAGCGCCGGAACGATAAAGACCGCGCACGCCGCGCCTAAGATCGAGCCGGTCAGAAAACGCGAAAGATGCGTGTTTTCCCAAATTCCGAAAATGCCGAGCGACCAGTCGATCCCGATCGGGATCATCGACAGAAACAGCCAAAAACGCGGTAAAGGCTCGATGTCATCAACTTTTCGAATCAACGGATAGATCAGAAAACCGAAAAATAAACCGAAATAAACACCGAAACAGCGCGCGCAAACCGCAAACGGATGATTTTCGACGTGAAACGAGCGTGAATCTATCTGGTGACAGATCACGCTGAAAAATGTATAAACGAGCGCGGAAATCTTTTCAAAACCGTTCGCTTTGGCAACGGGCGCAAGCAAAATAACGAAAACCCACGCGAAAACTACGAGCAGAGAAATCGTCCAAACCTTCCACGCTTGTCGGCGGAATCGCTCGGTAAAATCCTGCGGAATGTAATTTTCGATCGGCTGGTTCATCTTCTGTTAGTTTCAATTTTCAGGTTTCAGGTTTCAAGTTAAAACTTTCCTGAAACCTGAAACTCGGAAACCCGCAATAATTATTTTTTTGATGATTTCAAACTCTTTTCGGTTTTCAAAATATGCGCGGTTGTTTGAATCACCGTATCGGGATTTAAGCTGATCGAATTGATTCCGCGCTCAACCAAAAACTGTGCAAATTCGGGATAATCCGACGGCGCCTGCCCGCAGATACCGATTTTTTTGCCGTTGCGGATTGCCGCGTCGATCGCCATCGCAACCATTTTTTCGACCGCGCCGTTGCGTTCGTCAAAAAGATGCGCGACCATTTCCGAATCGCGGTCTAAACCTAAAGCAAGCTGCGTTAAATCGTTCGAGCCGATCGAATAGCCGTCAAAAACTTTCAAAAATTCGTCGGCAAAAACGACGTTTGCCGGCAATTCGCACATCGCGTAAATTTCCAGATCGTTTTCGCCCTGCTTTAAACCGAATTCATCCATCAGCGCAATGACTTTTTCGCCTTCTTCGACCGTCCGGCAAAACGGAATCATAACTTTCACGTTCGTCAAACCCATATCTTCGCGGACTCTTTGAATCGCCAGACATTCAAGTTTGAAACCGGCTTTATAGCGGTCGTCGTAATAGCGCGACGCGCCGCGAAAGCCGAGCATCGGATTTTCTTCGTCGGGTTCGTATTCGCTGCCGCCGATCAGCCGCGCATATTCGTTCGATTTGAAATCCGACATCCGCACAATGACCGGTTTCGGGTAAAAAGCCGCCGCTATTCTACCGACGCCTTCCGAGAGTGAGCGGACGAAAAATTCCTTCGGGTCTTCTTCCAAGATACGGCTCGAAATTTCTTCAACATCCTTGCGGTTGCGCAAAGACGGGTAATTGACGAGCGCCATCGGGTGAATTCCGATGTGGTTGTTGATGATAAATTCGAGACGCGCCAAGCCGACGCCGTCGTTCGGCAGACGCGACACGGCAAAAGCGTGGTCGGGGTCGCCGACGTTCATCATAACCTGCGTTTTCGGGCGTTCATCGTCGGTGATTTCGTGGCGGTCAATCGTAAAATCGACCTTTCCGTAATAAATATTTCCCCGATCGCCCTCGGCGCACGAAACCGTCACATCGGTTCCCGAACGCAAAACTTCGGTCGCATTGCCCGTGCCGACAATGCATGGAATTCCGAGTTCGCGGCTGATGATCGCGCTGTGGCAGGTGCGTCCGCCGCGATTCGTGACGATCGCCGAAGCGCGTTTCATGATCGGTTCCCAAGCCGGGTCGGTCATCGCAGTAACGAGAATTTCGCCTTCTTTAAAACTCGTGATCTTGTTGGTATCGAGAATCACGTGCGCCGTGCCGTAGCCGATCTTTTCGCCGACCGCGACGCCCGAAACGAGCGGCGCGCCGTGATTGTCGGACAAATTATAATTTTCGATAAAGTTTTCCGATTTTTGCGCGTGAACGGTTTCCGGGCGTGCCTGCAAAATAAAAAGCTCGCCCGTGATGCCGTCTTTCGCCCATTCGATATCCATCGGCTGCGATTTTCCGGCGCGTTTTGAATAATGATCTTCGATCGCGCACGCCCACGTCGCGAGCTGCAGAACTTCGTAACCCGAAAGACAAAAGCGTTTACGCTGGGATTCGACCACGTCGCGCACCTGCGTTCCCGTGCCGTCGTCGGCAAAAACCATCTTGACTTCCTTAACGCCGAGTTTTCGCGTGACGATCGGGCGAAAGCCGAGTTTCAAGGTCGGTTTGAAAATGATCCATTCGTCGGGCGTTGCCATGCCCTGGACGACCGCTTCGCCCAATCCCCACGCGCCGTTGATGACGACCGCATCGCGAAAGCCGCTTTCCGTGTCGAGCGTGAACATCACGCCCGAACAGGCAATGTCGGAGCGCACCATCGGCTGAATTCCGATCGAAAGCGCGACATCGAAATGGTCAAAACCCTTTGCCGTGCGGTAGCTGATTGCACGGTCGGTCCAGAGCGACGCGTAGCATTGATGACAGGCTTGGATCAGCTGCGTCTCGCCGCGCACATTTAAGATCGTGTCCTGCTGTCCGGCGAACGAGGCGTCAGGCAAATCTTCAGCCGTTGCCGAGGAACGCACCGCCACCTCGAAAGTCTTTTTGCCGATGCGCTCGCCTAAGTTTTTATAAGATTCGAAGATCGCCGTTTCAACTTCTTTCGGAAAAGGCGTTTCGAGCATTAAATTGCGGGCTTCATTGCCGACCCGCGCCAGCTCGTCAAGGTCGTTGACATCCAAACCTTTGAGGAGTTTCTGCAGTCTTTTTCTGAGACCGCCCGTTTCAAGCAGAACTTCGTAAGCGTGGCTGGTCGTCGTAAAACCGTCAACCGTGCGCACGCCCTGCGTCGTCAATTCGCGGAAAAGTTCGCCTAGACTGGAACATTTTCCGCCGACAAGCGCGACATCGTCCGCGCTGACTTCGCTTAAATCGAGAACAAAAGGTTTTGAATTTTTCATAAGAATAAATTTGAAATTTTATAAGAATAAAAAGGATAAAGCAGATTGATACCAATTGATATTCGCGTCAATCTGCTGTTCTTTATTTTGTCCGAAATCTTATTTCTTCTATCCGGAGTTTTATTCCCTAAAACCTGATTACCGCATCGGGTCCGCCTTCGACGTGAACCGTATCGACAAAACGGATATGTTTTGAATCCGTTGTCATCACGACCGAATGCGTCCGTTTGCCCGCACCGAAAAAGCGGACGCCTCTGAGAAGCGCGCCGTCGGTGACGCCGGTCGCGGCAAAAATAATTCGTTTGCCCGGTGCCAGATCGTTCGTGTCGTAGACTTTTTCGGGGTCGGTAATGCCCATTGATTTAAGACGTTCGAGCAATTCTTCCTTCGGCGGAACTTTCGATTTATCGACGCCTAATCTTTCGGGATCGAAAACGAGTTTTGCCTGAATTTCGCCGTTCAGACATTTCATCGCGGCGGCAGTGATCACGCCTTCCGGCGCGCCGCCGATGCCCATCAGCGCGTGAATGTTCGTACCCGCGACCGCCGCCGAAATCCCGGCGGAAAGATCGCCGTCCGAGATCAGACGAATCCGTGCGCCCGTGGCGCGCACATCGGCGATCAGTTGTTTATGACGCGAACGGTCAAGACACATCACGGTCAAATCGTCAACGTCACGACCCAAACGCCGCGCAATGTTTTTTAGATTGTCTTTAACGGGCGCATCAATATCCACCGCGCCGCGGCACGACGGACCGACGACGATCTTGTCCATATAAATGTCGGGCGCGTTTAACAATCCGCCGCGTTCCGCCGCCGCGAGCACGGCAATCGCGTTGTTTGCGCCGAGCGCGCAGAGATTTGTGCCTTCGAGCGGGTCAACGGCGATATCGACTTCGGGAAATTCGAGCCGCGCTTCTTCGGAATAGTTTCCGCCGCCGACTTCTTCGCCGATGTAGAGCATCGGGGCTTCGTCGCGTTCGCCTTCACCGATGACGATTCGACCGCGCATCGGCACGGTGTCCATTACTTCGCGCATTGCTTCGACCGCGACGTGATCCGAGTGTTTACGGTCGCCCTGTCCCATCGTCTTGGCGGATTCGATTGCCGCCGCTTCGCACACGCGCAAAAAATCCAACGATAATTCGCGTTCAGCTTTGTTGTTTTTCATTCGATTTTCCTTAAAATGTTATTTGTCGATAAATTTTGATAATGAAGGCATTTTAGCACTTGTCTGGTTGCATTTGACAAGTTAGCCCGGCTGATTTAGCTTTTTATTTTGACTTACGAAAAAATCCGAGGAGATTTTCAAAAATAATGACTTATATCGTTACCGAACCCTGTGTTGAATGTAAATATACCGACTGCGCGGCAGTTTGTCCCGTCGAAGCGTTTCACGAATTGCCCGACAAACTTTTAATCAATCCCGATACCTGCATCGATTGCGACGCTTGTTTGCCGGAATGTCCGGTCGAAGCGATTTTTTCGGATATGTCGATCCCCGAGGAATATCTCGGCTGGGTCGAGATCAACGCGACGGCGGAAGAATATCCGATCATTTCGACCAAACAACCCGCGCTTTACAATCCCGGCTGTAAAGGTCAGCCCGAATAATAATTTTTTTACAACTATTTAAACAAAAAGGCGGGTTTCCAGCTCGCCTTTTTGTTTAAATGCCTTCCAAAAAAATCAGATTTTCACCAAATTGTCGATAATTTGAGCGGAAACTCAAAAATTCCTTGAGTTTTGCCGCAGTTTCCGTTTAAAATGTAAAAGTCTTTTGCTTTCAGCACGTAAGACAAACCGCGTTCAGAATTAATTTTATAAAAGTTCTTCCGCTTTTAAGTCCGAAAAGTTTTTTGTTTCGGCGTTTATCATCGGCTAAATTATTAAATTCCGGTCTTGTTCCAGTTTAAAATATTCTCAATTCGCGTTATAAAAAACGATAAAAATTAAAGATTAAGGAATAATCTGCTTTTTAATTGTATATTGAATCTGAGTTTTCCAAGACCTGAAATTCGAGAGCAAAAATGATGTTGGACGGAGCTGCGCAAGATAAAGAAAGCAAAACGCACGAAACGACCGATCGCCGGTTGAAAATTCTCGTGCTGTTCGGGACGCGTCCCGAAGCGATCAAGCTTGCGCCGATCATTCACGAACTAAAAAAGAAATTTTTCCAAACGGTCGTCGTTTCTTCGAGCCAGCATAAAGAATTGCTCAAGCCTTTTCTGAAAATGCTCGACATCGCGGTCGATTTCGATTTGCGCGTGATGACCAAAAATCAAACGCCGAACGAAGTTTGCTCAAAGGTTCTGGCGAAACTCGATAAAATTCTCGCCGCCGAAAAACCCGATCTGATCGTCGTGCAGGGCGATACGACGACGACCTTGGCAGGCGCGTTGGCGGGGTTTAACCGTCAGATCGCCGTCGGTCACGTCGAAGCCGGACTTCGTTCGGGCAATCTTTACAGCCCGTTTCCCGAAGAATTGAACCGCCGGCTGGTTTCGCAGATCGCCAATTTTCATTTCGCCGCCACGGAACGCAACCGCCGCAATTTGCTGGCTGAAGATATTCCGATGGAAAAGGTTTTCGTGACGGGAAACACGGTCGTCGATTCGCTTCAATATATTTTGAAAAACTTGACGCCGGGTAGTCAGATTACCGATCTGCTTGAAGAAACAAAAGGTCTCAAAAGAATTTTGCTGACCACGCACCGGCGCGAAAGTTTCGGCGAAAAGATGAGCGGAAATCTCAAAGTTTTGCGCGATTTCGTTGAAAAAAGAAAAAATGTCTGCCTGTTTTTTCCCGTTCATCCGAATCCGAACGTGCAGGCGGTCACCGAAGAAATTTTAGCCGGGAGAGAAAGGATCTATTTGCTTGAGCCTTTGAATTATGAAGATTTCGTGGCGGTAATGAAAAGCGCGTGGCTGATCATTTCCGATTCGGGCGGCGTCCAGGAAGAAGCCCCGAGCCTGGGCAAACCGCTTTTAGTCTTGCGCGAAAATACCGAGCGTCCCGAAGCGATCAGAGCCGGTGTGGCAAAACTCGTCGGCGGAAATCCGCGCACGCTGGCGCGAATGCTCGAAGAAAATCATTCGGTCGAAACGTGGATCAAATCCGTTAAGGAAGTTGCAAACCCGTTCGGCGACGGCAAAGCGGCAAAGCGCATTGTCAAAATTATCGAGGAAAAGTTCGGAGTCAAAGTAAAAGGCGCAAGCGACGTGCAGCGAGCTTTGTTCTAAAAGTTTTTTTTAATGAATCAAATTGCCCCTAACAAAAAACATCTCCTAACTGTTTTGGTCGAAGACTATTTTCACGTCGGCGCGTTCGAGAATTTGATTCAGCAGCGAAACTGGTCGAATTTCGAGCCGCGTTACGAGCAAAATACTCTGAAAACTCTGGATTTGCTCGACCAGTTCGACACGAAGGCGACATTTTTCGTACTGGGCTGGATTGCCGAACAAAATCCGCGCCTGGTGCGGGAAATCGCTTCACGCGGGCACGAAGTTGCCAGCCGCGGGTTTTATCACCGCAGTTTGAAAAATCTGACGAACGAAGAGTTCCGCGAAGATCTGCGCAAAACGAACCGCGTTCTGGAAGACGCGAGCGGGCAGAAAATTATCGGTTACCGCGCGGCGGAAAAGTTAAATTACGAAAAGGATTCGTGGATTTTCGACGTTCTCGCCGAAGAAGGTTTTGTTTACGACGCATCGTTTTTGCCGACCAAAAAATCCGACAAAAACAAGCGTTTCGCGCATCAGGTTCACGCGGGTGGTAAAGCGATCTGGGAATTTCCTTATTCGACCCGTAATCTTGGCGTCGGGCTGCTGCCGATCTCGGGCGGCAATTATTTCCGGCAGATTCCATACACGCTGATGCGCAAAGCCGTCAGCCAGTGGCACGCGGATTTTGACGAGCCGTTCGTTTTTTACTTTCACGTCTGGGAGCTCGATCCCGAACAGCCGCGCATCAATGCGGCGTCCGCCTACAACCGCATCCGTCATTACCGCAAGCTCGACAAGATGGAATGGATCTTAAAGGAAAACATCCAGAAATACGACTTTTGCGACGCGGCGGACTTTCTCGGGCTCAAAGACGAATTACGAATTACGAATTACGAATTACCGAAAGCAGATTCGGCGGCGGAAATCCAAAATCCAAAATCTAAAATCCAAAATCCGGTATCGGTCGTGATTCCGTGCTACAACGAAGAAGCGTCTTTGCCTTATCTGGCAAACACTCTACGGAGCGTCGAAGCGAATTTGTCGGAAAACGGTTTTCAGTCGAATTTTATTTTCGTTGACGATTGCTCGAAAGACGCAACCCTCGAAAAACTGAACGAGCTTTTCGGGATGCGTGAAAATGTGCAGATCGTCCGCCACGAAACGAATCAGGGCGTTGCGGCGGGAATTATGACGGGAATCAAAACGGCAAACACCGACATCGTTTGTTCGATGGACTGCGACTGCACCTACGACCCGCACGAACTTGTCAAAATGCTGCCGCTGCTGGCGGAAAATGTCGATCTCGTGACGGCTTCGCCTTATCACAAAGCGGGCGGCGTGCGGAATGTTCCCGAATGGCGTTTGTTTTTATCGAAAGGCGCATCGTGGCTTTACCGCCGCGCTCTGCGGGCAAAACTGGCGACTTACACAAGCTGTTTCCGCGTTTACCGGCGCAGTTCGTTCGTTGATCTGCCACTCGAGGAAAAAGGCTTTTTGGGCGTCGCGGAAATGCTCGGGAGATTGGACTTGAAAGGCGGAAAAATCATCGAATACCCGGCAGTTCTGGAAGTCCGCCTGTTCGGTTTCTCAAAAATGAAAACGGCGCGGACGATCTTCGGACATTTAAAATTACTCTCACGGCTCTCAAAAATGCGTTTTTTCGGGAAATCCGAAACGATTGAAACTTCATTACCGACAGAGAACCTTAAAGTTATTCCAAAGGAAAAAATTAGCCACGAATAACACGAATAGCACAAATTATTTTTATTTTATTCGTGATATTCGCACAATACGTGGCAAAAACTAAAAATATGACACCGACATTAGAAAAAGAAATCATCAAATTACCATCAGACCAGGACATTTCGGGGCGAACTTTCGGCGCAGAGGAAATCGCCGCCGTCACGGAAGTTTTGCAATCGGGCGTCCTTATCACGACCAAAGGCAAATACGGCAAACTGCTTGAAAAAGAATTCGCCGAAAAATTGGGCGTCAAATATGCTTACGCGTGTAATTCGGGTTCTGCCGCCGTGCACGTTGCGATCGCGGCGATCAATCCGAATCCGGGCGACGAGATCGTTACGACCTCGATCACCGATATGGGCGCGCTCACGCCGATCATCTTTCAGGGCGCGATCCCGGTTTTTGCGGACGTTGACCCGCGTACATTGAACGTTACGGCGGAAACCATCGAAAAAGTTTTGTCTGAGCGCACGAAAGCAATCATCGTCACGCATCTTTTCGGCAACCCGTGCGAAATGAAAGCGATCATGGAGCTTGCCGATTCGCGCGGAATTCCCGTGATCGAAGACACGGCGCAGTCGTTTATGGCGATGTGCGACGGCAAATATGCCGGAACGATCGGCAAGATCGGCGCGTTTTCGTTCCAGCAGGGCAAACAGATGACGACCGGCGAAGGCGGAATCGTCGTCACGAACGATGACGACATTGCGCGCCGGATGTATCTGTTCATCAACAAAGCCTGGGGCTACGGCGATGCGAATCCCGACCATTATTTCGCGTCTTTGAACTATCGGATGACCGAACTGCAAGCCGCAGTTTCGTACGAACAACTGAAAAAACTCGATTATTCCGTCGCGCAGCGGCAGAAAATGGCGGCATTGCTCGATGAACTCATCAAAGATATCGACGGTATCGAAAGTTATAAACCTGCCGAAAATTCGACAATGACTTACTGGAAGTTTTGTCTGCGTGTTGACGACGCGAAGATCGAAGACGGCTCGGTCGGACTCTCGAAAGCCTTAAAAGTCTACGATGTCGCGAGCGCACCGCGCTATGTTGTCAAACCTGCATACAAATGTATGGTTTTCCGCGACCAGAACACGTTCGGCGATTCGCATTATCCGTTCAATTTGGCGCGTCCCGAAGCCGTCGATTACAACGACGACAATTTTCAGGGTACGATTAAAGGCTTGCACGATGTTCTCGTTCTGCCGATCAACGAAAAATACACGGAAGAACACATCGAATTTCTTGCAGATTCAATCCGCGAAGCGGTTGAAGCAGTTAGAAAATAAAATTGATGCTTGAACTAAGCGAATTCGCCAAAAACTTTAACGGTTTAGCCGTTCCGAATGAATTAACCAAACTTTTGGAATTTCAAAACGAGGTTTCAAAAGATGATTTTTATTCGGACGGCTTTGAGTTGACGGTTGACACGGAAAAAATCGGCTTAAAAACTTACTCGGAAGATGAAATTTTTCTTAATTCGATAATGGAATTTGCCAATGCTGATTATACCGGCTCGACTTACGGATTCTGGCTCAGGAATGGAAACAAAAATCTCAGCGAAACTCCCATCGTTGCTTTTGGAAGCGAAGGCGGATTTCATATTATTGCGGAAAACATCAAAGAATTACTGCAAGTTCTGACTTTCGACAGCGAGCCGATGATAGATTGGGACGAAGTTTCATTTTATAAAAGTGAGGATTACGAGCCGCGCCGTTTTGCAGAAGTATATAAAGATTGGCTAGCTGAAAAATTTGATTTGCAACCCGTCGAAAACCCGAATTTTTTAATCGAAAAAGCACAAAATAAATATCAGGCGGAATTTCAAAAATGGATGAGCCGATATTACTCAGAATAATAAAAATTGAATATGAACAAATTAAAATTTGCACTCATCGGAACGGGCGGAATCGCCCAAACTTACGCACAGGCGTTTCAGCAGAGCAATTGCTGTCAGCTCGTGGCGGTTGCGGACATCAATCAGGATTCAGCGAAAGCCTTTGCCGAACCGTTCGGCGCGAAAAGTTTTTCGGATTACAAAACTTTAGCCGAAAACACGGAGCTTGATGCCGTGATTATTGCGACGCCGCCGAATACGCATCCCGAAATCGCGATGTATTTTATGCGCAAAGGCGTTCACGTGCTTTGCGAAAAGCCTCTCTGCCTGTCGGTCGCGGAAGCCAAAGCGATGATCGAAACCGCCGAAACGAGCAATGTCACGTTTACGATGGCGACCAAGTTTCGTTACTGCGAAGATGTCGTTAAAGCCAAAGCAATTCTCGCTTCGGGCGTTCTCGGCGAGATCGTCCAGTTTGAAAATGCTTTTACCGCAAAAGTCGATATGTCGAAGCGTTGGAACTCGAACAAAGAAATTGCGGGCGGCGGCGTTTTGATCGATAACGGAACGCATTCGGTCGATATTATCCGCTATTTTCTCGGCGCGATCACGGAAGTTCTCGCTGTCGAAACGAGCGGAACGCAGAACTTATCGGTTGATGAAAACGTCAAGCTGATCGCCAAAACCGCAAAAGGCGTCGTCGCGACGGTCGATCTGACGTGGGGAATCAACAAGGAACTGCCGCATTTCATCAGCGTTTACGGCGCGAACGGCACGCTCCATATCGGCT